>JBDUBP010000173.1:0-1613 GCA_040004075.1 Acidobacteriota bacterium | reverse complement strand
CCGCGAAATCCGTGGACACGAGGTCCCGTACGACGCGCAGGGCGAGGTCGAGCTCACGGTGAAGGAGGGCCGGAGCGGTCGAGCGCTCCGCCTGCCGGGCGACGCGGGCCGCGAGCTCCATCAGGTAGCGCTGGTCGGCGGCCAGTTCCGCAGGGCCGGCGCCTGCGGCCGCCGTACGCGCGATGAGCCCCCCGGAGCCGGGCAGCTCTCCCAGAAGCCGGCGCAGCCGGTCGCGCTCGGCCTCGTCGCCGATGCGGCGCGAGATTCCGATTTCGCGGGCGGAGGGAAGGTACACGAGCGTCCGTCCGGGAAGGGACAGCGCGGCGGTCACACGCGGGCCCTTGCCCGACATCGGGTCCTTCGTGACCTGGACGACGATCTCCTGCCCTTCCTTGACGAGATCGTCGATCCGGGGCCGCTCCTCGGACGGCCCGCCGCGGGCGGCTCCCCCCGCGGTGTCCTCCCCTTCCTCTTCGACGGTCCCGGGGAGAGC
The DNA here is from genome assembly GCA_040004075.1 of Acidobacteriota bacterium. GTDB lineage: Bacteria > Acidobacteriota > Thermoanaerobaculia > UBA5066 > Gp7-AA6 > JALYUA01. The sequence goes on along the minus strand of JBDUBP010000173.1, from coordinate 1,120 downwards.
GTCCTCCACGTACAGGAACGCGTCGCGATCGAGGCCGATGGAGACGAATGCGGCCTGCATCCCGGGAAGAACGCGATGCACGCGGCCGAGGTAGATGTTACCCACCAGCCCCCGATGTCCCCGGCGCTCATGGAACACCTCGACGACGCGCTGGTCTTCCATCAACGCCACCCGGGTTTCGGGCGGCGTCGCGTTGACGAGGAGCTCCTTCCTCACGCGTTCGCGAACCGGCGGTAGTGAACGCCCAGGATGAGACCGATCGAGAGAAACGTCGTCGCGACCGACGAGCCGCCGTAAGAAACGAGCGGCAGCGGAATTCCGGTCGTCGGCAGAAGACCGATCATCATCGACGCGTTGACCATGACGGAGAAGAAGATCACGGCCGCGAGGCCCAGGATCAGAAACACTCCTCCCCTGTCGCGCGCGACGCCGGCGAGAGTCAGCGACCGCAGCACGAGGGTCGCAAAGAGCCCGAGGATGAGGATTACCCCCAGGAATCCCCACTCTTCGGCGATGACCGCAAAAATGAAGTCCGTGTGCTGAACGGGAAGAAACCGCAGCTGGCTCTGAGTCCCCGAGCGGAATCCCTTTCCGGTAAACCCTCCGGAGCCCACCGCGATCTTGGACTGCCGCACCTGGTAGCCCGACTTCAAGACGTCCTGGTCGGGATTGAAGAAGGTCGAGATCCGCTGTTTCTGGTAGTCCTTCAGAAAGAACCACGCGCCTCCCGCGCAGACCGCGACGACGAGAAAGATCGCGATCCACCCGCGCAGCGGAAGGCCGCCGAAGAACAGCCCGACCGCCAGGAGGGGCAGGATCGTCAGGGCGAGGCCGAGGTCCGGCTGTAGGAACACCAGCAGAAAGGGGATCCCGACGATGGCGCCGAGCTTGACGAACGCGGAGAGGCGCAGCCGCCCGTCGTCCTCGTTCTCGAAGAGGTAGGCGACTAAGAGCGCGGTCGAGATCTTGGCGAGCTCCGCCGGCTGGAACTGGAAGGACCCGAACCGGATCCAGGACTTGACGTTCTGGATCCGGGCGCCGAAAAAGAGAAGGTAGACCAGGGGGACCAGCGTGGCGCAGTAGAGAGGGAACGAGATCTTCAGGAGCGTGCGGTAGTCGA
>JBDUBP010000196.1:0-18167 GCA_040004075.1 Acidobacteriota bacterium | reverse complement strand
CGGCGGCCGAGCTCGCCCGCGGACCCCGCGTCGAGGAACATGTCGTAGTCGTCGTGGTGCGTCCGCCACCACTTGTCGTCCGACTTGCGCGTCGCCTCCTGATCCCAGATGTACGGCATGCCCTGCTGGCGGAACGCGCCGTTGTGGAACCAGTCGTCGCCCATCCATCCATCGACCATCGGGTTCATCGGGACCGAGACCTTCAGGGCGGGGTGCGGGTTGACGAGCGCCATCAGCGGAAGGAATCCGTCGTAGGAGATGCCGAGGATCCCGACTTTGCCGTTGCTCTCCGGGATGTTCTTCACGAGCCAGTCGATGGTGTCGTACGTGTCGGTCGCGTGATCGACCGGGGTCGCGTTGAGAGGCCCGTGCAGAGGGCGATTCATGACGTAGTCGCCTTCGGAGCCGTGTTTGCCGCGCACGTCCTGCACGACGCGGATGTAACCGCCCTCGACGATGACGTCCGTGGCGTTGTCGTAGCCGGCGAGGATCGGTCCGAGGTGCGAGCTGTGAGAATGGCTCGTCAGCTCGGTCGCGTCGTAAGGCGTCCGTGTCAGCAGGATCGGCGCCCCCTTCGCCCCCTTCGGAATGAGAATCACCGTGTGGAGCTTGACCCGGTCCCGCATCGGGATCATAACGTCGCGCTTGATGTAGTCCCAGCCAAACGTCGCCGGCTCGACCTTCGCGGGCGTCTCGCTCGGCAGGCCGGAGGAGGGCGGGGAAGCCGGGGCCTTCTGAGCCGCGGCCGGCGCGGCGGAGAGAAGCACGCCGAGAACACCCGCGAGCAGGCCCGAACCGCGAAGAAAGTAAGTCCGCGTCATGAAAGCGCCTCCTGAAGGCGCGGAACACCCCTCCGCGCGTTGATGAGAATCAGGCTATGGATGCGGTGAGCATAGACCCGGGCGAAGGGCGGCTGGAGCCTTCTCTCTTGTTCCCGCCTCCCGCCTCCCGCATCCCGCCCCGTTCAACAGTTCTCGTACTTCCAGTTCCGCGGCTTTCCCTCCGCCAGCCATTCGAGCGCCGTCGCGAGCCGCTTTTGCCGCGTCTCCTCGCGCTTCGCTTCCATGATCCACTCGACGTATTCCTTTCGACGGCTGGGGCTCATCTTGTCGAACGTCGCCCTTGCCGCCTTGTTCTTCTTCAGCCCCGCGGCGAGATCGTCAGGAACGGCGAGCGCCTTCGCGGGAGCGCGCCCGGGCCGCGGCCGCGCGGGCGCGTCGGACTCGTTCAACGCCGCGGCCTTCTGGATGTACCGTTTGAGCTTGCTGTCCGAAGGGAGATCGGCGAGGCTGCGAATCTTTCCGAAGCTCCCCATCGCGGTGGCTTCCTTCACGCCATCCTTTTCCAGCACTTCCGTCATCCCCTGATGCCAGAAACCGAACGTGCAGTGCTCCTTGAACGCGGACATTCCGGCCAGGATCTTTCCCCGGTAGGTAAACGTCGGGAAGCTCCATTTCCAGGTTTCTTCCACGTCCGGACACGCCTCGTGCACCAGCTCTCGCACGTGCCGCAGGATCGGCCGGGCGAACTCCGCGGCTTTGGCGATATGAGCGTCGATGCGCGGATCGGTGTTCTTCCACTTCGTCATGCCTCTGCCTTTCGAGCTTTTCCGCGGGATTCTATGGGAGCGGGGCGCCTCCGGGCGGCCTCCGTTATCCTTGTCGCAGGTCTACGTCAGGAAAATATGCATTTCTCTCTTCTCGGTCTCCTGGTGCTCCTGCTGGTGGCGGCGGTCTGCGGAGCGATCGGACGGGCGATCGCCGGCGGAACGACGGGCGGCTGTCTCGTTTCGATCGCCGTCGGGTTCGTCGGTGCTCTGTTCGGCTCCTGGCTCGCGCACAAGATGCGGCTGCCGGAGCTCTTCGTGATTCAGATCGACCGCCATCCCTTTCCCGTTCTGTGGTCGATCATCGGCGCGGCGCTGTTCGTTGCTCTCGTGCATCTGATCTCGGGACGGGATTGAGATTCCTTCGATGCTTCCGCCGTTGACCGCTCGCTGCGTTCGATACAGAAGCGGCGCGGCGGTCCGCCGCCGCTCGCGACCGGGAGGGATTTCCATGCGTCCGATCTCTGGATTTCTGAGAGCGAGTTTCTGCCTCGTGCTTTCCGTCGGACTGGTGTCGTGCCAGAGCACGGGGGGCGGGACGGCGAGCCCCGGCGCCGGGACCCGCGACAAGCCGGGCGCGACGCCCGCGACGCGCTCCGTGAGCGACCTTCACCGCGCCCTCCGCGACCCGGACATGTCGGTGCGCCTGGCCGCGGTCGAGCAGCTCGGCCCTCGCGCGGCGACGTCCGAGGAAGCGGCCGCCGCCTTAGTCGAGGCGCTCGCGGATTCGGCGCCGCTGGTGCGCCGGTTCGCCGCGGGAGGCCTCGCGGAAGTGAAGGCTCCGTCGACCCCGATGCTTCTTGCGCTCGGAAAGCTGTTGCGCGATCCCGAGCTCGAGCCCCGGGAGAGCGCGGCGCGGTCTCTCACCGCTCTCGTCCCCCGCGCTCCCTCGGACGCCGCCAGGGATCTGGGCCCGTTGCTCGCGGCCGCCGCCGCCGACAAGGAAGCCTCCGTGCGGTCCTGGGCGGTCCAGGCGCTCGGAGGGCTCGGCGCGCTGGGCGCGCGGCTCGTTCCCGCCACGCGGCCGGCGCTCGAGCGCGCGCTCGGCGATCCGGTCCCGGAAGTGCGGGCCGCGGCCGCCGCGGCGGCGGGGCAGCTCGGCACCGGTGTTCCCTGGGCGATGGGGCTTCTCATCAAGGCTCTCGCGGATCCACTGCACGACGTCCGCAAGCACGCCGTCGTCGCCCTGGAGAAGATCGGACCCGAGGCGGCGCCCGCGACACGCGCACTCGCCCGCCAGCTTCGCGCGAAGGAAATCTATCTGCGTGTCTTCGCCGCGGACGCCTTGACCGCCATCGGACCGGGCGCGCGCGCCGCGCTGCCGGAATTGAAGGCTATGGTCGCGCGAGGGTGGAAGGACATCCAGGGCTCGCCGGAGACGGAGGCGAAGGACCTGCCGGATGCCGTTGCGCGGGCCATCCGCAGCATCGAAGGAAAGGAGCCGAAGAAGTCGGCTCCTCCGGAGAAGCCCGCCGCAGGCGGCGCACCGGCGGCGGTCAAAGGCCGCTTCGAAGAGATCAACACGGGCGCCTTCGACCTCGTGGACGGAATTGCCTATCCAGCGTCCGGGGGCGCCGGCACCGTCGTCTACGCGGCCAACAAGCCGATCGCGTCCGCCGCCCTTGCCGACTCGCCTTGCCCGATGACGCACGCGCGGAGCATCGCGTCTCTGCGGGATGCCGGATATGTCGAAGTCACGCTCGACTCTGCCGGCAAATCCAAATACTTCGGCTACGGTCTCGCCTTCGGCGGAAGCGGGCGCGAGGACGAGGTTGGCGGACACTACTGGTCGTCGGCGCTGAAGCTGTCCGCAGGCCGCGCGACCGGCAACGTCGATCATAAGGATCACGGCGGCTTCGAGTTCGACCTGCCGCTGTCCACCCCGAGGGTCCGGGAGGTGAGCGAGGCCGACACTTCGAATGGGCGCAGAGCGGACCCCTCCGCTCCGCCGCTGACGGAAGCGCCCGTGACGGCCGCGTATCGAGCGGTGCGCGAGGCGGCACTGCGGAAGGACCTGAACACGCTCCTCGCCGCCCAGGGCTTCGACGGGAAGCAGATCGCCGCGATCTCGAAGCTGGACGGAATCGGCGCCGACCTCGAGCGCTACTCGAACCGGTTCTTGAAGCCCGGCGCGCCGACTGAGTTTCAAAATGGTCCCGGCTACGGCGCCGTCGCGGGCGCCGGCACGAACGCGAAAGGCGAGAAGTTCATCAACTACTACTGGTTCACGTCCTGCCGCGGGAAACTGGTGCTCTTCTCGATCAGCGAGAACCCGCAATAACGTCGCTTCGCTCGCTGACGGGCGTGCGTTCGCCGCGAACGAACGCACGGACGAGCGGTTCGCCTGAAGGCTCGACCGCTCGTCTCGCCCCTCCGCTCGCTACGCTCCCGCGGATCCGCCACCGAGGCGAAAAGGGCCTCCTCTCCCTCTCCCCGCGCGCCGGGGAGAGGGAGAGGGACGTTGGTGGGATCCTCAATGAGGGACCGAGACCGCCACCGTGGCGGTTGAGGCGCTGCCGGACGGGTCGGCGCACCGGATGGCGATCGAGTAAGTCCGGCCGGTTCCTTTTCCGGAACGCTCGGCGCGCAGCAGGACGTGATGCGGGTCGACGACCTGCCAGTCTGAGGCCGTGTTGCCGTCACCGCCGCCGTTCGACGGCTCGTTGCTCGTAATCGACAGCCCGCAGAGGACGGCGCTGCCGCAGTTGTCCTCGGCGGCGTAGCTGACCGTCACCGGGACCATCTTGTGATTGGGCGGCGAGAGGACGGCGCGGTCGACCGCGGCGCCCGAAATAAACGGAGCCGGGTTCGCGACCGCGATCGAAGTCAGCACCGTGTTGTTCGCCGGAATGGGGTCGAACGGGCCGCCGGAGACTGTCGCGGTATTGGAGAGGAGGACGCCGTCTTCGAGGTCGCAGTCGAGGCGGGCCGTGAGCGTCACGACCGCTGACTGCCCGGCCGAAAGCGACGCGAACGTGACGGTCGGAGAGACGGAGGTTCCTCCGCAGACTCCTCCTCCGGTCGCACCGCACGAGAGCAGCGTGAGGCCGGAGGGAATCGTGTCCGCGACGGTGACGGCAGCGGCCGCTGTCGGCCCGGCGTTGGAGACGGTCAGCGTCAGAGTCACCGTGTCTCCGGTGACGGCCGGCGAGGGGGTGGCGACGACCTGCAGCGAAAGGTCGGCCTCCGGGAAGGCGAAATACGCCAGCGGCATGTCGTGGTCCGAGATCCGCTCCGGGCGATTCGGGTCGTTGCGGTACGACTCCGGGAAGTCTGCGTCGTTGCGGGCATAGACGAAACGACGCTCGAGATCCAGGAGGTTCTGCGTGATGACGACGTGATCGAGCACCTGTCCGTTGCCGTCGAAAGCGAACGAGTACTGCTCCGGGGCCGGCAGGGTATCGACCAGATCCACCAGATCGGGACCGACGAGGTCCGCGGACGAAAGCACGACCTGATCCGGAGGCGTCGGTTTTCCTTCGATTGTCCCGAGCACGTCGACGTACCCGTCGTTGAACTGGAAGGCGTTGAAGTCGCCCACGAGGACGATGTGCTCGTCCGGGCTCGCCGTCTGCCGCGCCTGCACCAGCGTGGCCAGGTACTCCGCCTGCGCTCGCCGTTTCGCCCGGACCCGGAAACCGTCGATCGGATCGTCGACGCCGGAAAGGGATCGGAGATGGTTGACGATGACGGTTATGGGGAAGGCCGGGCCGGCGGCCCGCGAGACGGTCGCGCGGAGCAGGAGAGGCGGACGGTCGTTCAACGGCGCCGCCGATCCGTTGGGAGCCACGAAAACCGTGTCCTTGCCGTATTGCGTGACCTCCACCACCGTGACGCGTGAGCCCTTCACGAGAAACCCGGAGTCGATCCCGCCGATGTCGTTGCCTTCGACGAGATAGGCGGCGTAGCCGGGATCCGTGCCGCCCGCCGCGACCGCGTCGGCGTTGACTTTCGCCGCGAGGGCCTCGAGTGTCGGGAGGTTCTCCATCTCCTCGACGCCCAGGATGTCCGGGGACCGCAGCACGTCGCGGATCGCGAGCGAGGCCTTGTTCAGCCGCCGCGCGAAGGCGTCGGGCGTCAGAGCCACGTCGCTCGTCGTCGGGTCATTGACGGTGTCGAAGAAGCGTTCCAGGTTGAAGGATCCGACCGTGAACTCGCTGGCCGCCGGGACGGGGACCGGGATCGCGGAATGGAGTCCCGTAACCGCCGGCGGCGTGCCGGGGTCGGGCAGGATCGTGTAAGCGCGGAAAGCGTAGTCGAGCGGCCCCGTCAGGTTGGTGACGACGGCGCCCGTCGTGACCTCGAGAGCGAAAGACCCCGGCTGCGCGTCGCTGTCGACGCGCAGGCGCTCCGGGTTCCCGTCGAACCGGGGCACGCAGCAAGGGGATCCGGCCGGAAGCGGGTCCGGAACCTCGATCCCGGGCTCCCGCAGCGGACGGGGAGGGCCGGTGATGACGCCGTAGAAGATGCCGTTCGACGAGGACGTGGCGTTCGCCTCGTTCACGGTTCCCGACGTGGGCGCGATGACCGTGAGCGAGTCGACGTGCACGCGCATGCCCTCGTAGCGCTCGAGCTGTTCGATGGAGCCCGCGGGCGACGTGTCGGCGGAGGTCAGGGTCACGGGCGCCGGCAGCGGATTGCCGGTCGAGAGCCGCGTCACGGAAGGCGACACGATCTCCGTCGTCGGCGGGCTGTTCGGGTCCGCCCCCGGGATGAATTCGGAGACGATTCCGCGCACCGTGACGGAGTCTCCGACCGAGACGGCCGGAGCGCTCGACGTGAAGACGAACAGGCCTTCGGAGGTGCCGGGATCGGCGTCCTGCTGCCCATCGGGAACCTGGATGAAGAAACCGTTGCTCCTGAGCGCCGTCACGATCGACGGGGTCGTCTTGACCGTCTGTCCCGCGAAGGGCGAGACGGAGCCCGGCCCCTGGATGTCGTGGATCGCGAGCGTCTGTGTCGCGGGAACGATGGCGAGAGCGATCGAGCCCGAACCGGTTCGAAGCTGCGCGTCCGAAACGACGAAGGGCAGGGTCCGCGGCCCCGGCGCCGTGCCGCCGGCGATCGCGATCTGGTACGAAAAGATCCCGTCCCCGGCCGTGACGTCGCCATTCGTGCCGTCGTCGAAGAAGGGCTGCGTCGAAGATCCTGCGAGCGACGAGAGATTGGCACTGACTGAAAGCCCGGTGCTCGTTGGGTTGGCTCCCGCTGTGGCGGCGACGGTCAATCGAATGGAATCGCCCGGCTCGGCGGTCGAGGGAGCCGCCGCGCCGCTGCCGGCGGGGTTCGTCGAGCCGGCGCAGACGTTCAGCGGGGAGGCGGTGTTGCGCGGCGCCGGCGCTCCGGCCGCAAAATCAGCCGCGTTGTTGTCGCTGTCGGAGCAGCCGCCGGAGGCGCGGAGCGCGGCAGTCGTGTTCGTCAGCGTGGGCGCGGCCGCGCCGCCCTCGAAGCAGGTGGCTCCGTCGTAGCCGACCAGGTCGACCACGGACGCCGGGCAGGCGCCCGAGAGAGCCGTCGTGACGCTGACGAGCGCGACCTTTGCGCCCGTCGCGCTCATCGCGATCGACCCGGTCGCATCCGGAGCCGGCAGGCTGGTCGTTCCTCCCGTGCCGGCAGCCTCCTGGACGAGGTAGTACTGGCCGGGCGCGATCGAGCCGCTCAGAGCCGTCGTCTGCCAGGCCGTTCCCGCGCTCGAGGCGTACTGGACGGACCAGCCGGACAGGCTGACGGGGGAAGCGCCCCGGTTGAAGAGCTCGATGAAGTCGTTCTTGTAGACCGAGCCCGCGTTCCCCCCGCCGCCGTAGACCTGGCTGATCACGAGGTTGGGCGACGCGGCGGACGCCGGCCGTGGCGCCGAGACGGCCAGCAGGACAATCGCGGAAAAGCCGAGCCACCGCCAGGTTCGATTGATCATGTTCTCCTCACTCCAGATCGAGAGATGAATGGGGTCTTGGGACGCGCCGCCGCTGCAATGAAACGTTTTGTCGCACGACGGAAACCGGGTGAGTGTAAACCCTCCGAAAGGTTCCCTCGCCTGCCGGGCGGAGCCGTCCCCGTCCGCGCCCCCGGAACCTTGAAGGAGAGGCAGACTTGAAAAGCGGCAGTGGGATCCGGGCCGAGTTCGCTACGTTCGCCCTTTTCACGGCCCCGTTGGCGCGTGCCGGGGAGGTCGTCCCCGTTGTTTCCCGTTTACCGTTTCCCGTTGCCCGTTCCCGGCTCCCGCGACGTGATCCCTCGCGGTCTTTTCGGTACTCTCTTGCGGCATGCCCGACCAGATCGTCGTCCGTGATCTGCGCAAGCAGTTCCCGAAGGTCCTCGCGGTCGCCGGGGTGGATCTCGACGTCGCCGCCGGCGAGGTCTTCGGCCTGCTCGGGCCGAACGGCGCCGGCAAGACGACGACCCTCGAGATGATCGAGGGCCTGACGACCCCCGACGCGGGTGAGATCACCATCTCCGGGCTCAACTGGCGGCAGCATTCCCAGCAGATTCGCGCGCGGATCGGCGTCCAGCTGCAGGCGACCAGCCTGTACAACAAGATCACGCCCCGCGAGGCGCTCGACCTCTTCGGCGGCTACTACCCGAAGCGGCGCCCGACGGAGGAGCTCCTCGAGCTCGTCCAGTTGAAGGACAAGGCGGACGCGTACCACGTGACGCTCTCCGGCGGGCAGGCTCAGCGCCTCGCCCTCGCGCTCGCCCTCGTGAACGATCCGGATGTCGTGTTTCTCGACGAGCCGACGGCCGGCCTCGATCCGCAGGGCCGCCGGTCTCTCTGGGAAGTCGTGCGCCGGATGAAGTCGGAAGGCCGCACGACGATGCTCACCACGCATTACATGGATGAAGCCGAGGCGCTCTGCGACCGCCTCGCGATTCTCGACCACGGAAAGATTCTCCGATCCGGCACGCCCGCGGAGCTGATCGCCGGCCTCGGGATCCCGAGCGTCGTGGAGCTGACCTTCGAGGGACCGGCGCCCGATCCCTCCGCCTTCGCGGCGCGGCTCGGAGCGGCGGTGGAAAAGCGCGGAGACATCTGGGAGATCCCGACGCCGGATCCCAAGTCCCTGCTTCCGCGCGTGTTCACCACGATCGAGAGCGAGCGCCTCGACTACAACCAGGTGCACGTTCGCCGCGCCACCCTCGAGGACGTCTTCCTGCAGCTGACCGGCCGGAGTCTCCGGGAATGACGGAACAGGCGGCGGCGGCGAGTCTTCCGAATCCGCTCGAGCTCCTCTGGCGGCAGTTTCGAATCGAGTGGCGCCTCTACGCCCGCGACCGCGGCGCGATGTTCTGGACGTTCCTCTTCCCGCTCCTGATGCTCTTCGGATTCGGAGTGATCTTCCGCTCGGGCGGCCCCCCTGCGCTCACGCTGGTCCGCGTCGCGCCGGAGCAGACGTCCGCCCGCGATGCCGCGTTCGTCAAGGCGCTCGAGGAGTCGCATCTGAAGGTGCTGACGCTTCCGGCGAAGGAAGCCGAGGCGCGCTGGGAAAAGGGCGAGACGATGGCGCAGATCGAGAGCGCTGGCGGCGGCTATCGCCTGCGGCTCAACAGCTATCTGATTGCCCAGGGGCAGGTCGCGGCGCAGGCGGCGAGCCAGGCTTTCCTGATCGCGCAGGCGCGATGGAACGGCGCTCCGGAGCCCGAGCGCATCCCCGTCGTCGTCGAGAGTCCGGGCCACGCGCGCTCCGCGAGCTACGCGGCGTTCCTCGTCCCGGGACTGATCGGCCTGAACCTGCTCAGCATGGGGCTCTTCGCGGTCGGCATGGTCACGGTGGCGTATCGCGAGAAGGGCAAGTTCCGACGCCTGGCCGTGACGCCGCTCCCCAGGTGGGTGTTCCTTCTCGCGCAGATCCTGCAGCGCGTCACGGTGGTCATCCTTCAGACGGCGCTCCTGCTGGTCGCCGCGTGGCTCGCCTTCGGGATCGTCAACCAGGGGTCTTATCCGTTGTTCGCCGCTCTCGTGGTTTTCGGAACGGCGACCTTCCTCGCCATGGGCTTCGCCCTGTCGAGCTTTGCGTCGACGGTCGAGACCTACGGGGCGATCTCGAACCTGGTGTTCTTCCCGATGATGCTGCTGTCGGGCGTCTACTTCCGGCTGGACAGCGCGCCGCAGTGGATGCAAACGGCCGTCTCGGTTCTTCCGCTTTCCCCTTACCTGCGGATGCTCCGCTCCGTGTTCAATGACGGCACGACGCTCTCAGGGCAGGCGGCCGGGCTGGCGATCCTCGGGGTGTGGGCCGCGTTCTCGTTCGTGCTGGCCGTCAAGCGATTCCGCTGGGTTTAGAAAGTGCTGGACGTCTCGCCGTCGATTCAGATTCCCGAGCACGATCTGCACGAACGATTCGTGCGCGCCTCGGGGCCCGGCGGCCAGAACGTCAACAAGGTGGCGACCGCCGTGGAGCTGCGGTTCGACGTCTCCGGCTCCTCTCTCCCCGAAGACGTGAAGGCGCGCCTGGCGGCGCTCGCCGGAAGGCGGATGAGCGCGGACGGCGTCCTGACGATCGACAGCCGGGAGCACCGGACTCAGGCGCAGAATCGCGGCGAGGCGCGGGAGCGTCTCGCCGATCTCCTCCGGCGCGCGGCGGTCCGCCCGAAGTCGCGCCGCAAGACGGGGCCGACGAAGGCGTCGCGCGAACGCCGGCTCGACGCCAAGGTGCAGCGGTCCGGCGTGAAGGCGGGCCGGGGCCGGATCCGAACGGACGAATAAGCCGTCGGTGTCCCTGCTGCACCGCCTCCTGCGAGCGCTGTCCTTCAACTCTCCACTCTGAACTCTCGACTTCCCCGGATAAGCTGCCGCGATGAGAATTCAGCCTCCGGCAGCGGCGGGCGAGAACGGCGCGGGCCGGGATCGGCTTCCGCCCGGACAGGTGCTGACTCAGAAATGGCCCGTACTGACGTATGGAGAGGCGCCGGCGCTGGATCTCCCGAGCTGGTCGTTTCGTTGCTACGGCCTCGTCGAAGAGGAACTGTCTTGGACCTGGAGCGAGTTCCTCGCGATGCCCCGGATCGAGGTCACGTCCGACATCCACTGCGTCACGCACTGGAGCCGCTACGACAACCGCTGGGAAGGCGTCGCCGTCTCCGAAATCTTCCGCCGCGTGAAGCCCCGGCCGGAGGCGGTCGCCGTGATGGCGCACACGACAGAGGGGTACACGACGAACATCCCCCTCGCCGATCTTGACGCCGACGACGCGCTGCTCGCGATCAAGCACGACGGAGAGGACCTCGAGCGCGAGCATGGCGGCCCCTGCCGCCTCGTCGTGCCGAAGCTCTATCTCTGGAAAAGCGCGAAGTGGGTGCGGGCGTTCGAATTCCTCGCGGTCAATCCGCCGGGATTCTGGGAGGTCAACGGCTACCACCTCCACGCGGATCCCTGGAAGGAGGAGCGCTACTCCGACGAGGAGACGGACGCGATGCAGCGGATGCGATCGGAGGCGGCGCGTTTCTTGAGGAAGCCGCGTTGAGCATTTTGCGTTGACCTCTCGTGAGAGGGTTTTTTTCCCGTTATCCGTTTTCCGTTTCTACCGCGACGATCTGACACGCGATACGAACTCCGCCGGCCAGCTGGCAAGCGTCGCGGACACCACCGCGTTCTGACTGAGAACTGAAAACTGATAACTGAAGACTCTACGGCACCGGAGTGGTGAGCGGCTTCCCCTTCTCGGCGAAGAACACCGCGGACAATTTCACCGGGGCGCTGCTCTTGTTGCTGCCCTCGTGAATCTGTCCCGGGGCGACTGTGAAGACTTCGCCGTGGTTGAGAGTTCTCGTCGGCTGGCCTTCGATATCGAGCGTCAGGGCTCCCTCGAGGACGAGGGCGTACACCTCGGCCGGGTGCGTGTGCCGTCCCTCCGTCGAACCGGGAGGCAGGTCCACCAGGGCCATGACGGCTTCGCGTCCCGGGACCGTCGTGTCCTGCTTGAGAAGGACCGTTCTTTTCACGGACGGCGCCGCCTGCTGGGCTCTCAGGACACTGAACCCCGCAACCCCCGACGGACAACGCGAGAGAAACCAGGATCGCTATTCTCGAGCGGATACGTTTCATCTCGCCTCCTGTTGTTCCGGAAATCAGATGGCCGCTGCCGCGGGATGGCGCCGCTGCGACGCGGGGTCCGGCTCTACGCGTCGTTCCCGCCCGCTCGGGGAGATTGCGCGAAAAGGTTCAGTGCGCGGGCTTCCCTCACGCCCCAGAGGATCAGGCACAGCCACAGAATCTGGCCTCCGAACTGCGCCGCTCCGGATACCGAGATCCAACGATTGACGGCCAGTGTCCAGAAGAGACCCGCCGAAGTCGTGACCCAGAGAAGCGGACCGCCGAACAGCGCGCCCACCGCCAGCGGCCAGACCAGGTACTGAGAGCCGAAACCCGGCGCAAGGACCAGGAGGACGAGGAACAGGAAGAGGCTCGACCGGCAGCGCTCCTTTCCGCGCAGCGCCCACGCGGCAGCGGCGGTTCCCGCGAGTGCCGCGAGTGAGACCGGCAGCGCCCACCTCGCGTCCCACAGGACGAGCTCGGCAAGTCCGTACGATCCCGGGACGGTTCGGTAGAGGAGAACGTGGTCGAGGATCGCGCGCGCGTGCGCCGCGTAGGGCGCGAAGGTGAGCGCGACGAGGAGCCAGGGGACGAGTGCCCGCAATCTCCGCCGGCCCTCGAACCACAGGATGGGGTGGAAGGCGGTGACCTGCTTGAAGCCGATCGAGGCGGCGAGCGCGAGGACGGCGCTCCAGCGGGGCCCTTCCTCCCGCGACGGAGGGCTGGCGCCGGCGGCGAGCGCGAGAAGAAGGAAGAGGAGGACGATCCCGTCGAACTGCGCCTGCACCGAGCACACCCAGATCACCATCGGGTTGGCGAGCCATGCCGCGGCGGCGGTCCACGGAGCGACGGCGCCGGGGACGCGGCGCGCGAGGTGGAAGAGCACCGCCGCGACGCCGGCGTCGATCCCGATCAGAAGCGAGCGGACCAGAGCGGGGAAGGAGACATCCATGGCCAGCGCCGCGTGCCCGAGACAGCGGATCGTCCAGAGCCACAGCGGGGGGTAGTTGTAGTGCGGCGTGCCCTCGTAGACATCGCGTCCGCCCCGAATCAGGGCGAGAACCTCCTGGTACGCCGCCATGTCGGTGCTGTGGAGGCTCTTTCGCGCGTACCAGACGCGTGCCGCGACGCCGGCGAGGCACAGGCCCGCGAGGATGCCGCGAGGCACGCTCTCCCGGGCGACTCGCTTCCAGTCCTCCGCTTTCTGACGAATGGGCTCATCTTAGACGCCGGGGCCATTCCGTGGGCGCGGCGCCTCTTGCGGGGTATTGCGGTTACGGGCAGTTGCCGAGACGCCTCGCCTTGACGTGGGACACGACCTCCGGACCGCCGTCTCTCGTCGTGAACAGGTCGCCCTCGGACGTGTCGCCGTGATACGTCGCCGTCGAGCGGATCGAGGTCGTCCCGCAGACGATGGCGTACGTGACCGTGTCCCCTCCGACCTTGTAGTCCGTGACCTTGCATCTTCCCGCGGCCTTCTTCTCTGCGTACGCCCGCGCCGACTTCGTATCTCCGTTGACGCTGCTCGCTTCGTCGGCGGTGACGCAGTGCTTGAACGTGTTCGACTCGCCCTTCGCGTGGCTGGTCGTAAACTCCCACTCCCCGGCCCGGAGGCGCTCCGCGGCGAAGAGGGAAGTCGAGGCCAGCGTCAGAGAAAATACAGCCGCGAGAACGGTCCGGCGTGAGAGATTCTTCATCGGTATGTGCGCTCGCTTTCAGCCTGAAGCCGGCGGCGGGCGTTCTAGAGTCGGGGTGGTCCGTCGAAGGATCTGGCGCAAAAGACCGTATCACGCGGTGATGTTTCCATTCGAAATCGGGAGGATGCGATGAGAGCGTTTTTCAGAGCCACGGCCGCCTGGATGTTCGCCGCTGCGCTTCTCGCACCGTTCCCGCTGGCCGCCGCGGACCTCGTGCGCGCGGGTCTCTGGGAAAACGTCTCGACGCTCGAGGCGGCCAACAACCCCGGGGCGGGGCGCCCCACGCGCACCACCCACTGCTATACGGCGAAAGAGGTCGCGGGAGTGAATGCGCGGGATGGCAACCTGATGGGGAACGGGTTCGCCTCCCCTCCCAATTTGAAGTGCACCGTCCACGACGCGAAGTTCAAAGGCAATCACGCAACCTGGACGACGACGTGCCCCGGGGGAACCACGATCCGCGCCGACATGAACTTCCATGGCGACTCTCTCGAGGCCGTTCTGAAGATGGAAATGTCCGGGGGCGGCCCGATGACCGTCCGCATGACGAGCCGGCGCATCGGCGACTGCAAATGACGAGTCGGCTTCGGGCGACTCCCGGAAGCGCTACGATCCCGATGAGGGGGATACGACCATGAAGAAATCGACACGCAGGCCCGCTCGGAAAGCCGCCAGCTCTAAGCGGAAACCGATCATGCGGCATTCGCGCGAGGGCGTGAAGGCCCGCAAGGCAAAGGGCTCCGCGAAGCGCAGGAAACCCGGGAAGATCGCCTCCCGTGCGAAGAACGCGACTCGCGGCGCAAAGGCGAAGGCGAGGAAGGCGAAACCAGGCGCTCGAGGCGCCAGGGCGGCGGCGCCGCGAACGAAGGCGGCTTCTCCGGCGAAGAAGAAACCGTCCGCAGCCCGGAAGACCACAGTCGCCGCGGAGGCAAGAGGTCGGCGCCGGCGTCCTGGAGGCGAATCCGATCGAAGCGTCGGTACGCCGCGGGACGAGCGCGGCATGGGAGCCGAATCGGCGGGGCAGTCGGGGGACACCGAGGGGCTTTCGCGGGCCGAGGACGCGGATTCGGAGAGCGTCGAGGAGCTCGTCGAGGAGGGTCAGGCCTACGAGGCGGGGATCGTCAGCGGCGTCGAAAAAGGACGCAACGCCGGCAGGAGGGGAGTCCGGACGCGGCAGGTGCCGGTCGACGACGTCCCGCAGGAGTATCGCGACGAGGATTGAGGTGAGTCTTGAGCGTTGAGCGTGAGCGTTCAGCGTTGAGCGTTCAAACATTGAGCCTCGAACTCCCCTCTCAGATTCGAGGACTCCCCGGAGGTGCGGCGTGTCCTTCTCCACCATCGGCTTGAGGGCCGCGGGCCTTCTCCTCGCGGGAGCGGTCGCCGGGGGCGCCGCGGGCCCCCCTTCGCAGGGCGGGCGCTACGAGGATCTCCTCGCCTTCTTCCGGGAGTGGCGGGAGTTCCAGAAGCCGAGGGTGGCCGGCGGCGTTCCCGACTACGGCCCGCGCGCGATGGCGGCGCAGCACGCCGAGCTCGCCGCGTGGCGGAGCCGACTGGCGGCGATCGACCCGAGCGGCTGGCCCATTCCCCGTCAGGTCGATTACCACGTCGTCCGCGCCGAGTTGAACGGCCTCGATTTCGACCATCGCGTGTTGAAGCCCTGGGCGAACAACCCCGCCTTCTACGTCACCGTGTTCACCGAGGAGAGCGACCAGCCGGCGCGCGAGGGACCGTCGGCCTCGGGCGGCGTCGAGCTCTGGACGTACCGGTTCCCGCTGACCCCGGACTCCGCCGCGGCGATGAGCTCGGGGATCAGAACGATCCCGCAGCTCCTCGCGCAGGCGAAGACGAACCTGACGGGCAACGGCAGGGACCTCTGGGTCTACGGGGCGAAGAGCGTTCGGCAACAGAGCGCGGACCTGGCGGCGCTCGCCGGACGGATCGCCGCCGCACCGGGCGACGACCAGACCGTGAAAGCGCTCCAGGGGGACGTCGAGCGCGCGAAGCGGGCGACGGAGGATCTGGCCGCCTGGCTGGAAGCCCGCGCGCCGTCGAAGACGGGCTCCTCCGGAGTCGGGGTCGACAACTACGACTGGTACCTGAAGAACGTGCAGCTCGTTCCGGGCACCTGGAGGGACCAGGTGACGATTATGGAGCGCGAGCTCGCGCGATCGCATGCCCTGCTCGCCCTCGAGGAGCAGCGCAACGCGAAGCTGCCTCCGCAGACACCGGTCGCGAGCGCCGAGGAACATGCGCGCCGGTTTTCCGCGGGCGTGACGGAGTACATGGCTTTCCTGCGCGACCACGAGATCCTCGCCGTCGAGGACTGGATGGACCCGGCGCTGCGCGCGAGAACGGGCAGCTTCACCCCGGGCGCGCGCGAGTTTTTCACGGAGATCGACTACCGCGACCCGGAGGTCATGCGCACCCACGGGTACCACTGGTTCGACAAAGGGCGCATGGCGCGACATCCGCACACGAGCCCGGTTCGCGCGCAGGCTCTGCTCTACAACATCTTCAACACCCGCACCGAGGGCCACGCGACCGGCTGGGAAGAGTGGATGATGCAGGCCGGGATGTTCGACGGGCGCCCGCGCTCGCGAGAGCTCGTGTACGTCCTCCTCGCGGAACGCGCGGCGCGGGCCCTGGGCGACCTCCGCATGCACAGCAACGAGTGGACCCTCGAGCAGGCTTCGGCGTTCGCTTCCGCCCACACACCCCGCGGATGGCTTCGGATGGGCGGCGACCTGGTCCGGGCGGAGCAGCACCTCTATCTGCAGCAGCCGGGATACGGGACGAGCTACGTGATCGGCAAGATCGAGATCGAGAAGCTCCTGTCGGACCGGAGGCAGCAGCTGGGAGACCGGTTCGCGATGAAGGCCTTCATGGAAGAGTTCGACGCCGCCGGGCTCGTTCCCGCCTCGCTGATTCGCTGGGAGCTGACGGGGCGGAAGTCGGACGAGCTCGAGCGGATGCTAGTAGCCCAAAGGCCGGGGCACTCCCCAAAGTGACGCACGACTTCGATTTCCTGATCATCGGGGCCGGCCCGGCCGGAATCGCTCTCGCCTCCGAAGCGCGCGCCGCAGGGGTCAGGGCCGGCGGCATCCTCGTTCTCGAGCGCGCGCCCGAGCACTCCTGGATCATCCGCAAGTACTACCCGCCGTCCAAGCCGGTGCTCGCAAACTACAAGGGAATCGACGCGAAGTGCGAAGGCGTGCTCTGCATCCCGGACCTGACGCGCGAAGAGACCCTGACCTACCTCGACGCCGCGATCCGGGACTCCGGCGCGCGGGTCCGCTACCAGGAGGAAGTGTTCCGAATCGGCACGGAGCCGGGCGGCGGACTGCGGGTGGAATCCACCGGCGGCGTGTTTCGCGCCCGCGTCGTGGTGATTGCGATCGGAATCCTGGGCCGGCCTGCTCGGCCTTCGTACCCGATCCCCCGCGAGGTCAACGGTCAGGTTCTGTTCGACGTCACGAGCGAAGAGTTTTCCGATCGGGACATTCTCGTCGTCGGCGGAGGCGACACGGCAGCCGAGTATTGCCAGTTTCTGGCTCAGGGCGGCAACCGGGTGGTCCTCTCGTATCGCGGGGCGGCCCTCTCGCGGCCCAACTCGATCAATCGCGACAGCGTGCTCGCGCTCGAGCGGCAAGGCAGACTCGAAGTGCGTCTCTCGTCCAACGTGACGTCGCTCGAATCGGCGAACGGCAAGGTTCGCGTCCGGTTCGGCGAGGCCGGCTGGACGCCGCTCGAAGTGGACCGAGTGATCTATGCGCTCGGCGGAACCACGCCGGAAAATTTCCTGAAGTCCGCGGGCATCGAGTTCGACGGCCCGCAGCCCAGGCTCTCGCCGGGCTTCGGAACCAGCGTTCCCGGTCTCTTTCTCGCAGGTGATCTCACCGCGGGCCGCACCGGCGGTTCGATCATTCTCGCGTTCAACACGGCGGCCGCCGCGATGCGCCAGATCTGCCGGGACCACGGGATCTGCGAAATCGGTGGAGGTGGACGAGAGGAGTCCGCAGGTTCGGAGGACGGACTCCCGCCACGGTGACCACGCAGGACGGGTGGCTCGATCTCCGATTCGATCCGGCCCCGGCCGTCCGATGCGAGGCGTTGTTGCGCTCGTCCAGCGGCCGATCGCTCGGAAGCGGCGTCAGCGCGCCGGTTCCGCGATGGGCTCTTTCCGCCGGAGATTGATGACCTCCGGAACCTTGTCGACGAAGGGCGCGATTCCGAGCTCCCGGTCGATCTCAACCGGCACCGCGATCTTTCCCTGCGTGATCACGAGCGCGACCTTGCGAAGATCGGCAATGTTCTTCGTCGGGTCTCCGTCGATCAGGACGAGATCCGCCCGTTTCCCCGGCTCGATCGTTCCGCGATCGGAAAGGGTGCGGGAGTATCGCGCGGCGTTCCACGTCGCCACCTGCAGCGCCTGCGAGGGGGTCAACCCCGCCTGGACGTAGAGCTCGAGCTCGCGCTGGAGAACGAACCCGGCCATCTCGTCGGTCCCGGCGACCAGGGGGATCCCGGCACGGTACAGGCGGCCGACGAACTCGATCATTTTCGCGTACGACTTTTCATATCGGGCCGCGGTCGCCGCGTCCGGAATCTTCATCTGGCCGACGCGCCGGCTTCGCTGCACGTCGATGGGGAGGTGCTCGAACACGGCCGCCAGGACCTGGGGGACGTCGCCGTCGCGCTGGCGCAGGAAGTCGAACGTGCCGAGCGTGGTGTCGATCGCGGTCGGCTGTTTCTGGAGCAGAGCGATGAAGTCCTGCACCGGCTTCGAATCGAAGTCGAGGCCCGCGGTCTTCTCCGCGACCAGGTAGAAGCGCTCGAG
>JBDUBP010000147.1:0-5448 GCA_040004075.1 Acidobacteriota bacterium | reverse complement strand
CCACCGGCTGGTTGGGCTTCCGCTTCGGCATAAACCTCCGGATTTGCGAGACTTAACCGTTTATTTATAGCATAAAATCGGCGACGGGAGGCGGCAGGCGGGAGGCGGGAGGCGGAAAAACCGGGCTGTTGACCGCCCGGCCGGCGACGGAAAAACCGTGAAGTCCCCTGTCCCGATCAGATCGGGTCAGGAGTTCGGTCCGCCTTCCCCCTCCCGCCTCCCGCCTCCCGGCCATCTTTCCGCTATAGTCGCCCGTTCTCATTTTCCGACGGAGGGGACCCGGATGTTGAAGACCATGCGCGAGAGTTTCCACAAGCTGAAGTGGACGCTCTTCGCGGTCATTCTCGTGTTCGTGCTCGGTTTCGTCTTCTTTTCCGGAGGAGGCGGGGGAGGCAAGGACAACGCCAGCGCGGTCGTCGCAAAGATCGGCGGGGACTCGATTTCCGCCGCCGACTTCGACCGCCAGTACCGGTCCCAGCTCCAGAACCAGCAGCGGATGTACCAGGGCAACCTGTCTCCTGAGCTCATCCGGGCCATGGACCTGCCGCGCCAGGTCCTGGACGGGATGATCGACCGGATCCTGCGGCTCGAATCCGCCCGCCGGATGCACCTGAAGGTCTCTGACCAGGAGGTGGCCCAGAAGGTCGCCGCCTATCCGGCCTTTCAGCAGAACGGACAGTTTGTCGGCCGCGATCAATACGAACGCTTTCTCCGAGCAAATAACTACACCCCGGACCGGTTCGAGGACGAGGTCCGGGAAGACCTGCTCCTCGAGAAATACTCCACGCTCGTCAAGTCTTCGGTCCTGGTTTCCGACACCGACGTCCAGCGCGAGTTCGCCTCGCGCAACGAGAAGGCGTCCATCGAATACATCAAGATCCCGTCGTCGCGCCTCGACAACGCCGCTCAGCCCAGCGACGCGGACCTCAAGGCGTATTTCGACAAACACAAGGAGCGCTACCGCACGGCCGAGCAGCGCAAGATCAAGTACCTGATCGTCGAACGCGGCAAAGTCCGTGGAAAAACCGTAGTGCCGGAGCCGGAGCTGCGCGCCGACTACGAGAGCCGTAAAGGGAGCTTCTCGGTTCCCGAGCAGGTCGTCGCGGCGCACATCCTCGTGAAGACGGATCCGGCCGCCGCGGGCGCCGGAGACGCCGCGGCGCGCGAGAAGGCCGAGCAGCTCGCCGCGCGGGCAAAGAAAGGCGAAGACTTCGCGAAGCTCGCGAACGAAAACACGGACGACCCCTCGGGCAAGGGATCCGGGGGACAGCTGCCCCCGTTCGCGAAAGGACAGATGGTTCCGGAGTTCGAGGAGGCGGCCTTCAACATGGCGCCCGGCGAGATTCGCGGCCCCATCAAGACGCAGTTCGGCTACCACGTGATCAAGCTCGTCTCGAAGACGCCGCCGCACACGCGGACCTTCGAGGAGATGCGCGCGCAGATCGTGTCGGAGCTCATGGAGAAGAGGGTCGAAGCGGAAACCGACCGGCGCGCGCGGGCCCTGGCCGATCGCGTCAAGGGGATGTCGAGCACGTCGGACGACGAGCTTCGGAAGCTTCAGGACGACGTCGTGAAATACGAGACCAGCGAATGGATCTCGAAGGGAGAGCCCATCACCGGGCTCGGAGCGAACCCCCGCGCGAACGACGAGGCCTGGTCCCTGAAGATCGGCCAGATCTCGAAGGACCCGATCACGACGCCTCGCGGCCCCGCGCTCATCCGGCCGTCTGAGGAGCGCCCGGCGGGGATCCCCTCGTTCGAGGAGCTGAAGGGCCGGCTGTCCCAGGACTTCCTCGCGGACCGTCGCGAGCGCGACGCGCAGGAGAAGCTCGCCCCTGCGGCGAAGGAGCTCGGCTCCGGCACGACGCTCGCGGCGCTGGCCGCGCGCTACGAGACCGAGGTCAAGACGACGCCCGAGTTCGGCCCCGGCGGGACGATTCCGGAGATCGGCAACGCCCCGGCGCTCGCGACCGCGGTGTTTCAGACCGCGAAAGGCCAGTCCGGGCCGCCCGTCTCGGTGCCGGGCGGGTTCGTTCTGTTCCGGGTGTTGACGCGCTCGGCCACCGAGCCCGCTCAGCTCGCGGCGCAGCGCGACGAGATCCTGGAGACTCTGCGGTCACGCGAGGCCGAGAGGCTTCTGCGGTCTTATCTCCTCCAGCTCCGCGCGGAACGCAAAGTCGAAGTCAATGACGAGATCCTGAAGTCGTTTTTGCCGGAGCCCGGAGCCGCCAGACGGGGCTGACGCCGGCAGGGAAGGCGGGAATGAAGAAGCGCCGGCGTCTCGGCCTCGACACCCGCGCGGTTCACGCGGGGAAGATCTCCGACCCCTCCGGGGCGCTCGCGGATCCGATCTTCCAGACGGCGCCGTTCTCTTTTTCGGGGACCGACGCACTGGAGAAGGCGGCAACCGGGCAGCCGCCCGACGCCTTCTATACCCGGGAAGGAAACCCGAACTGGTCGGCGGCGGAGAAGAAGCTCGCGCTGCTCGAAGGCGCCGAGGACGCGGCGCTCTTCGGCTCCGGCATGGGAGCGATCTCGACGGCCTTCCTGGCGCACTTGAAATCCGGCGATCACGTCGTCGCCACCGAGGACCTCTACGGCGGGGCGATCCGTTTCTTCCGCGAAGTTCTCGAGCCGATGGGCGTCTCCTTCACCCTCGTGAAGACGGAGTCTCGCCCGCGGGTGGAGGAGGCGATCCGCGAGAACACCCGGTGGATCTACGTCGAATCGCCGACGAACCCCCTCGTGAAGATCGTCGACCTCGAGTTCGTGGCGGAGATCGCCCGCCGTCGCCATCTCGCGGCGGTCATCGACGGGACGTTCGCGTCGCCGATCCTCCAGCGCCCGATCGAGCTCGGTTTTGACCTCGTACTCCACTCCGCGACGAAGTACCTGAACGGCCACGCCGACGTCACCGCAGGGTTCGCGGCCGGTTCCCGGGCGATGCTCGAGCCCATCCGGTCCCGCCGGACGCGAATCGGCGCGATTCTGGATCCTCACGCCGCGTTTCTCCTGGCCCGCGGGATGAAGACCGTGGGGCTTCGCGTGAGAGCGCAATCCGAAAACGCGCTGTTGCTCGCCGGCTTCCTGTCGAAGTCCGCGGCGGTCGAACGCGTCCATTACCCGGGCCTGCCATCTCACGAGGGGCACGAGGCGGCGCGGCGGCAGATGGCCGCCTTCGGAGCGATGCTCGCCTTCGACGTCCGCGGCGGGCTCCCGGCGGCGCAGGGTTTTCTCTCCCGCCTGCAGCTCGTGACTCTGGCGACATCGCTCGGTTCCGTCGAGACCACGGCCGATCTGCCCTGGCTGACGTCGCATCGCGCGGTGGCGCCCGAGAAAAAGCGGGAGCTCGGAATCGAGGAGGGGACGATCCGGCTCTCCGTCGGGATCGAGGACATCGACGATCTCTGCGACGACCTGGAGGAAGCGCTGGGATAGTTCTCAGTTTTCAGTCGTCAGTTTTCGGTCGTCAGGCGCGGGGCCAGAACTGATAACTGAAAACCGACAACCGAGAACTCTTACAATCCCCTCCCATGATCGGCCGTCTCACCGGGCGACTCGCGGAGAAGACGCCCGACCAGTTGCTGCTGGACGTAGGAGGCGTCGGATATCTCGTCCACATTCCCCTCTCGACCTTCTACGAGCTTCCCGAGCCCGAGAGCCCGACCTCTCTCTGGATTCACACGCACGTCCGCGAAGAGACCTTCGCGCTCTACGGCTTTCTTTCGCAGCGCGAGCGCGCTCTGTTTCTCCTCCTTCTGACCGTCAACGGAATCGGGCCCCGGGTTGCGTTGACCGTCCTCTCCGGGATGCCCCCTTCCGAGCTCGTCGCCGCTCTCCGCACGCAGGACGTCCGGAAGCTGATGGGCGTTCCCGGGGTCGGGAAGAAGACGGCCGAGCGCATGGTGCTGGAGCTGGCCGAAAAGGCGCAGAAGTTCTCGGAGCCGGTGACCGCCGGCGCGCCGCCCTCCATCGCCGCCGACGACGTCATCTCGGCTCTCGTGAATCTGGGTTACCGCAAGGCGGACGCCGAGCGCGTCGTCGAAGGCATCGCGCACGCGGGCGCTCCCTCCGATTTCGGGGACTATCTCAAGGCCGCGTTGAAAAAGCTGACGGGGGGCTGAAGAAGTTGAGAGTCAAGAGTTTGCGGTTGAGAGTCGAAACCTGGAAGCGCGCGAACGTCGACGCGCGGCTTTGTCCCCGTGTTGAACTCTCAACTCTCAACTCTCAACTCTAAACTTCTCCAATGTCCGACGACAAAGACGTCCTCGCAGGCACGGCGCTCGACGACGACATCGCCGTCGAGCCGAAGCTGCGCCCGCAGTGGCTGGCCGAGTACATCGGTCAGAAAAAGGTCCGGGACAATCTCGGCGTTTTTCTCATGGCGGCCAAGGGGCGCGGCGATCCTCTCGATCACGTCCTGCTGACGGGCCCTCCGGGGCTCGGCAAGACGACGCTCGCCCACATCGTCGCCCGCGAAATGGGGGCCGGCCTGCGGGTCACGTCGGGCCCGATGATCACCCGCGCCGGTGATCTCGCTGGCATCCTGACGAACCTCCAGGCGAAGGATGTCCTGTTCGTCGACGAAATCCACCGTCTGAACCCCGCCGTCGAGGAGATTCTGTATCCCGCCATGGAGGATTTCCGGCTCGACATCCTCATCGGCGAGGGACCGATGGCGCGGACGATGAAAATCGACCTGCCGCCGTTCACGCTGATCGGAGCGACCACGCGTCCCGGTCTTCTCTCGCAGCCCCTGCACGCCCGCTTCGGGATCGCGCTGCGCCTCGATTTTTACGACGTCGCCTCGCTCGCCCTGATCATCGACCGTTCGTCCCAGATCCTCGGCATCCGCATCTCTGACGAGGCGGCCCGGGAGATCGCGGGCCGCAGCCGCGGGACGCCCCGTATCGCGAACCGGCTCCTCCGCCGACTGCGGGATTTCGCCGAAGTGGGCGGCAAGTCCTCCATCGACCTCGATACGGCGCGGCAGGCCCTCGCGCGGCTGGAAGTGGACGAGCACGGCTTTGACGAAGTCGATCGGAAAATCCTCTCTACGATCATCGAGAAGTTCGGCGGCGGCCCCGTCGGAATCGGCTCGATCGCCGCTTCGATCGGCGAGGATCGGGGGACACTGGAGGACCTCTACGAGCCGTACCTCATTCAGGCGGGCTTTCTTCAACGCACCCCGCGCGGCCGCGTGGCCTCCGCGAGCGCCTACCGCCATCTGGGCATCACGCCGCCCCTCCGCGACGGATCGCTCTTCTAAAAGGCCGACGACGATGGACGCGCCTGCTCGCCGCGGCGCCGATGCCGACCGAGGGATCCGTGGACGCCGGCGATGGTCGATTGGCCCCCGCCGTGCAAAGCCGCGGCCGTGCCCTCCCGCCATTCGCCGTTCGCCCTTCGCCCTTGGCCCGCGAATCGTGAATTCCAGGTCGCCGCGGG
>JBDUBP010000244.1:0-5454 GCA_040004075.1 Acidobacteriota bacterium | reverse complement strand
CGGGGAAAGCCCGCCTCGACGATCGACGAGATCCCTCCTCGGGACGAGAACGTCCCCACGATCGTCATGCGTTTCGGCCTGCAGGCGGCGACGCAGTCCTCGAGGATCCGGTTCACCGCGTTCTCGTAGAAGATCCCGACGTTGCGGTACGCCACGATGTAGAGCTTGAGCGACTTGAGCTCCAGGCAGAGCCGGTCGGGGACGTACCGGATCGTCAGCTGCCCGAAATCGGGAAGTCCCGTCCTGGGACAGATCGCGTTGTACTCGGGGATCTCGACGGAGATCTCGTAGTCGGGATACTGGTTGGGCCAGGTCTCGATCGCCGGAAGCGGCGCATCGATGCCGGCGCGCGCGTGCTCGTCGGTGTATTCGGTCATGGGACGCGGATGGTATCGCTCTGGGAGGGCCAAGGCGAAAGGGGAAAAACGAAAGGCGAAGGGGCGCGCCCGGGCGCCGGGCGAATTTCTCTCAGGCGATTCGAATCTGGTTTCCGGCATAACATGCGCCGGCCATGGAAACCCTGAAGCAGCTCTTTCACCAGCTGACCGACGTCGAGACTCTGGTGCGGGTCGGCGGGCTGACGGCGATGACCTTGATCGTGTTCGCGGAGACGGGGCTGCTGGTGGGGTTTTTCCTGCCCGGGGACTCTCTCCTGGTGACCGCGGGTGTTTTCGCGGCGACCGGCCATCTGAACATCTGGCTCCTGATGGGCGTCCTCGTCGCCGCCGCGATCCTCGGAGACACCGTCGGATACTGGATCGGCCGACGCACGGGGCCGGCGCTTTTCACCCGCCCGAAGTCTTTCCTGTTCAACCCCGATCACCTGCGCCGCGCGCACGATTTCTACGAGAAGCACGGGGGAAAGACCATCATCCTCGCCCGCTTCATGCCGATCGTGCGGACCTTCGCCCCGGTCGTCGCCGGCATGGCCGCGATGAACTACCGCCGCTTCGTCTCGTTCAACGTGATCGGCGGTTTTCTCTGGGTGGTCTCGATGAGCCTCATCGGATATTTCCTCGGCCAGTTCGCCTGGGTGCGGAAAAACATCGAGATCGTGATCCTGCTGGTGGTCTTCCTCTCGATCCTCCCCGGCATCGTAGCCTTCGCGAGGGAGTGGCTGAAGAATCGCCGGACAAACTAACAGTCGCTGGAAAGGGAGAGCCGCCCCGTTTCCACAGTCCGGTCAGGTATCCGCCCAACATTCACAAGCTCGCAGCGACGGAGGATTTCCCCTCACCCCCAACCCTCTCCCCGAGCCCTGGGCGAGGGGGCGGAGGGTGTGCTCGCTTCTTCCAATAGATCTCGAACATCGCTGGTCCCCCAAACCGGTCCATTAGCTGCGGGAGTGTAGCGAGCGAAGCGACGAGGCGAGCGGTCGAGCCTTCAGGGGAGCGGCTCGCCGGTGCGTTCGCTGCGGCGAACGCACGTCCCGTAACGAGCGCAGCGACGTCAGGCGACCGCGGAGACCCGGTGGAGTGTGGGCGGCGCGGTGCCGCACGGGGCGCTCGTCGAGGAGATCTCCGCGAGGAGAGCGGCCACGTCGCTCGTGTGCGACCGGTCGTGCTCCGCCATCTTTCGCGCGAGATCGGCGAGGGACAGCGGCCCCACGCCGTCCTGGACGCCGCCGCGGTTCCAGTCCGCAGAAGTCAGCGAGCGCAGGGTCTCGATGTTGCGGCGCCGGCTCTCGGTAAACGCCTGGATCCCGGCCTCGATGTCACGCGACTGGTAGGACCGTTCCTGCGCGATCCGGTCGCCGTCGAAGTTCGAAAGGGTGGGATCGTCCTCGCACAGGATTCTGCGGATCCGGACGCCGAATCCCTCCCGCTCGAGGTCGGCCAGATGCCACACGTTCTCCGCCAGGGAAAAGCCGCCGGCCGCCGGGCGGCACCGCGCGTCCGATGCCGAAAGGCCGCGGGCGGCCCGCGCCATCAGCAGAGGGGTGGACTCCAGGGTCAGAAGAAGGGTTTCGAGCTCTCGCCGGTTCATGATCGGGTCTCCACGTTGAGGTACGCATGTTGCGCCGGGAAAGTTTCGGAAAGCGCCGAAACATGGCCGAATCCGTCCCCCCGGCCTTCATCTTTGTCTTAGGCTTGCCGCGTGGGAATCGAGGCCATCCGGGCGTTTCTGGCGGGAAAACCGGCGCATCGGGACGAACCGGCGCGACCGGACCCCGTCGTGGTGGCCGCGTGCGCGCTCCTTCTCGAGATCGCGCACGCCGACGACGTCTTTCGGCCCGAGGAGCGGGAGCGCATCGCCCGGCACATCCGGGACGAAATGGGGGTCGCCGATTCCGACCTCCGAGACGTGCTGCGCCTCGCCGAGGAAGAACGGCGGGGGAGCGTCGACCTGTTTCAGTTCACGCGCCTTCTCGCGGACCATCTGTCGCGGGAACAGCGGCTGAAGCTCGTCGAGGCGATCTGGGGCGTGGTGTATTCGGACGGTTCGCTCTCCGAGGTCGAGAGCCATCTCGCGCGGCGCATCGCCGAGCTTCTCGGCTTCCAGCATCCCGAAGTGCAGGCGGTCAAGGAGACGGTGGCCGTGCGCTCCCGGGTCACCGGCGCCGACTGACGGCACACGCCGGCCGCGGCGCAGCGACATCCGTCAGCGCGGCGGGGCCTCCGCCTTCGCGTCGCGGACCTCGAACTCGGTGACGCCTTCGGCGGCCGCGCCGGATCTCGGTTCCTACACCCCGACCTTCAGGCGGTAGATTCCCGCCGGGAGATTCTCGGGCTTGAACGCGAGGAGGATCTTGCGCGTCCTCCCTTCTCGACGGCGGTCTGGCCGAGAAGGCACAGCGGCGCCGGCCACGCGGATTTCGCCGGACTTCCCGCGCGGCTTTTCGCAGGGCGGATCGGCGTCTTCCGGGACGGCAGCGCCATCGCGTCAGGATTCGGGCGTGACGGTCGGGCGGAACGCTCCGGCGAACCGAAAGAGCCGGGGGACCGGGCGCCTCGGGCCGTCAGCCCTCAGACTTCAGCGCCTTCGGGCCCGCGGAGGCTCGGCGCGCTTGTCTTCGGGAATGCGCTCAAACGGCGGGTCGACCGAAGCGGCGGTCCACGCAAACGCGGCGACGGCGGCGGCGTTTCGATCCATGGATTCCGGCTCGATCTTGTCGAACGTGTCGTTGGCCGTGTGGTGCCAGTCGAAGTAACGCGACGAATCCTGGCGAACCGAGAACTGAGGCACGCCGTCGGCGCGCAGAGGCGAGACGTCCGCGCCGCCGGAACCTCCCGCGCGAAGATCGCCGGCCCCCAGGGGCTCGAGGATTGCCGCGAGCTCGCGCAACGCGGGCTCTGCCGACGGCCCCGCCAGCCAGGACAACGCGAGGGGCCGGCCGGATCCGCTGTCGGCTTCGAGCGCCGCGACGTGGCGGCCGAGCTCTCCGGAATGCGCTTCGCGATACGCCTTGCCGCCGGAGAGGCCATGTTCCTCGTTTGCGAAAAGCACGACGCGAATCGTCCGGGCGGGCCGCAGCTTCGCCTGGACGATCGAGCGCGCGGCTTCGAGGACGATGCCGCAGCCGGCGGCGTCGTCGATCGCGCCGGTTCCGAGGTCCCAGGAATCCAGGTGGGCGCCGAGAAGGACGATCTCCGGGTCCCTGCCCCGGCCGGGGATCTCGCCCACGACGTTGGCCGATTCGGCGTCCGGCTGCGGAGCACATCCGAGGGTGAACCGCACCCGGACGGGACGCCCCTCCGCGACGATCCGCTCGAGGAGCTCCGCGTCCGGAATCGACAGCGCTGCGGCCGGAATCCTCGGGACCCCTTCGGCATACGTGACGCCTCCCGTGTGCGGCGTCCGGTTGCGGTCGGTCCCGATCGACCGGATGAGGGCGCCGACCGCTCCGGCCTTCGCGGCGGCGGACGCGCCCTGCCCCCGGACGTCGACCGCGCGGCTGTATCCGCTCGTGTCGAGCGCGCGCGCCATTTTCTTGTCGAAGAACACGATCCTGCCGCGCGCCGAATCCGCCCGGCTCTCGAGGTCTTCTATCGAGGAAACCTCGAGAACTTCCGCCTCCAGGCCGTCGGGTGAGGTCGGGACGCTTCCCCCGAGCGCGGTCAGGAGGAGAGGCTGCGGGTAGGGAGCGACGATGCTTCCCGTCTCGACGCCCCGCTTCCACACGGGGACGATGACCTTCTCCGCCCGGACTCGCGAGAGCCCGGCCGACTTCATGGCGGCGAGGGCCCATGCCACCGCGGCGCGGTCCCCTTCAGAACCCGCCGGCCGGGGCCCGACCCTGTCGGTCAGCGAGCGGGCCCACTCCGAGGCTCCGGTTCCCGCAAACGCCTTGTCCCGCAGGAGAATCGCGGCGCGGCGCGTCTCGGCAGAGAGCGCTTTCTCCGGCGCCGCGGCGGCCGGCAGGCAGCCGGAGACGAGGATCATCGCCGCTGCCGCCGCTCGCATCGGACCTCCGTGCACCGGAGGATCGTAGCAAGCCCCGGGAGGCGGCCTCGGGTCCCGGCCGCGTCCGCATCTCGAGTCCCCGTCAAGCGACTCTGCGACTAGAATTCTCTTCCTCATGGCCACCCGCACCCCCGACCTCGACCTGTCCGAAGAGCTCGTTTCCGAGTTCGGCGAGAACGCCTCTTACGTGGCGGAATTGCTCGCGCGATACCGCACGAATCCCGAAGCCGTCGACGAGGAGTGGCGCGCGTTTTTCCGAGAGCGCATCGGCGAACCGGCCGCGGAGCGGCGGGACCCCTCGGCCGCCTCTCCGGCTCCCGCGCCGCCGGCGGCCGCCCCTCCGGCCACCTCCGTCGCGGCGGCGCCTTCGCCGGGTCGGGTCGAGGACGGCGAGCGCGTGCCGATCCGCGGCGCTGCGCTTCGCATCGCCGAGAACATGGAGGCCAGCCTCGGTGTCCCGACGGCGACGTCGCAGCGGCAGGTGCCGATCAAGCTGCTGGACGAGAACCGGCGGCTCATCAACGAGCATCGGGGATCGAATGGGCAGGGCAAGGTCTCCTTCACACATCTCGTCGCCTGGGCCGTGCTTCGCGCCCTGAAGACGTTTCCCCGCCTGAATGACGCCTTCGATGCCGGCGGGGGCACGCCGTCCCGCGTGCGCCGGGACCGCGTGGGGTTCGGCCTCGCGGTGGACGTCGAGAAATCCGACGGAACGCGAACGCTGCTGGTCCCGAGCGTGAAGGGCGCCGAGGAGATGACGTTCGCGCAGTTCGCCTCGGCGGCGGACGATCTCATCGCGCGGGCGCGCAAGGGCAAGCTTCAGGTTTTCGACTTCGAAGGGACCACGATCTCGCTCACGAACCCGGGAACTCTCGGGACGACGGCGTCGGTCCCGCGGTTGATGCCCGGGCAGGGGCTGATCGTCGCCACCGGCGCGATCGAGTATCCGGCGGAGTTTTCCGCGATGAGCCCCGAAGCGCTCGCGCGGCTCGCGGTCAGCAAGGTCGTCACGTTCACGTCGACCTACGACCACCGCATCATCCAGGGCGC
>JBDUBP010000019.1:0-18434 GCA_040004075.1 Acidobacteriota bacterium | reverse complement strand
CTCGGGTAGAATCGCCCGCTCTCATGGAAACTCGCAAGTCTCTCTTCCGGAAGGTCGAACGCGCCATCGAGGCGATCGAGCGGTCGCCCGACGTCGCCTCCACGATCACCCAGACTGCCAGCGCGGTGATCGAAAATTTTAGGGAGGACCTGGGAGTTCGCGGCGGCCGGCTCTACGAACGGCGGGACGGCGGGTATGAGCTGACTCGCACCTTCGGGGACGTCCGGAGTGTCGACCTCGGGCTCTTCGTCCCGGACGCCTATCCGCCCGTCCAGCGGGTGATCGACGAGGGCGTGGTGGTCATGGACCTGACGGCTCCGGGCGTGGACCAGGAGTTCGAGAAAAGGTTAGATGCCGATCGGTTTGCGGCGATCGCGGTCGGGGACGACGAGTACATCCTGGCTTTCACGGTCGATCCGACGGCTGACGACGACGATCTCATGTCCTCCCTCGGGATCATGCGGCTGGCGGTCGATCAGAAACTCCGGCAGAACCGGTTCGTCTCGGCGCTGAACGAGGCGCGGCAGATCCAGATGTCGATCCTGCCCAAGCGGTCCGTCCGGCGGGGCGCGATCGAGGTCGCGGGCTACACCGCGCCGGCCGAGATCGTCGGCGGCGACTATTTCGACTTCATTCCACTCTCCGACCGGATCCTGGGGGTGGCGATCGCGGACGCGTCCGGCCACGGGCTTCCCGCCGCCCTCCAGGTGCGCGATGTCTACACGGGCCTGCGGATGGGAGTCGAGCGCGACTTCAAGATCGTTCGCACGGTCGAGCGGCTCAACCGGATCATCAATCAGTCGCGCATGACCACGCGGTTCGTCTCGCTCTTCTACGGCGAGGTGGAGGAGGAGGGCAACTTCATGTACGTCAACGCCGGCCATCCGCCGCCGCTTCACTTCCACTCCCGCGGGGTGACGATGCTGAAGCAGACTGGGATGGTCCTCGGCCCGTCTTCCACGGCGACGTACAGCCGCGGGTTCCGGCTGCTCGAACGCGGCGACGCCCTTCTGATGTACACGGACGGGATGTTCGAAGCCCACGGCGATGGGGGGAACGAGTACGGCTTGAGCCGCCTGACCGACGCGTTTCTGGAGATCCGCGACAAGCCGGCGGATGAGATCGCGCGCCGTCTTATCGAGCAGGTGCAGGCGTTTGCCGGCGGGGGAGAGCCCGAGGACGATCAGACGGTCGTCGTGATCAAGCGCGGCGAGGACCCTCCGGCCGTCCCGGTGGAGGGCAACCGGCTCACCGGCGGGTCGCCGCGACAGACGGGCTAGAGCGTGGCCTCGGGGGGAGTCGTCATCGTCGGCGGCGGGGTCATCGGCTGCTCGATCGCCTACCATCTTCGCCGCGCCGGTTTTCCGGAACCGGTCGTGATCGTCGAGCGCGACTCGTCCTACCGGCGCGCGTCGAGCCGCCTGGCGTTCGGCGGGATCCGCCAGCAGTACGCGACCGAGGTCAATGCCCGGATGGCGCAGCGCAGCGTCGAGTTCTACCGGCGCTTCGACGAAGAGATGTCCGTCGACGGCCGCGCCGCGAACGGGCGATTTCGGCAGCGCGGATATCTCTTTCTGGCCAACTCCGAAAATGCGGAGAGCTTTTCGCGTCGGTTCGAGAAGATGCGGTCTGTCGGCGTCGCCGTCGAAAGGGTGGATCGGGACGGGATGCTCCGCCTCGTCCCTGGCATGAACGTCTCCGACATCGAGTTCGGTCTCTTTGGGCCTCGCGACGGCTACGGGGATCCCATCGGGGTGCTCGCCGGCTTCCGGGCCAAGACCGAGTCGCTGGGGGTCGAATTCGTGACCGGCGATCTCGAGGCGGTCGACGCGCGGGCGGATCGCATCTCGGGAGTTCGCGCCGGCGGGCGGACGATCGCGACCGAACGACTGGTCTGCGCGGCAGGGGCGTTCTCCCGCCGGGTCGGCGAGCTCGCGGGCGCGGCCATCCCGGTCTCGCCGGTTCGTCAGCAGCTCGTTCGCGCCGCGTTGCCGCGCCCCTGGGCCTTCGAGTTCCCGGTCGTCATCGATCCGACGGGCGTGCACTGGCGCAGCGCCGAGGGCAACGCGATCGTCATCGCGAAGACGGAGATGTCGGAGCCGGAGGGAGAGAACTTCGGTACCGACGCGGACCGCCTCGCCGGACTCCAGCCCGTCCTGACGAACCGCGTTCCCGAGCTCGCGGGCCTGGAAGCGGTCGCGACGTGGGCGGGCCTCTACGAGATGACGGCCGACCACAACGGGCTGCTGGGCGAGCACCCGGAGCGGCCCGGCCTCTTTCTCGCGTGCGGGTTCTCGGGCCATGGGCTGATGATGGCGCCGGCGACCGGCGAGATCCTCGCGGAGATGGTGATGGGCCGGCAGCCCTTCGTGGACGTTTCCGCCCTTGGGGTGGACCGGTTCAGGACCGGCAAGCTCTTTCGGGACGAGGCGATGATTTAGCCCGGCAGCCGGGCCCGACCCGACCCCCTTACGCCGTCCCTCTCCCCGGGCGCGGGGAGAGGCAGGGAGGCGCGCGAATCAGCCCTTTGGCGCTGTCGCCAGCTGTTTCTCGGACTTCACCTTTTCCCGGAAATACGCCGCGGTCTCCTTCAGGCCCTCGGCGAGCGGGGTCCAATCGGGGAGTCCGAAGTCCGCGCGGACTTTCGAGCTGTCGAGCACGCTGCGGCGCTGCTCGCCCGGCGGAAGCGGCGTGTACTCGGGCTTGCCGTCGTAGTCGAGCGCCCGGGCGACCTCCCGGAACAGGTCGTTCACCGACGTCTCTTTTCCGGTTCCTAGGTTCCAGGTTCCGCTCCGATCGGTCGAAACCGCCGCCGCCGCCGCGCGAACGAGATCTCCGGCATAGATGTAGTCGCGGGTCTGGCCGCCGTCGCCGCGAATCTTCGGTGTCTTCCCGTGCAAAATCGCCTCGCAGAAGATAGCCACGACCCCCGCTTCGCCCATCCCGTTCTGGCCCGGTCCGTAGACGTTGGCGTAACGAAAGATCTGCGTCTGGAATCCGTGAATGACTCGGTAATAGTGGAGATACTTCTCGATCGAGAGCTTGGCGCAGCCGTAAGGCGAGATCGGGTTCGTCGGGTGGCTCTCCGGCGCCGGGACACCGCCTTCCGGCTCCCCGTAGAGGGCTCCGCCGGTGGAGGAGAAGAGCACGTGCTTCGTGCCGGCCCGCCGGCAGGCCTCGAAGAGCTTCAACGAGCCGAGGATGTTGGACCGGGCGTCGAAGAGCGGATCGGAGACGCTGTGCCGCACGTCGATTTGAGCCGCGTGATGGGAGACGAAGTCGATTTTCTCCTCCCGGAGGAGCGGCTCGAGGTCCGCGTCCGCGATGTCGGCCTGGACGAAGCGGGCGCCTTCCGGGATTTTTTCCTTCAGACCCGTCGAGAGATTGTCGACGACGACGACGCGATGCCCGTCCGCAAGATGGCGGCGCGCCATGTGGGAACCGATGAATCCTGCGCCGCCCGTGACGACGATGTTCATAGAATGCCTTTCTTTCGCGAGCCGGCCGGATGATAGCAGCGCGATCCGCCGCGAATCGGAGAGCCGGCGCGGGACGGGGCGGGTGGGGTGCAAGAGTCGGTCCAGAGAGAAAATTCGCGCCGCGTCAGGAAGCGCCCTCCTTCGAGAGCGCGGACTCGGGAGGATCTCGCGTGTCCGCCGGATCCGAGGCTGCGCTTCGACCCCGACGCGCTCGGCCTCGTGGAGCCGCCGCGCTCTTTCTATCGCCGCGAGACCGTCTCGGTCGCGAAGGACCTCCTTGGCTCCTGGCTCGCGCGGCGATTCCGTGGGAAGTGGTACGGCGCACGGATCGTCGAAACGGAGGCGTATCTCGGGATCGGCGACGCCGCCGCGCATTCCTGGAAGGGCCGCCGCACGGCGCGGGTCGAGCCGATGTACGCGGACGGCGGGCACCTCTACGTCTTTCTCGTGTACGGGATGCACAACTGCGCGAACGTCGTCACTCGAGAGGCGGGAATCGCCCAGGCCGTCCTGCTGCGCGCCGGCGAGCCCCCAGGCGGCCTTCCCGCGCGGCTGTTGTCCGGTCCGGGAAAGCTCTGCGCCGGCCTCGGCATCACGGTCTCGGACACCGGCCGGGATCTCGCGGGCGGTCCGATCCGGATCTTCCGGCGCCCTCGCGCCCGCCGCCCCCGGATCACCGACTCGCCCCGGATCGGAGTGGACTACGCGGGAGACGCGGCCGCCTGGCCCCTCCGCTTCTTCATCGCGGACTCGAAGGCGGTGTCGGGGAAGCGCTCCGTGTGACTCCGGCAGTCAGCCTGCCCCGCACATTTCGAAGACGGCTTGCAGAACAAAACAGCGCACCCGGCTCCGGCCTTGAACGCTCATCACTCAACGCGCAACGCTCAGCGCTCAACGCCGAACGCTTACCTTTCTTCCGTCAATGCGAGAGGGGCGGGGGCATCGGGCTCGTCGACGTCGCGACGACGGCATTCTTCCCGCCCCGCTTGGCGCGGTAGAGAGCCGCGTCCGCGCGGTCGATGAGCTCCTTCTTGTTGCGGGCGTCGTTCGGGAACGTCGCGATGCCGATCGAGACGGTCGCCCGGACGATCTCGTTGGTGTCGGGGGGCCGGAAGAGCCGCTCGTCGATCCGCGTGCGCACCCGTTCCGCGACCTCGGCCGCTTCGTCGGACGGCGTCTCGGGGAGAACGACGGCAAACTCCTCGCCGCCGTAGCGGGCGACGAGGTCCATATCGCCTCGGACCTCGTTGCGGATCTCGGCGACGATCCGCTGCAGGATGGCGTCGCCGACCGGATGTCCGTAGCTGTCGTTGATCGACTTGAAGTCGTCGATGTCGAGCAGCAGCACGGACAGGGGCCGTCCGCGGCGTTCGGCGCGGCCGATCTCCTTCTGCAGGGACTCCTGGAAGTAGCGGTGGTTATAGGCGCCCGTCAGGCCGTCGCGGATGCTCTGCTCCCGCGCGTCGGTGTAGGACCGCGCGATCTCGATCGCGGTCACCGCCTGGTTCGCGAAGATCTCGAGCGCGCGCACCGTGTCGAGGCTCGGGGACTGGCCGTTCTTGGGGTCGTCCACTCGCAGGCACCCGACGAGGCGCTCCCCCGAGACGAACGGGATCCAGAGAGTCTCGTGCGCCCTCCACGCGTTCGGGCCCGCGCGCCGGTTGATGCGGCTGACCAGGCTGTCGGTGAAGCCGTGCTCCCCCGGGGTCCGCTGCCGCAGGTGGTACGACTTGGAGACCCGATTTTCCTCGGTCCAGTTTCGCGTGATGTCGCCCGCCGGAATCTCGCGTCCCTTCATCTCGTCCCATTTCCGGTCGAGGCCGAACTGCGCGTGGTGCACGAAGGCGTTCCGGTCCGGCTCGTACACGGAGAGAAGGACGGCGTTGAAGCCGAGGCTGCGGCCCGCGGCGTTGACGATGGTCTGAAACAGAGCCTCGAGGTTCAGGTGCTTCTTCAGCTCGTTGGAGATCTCCAGGACCTGGTTCAGCGTCTCCGCGCGCTCGCGGTTCCGGTCGGAGAGCTCCTGGAGCTGGGCGCGGATGGCCCGGTCCTGCAGGACGAGGGCGATCTGCTCGGCGAGGGTCGAGATCGAGGAGACGGCCGGCCGCGCATGGATCGATCGGAAGGCGCTCTCGAGGATGAGCACCCCCGTGTTGAGCTCGTAAGTCGAAAGCCGCGCAATCAACTGGTGAGCGGGTCCCGCGATCAGCCGAATCTCCCGGTCCTCGTCCGACCGACGCTCCACCGACTCGCTCGTCGCGTCGATCGCCCGCTCGTCGAGCCGGTTCTCCCGCACCCACGCGGCGACCGCCTCCGGCGAGGTGCTCACGTCGCCGGCGACGTGGATCGCCACCTCCTTCGAGGACTCGTCGGTCCACTCGACGATCGCCATCGCCTGGACCGGCAGCAGGCGCTTCAAGGCCTCGAAGATCCGCTGGTACCGGTCCCCGCGCCCCCCGACGGAGAAAATGTTGGCGATCTCGCGAAGGACGTCGAGCTGCCGGTTCTCGCGCTCCACCTCGTGGTACTTCTCCTCGACGGACGAGAACCCGCGCACCACGAAAGAGGCGAGAACCACGGGGAAGAAGGCGAGAAGCACGCCCGGGATCCCGTAGTGGGGGTAGACGAGGATCTCGAGCGCGACGATCGGGCTGAGAAGCATCAGCGTGACCAGCTGAAAGAGCCCCATCTCGAGGAGCTGCTCGCGCGGGACGCGCCGCGAGAGGTCGAGGTACGCGAACACCAGCAGGGTGTTGACGAAAAAGAACACCAGGAGGATCCCCGCGGCCTCCGCCGTGACCGTGACGGGCCCCCCGCCCGCCCGGTGCACCGCCCGGAAGAAGACGGCGGCGATCCCGTACGACAGGCTGATCTGGGAGAGGTCGAAGGCCGAGGACAGCGTGAAGCGACGGTTGCGCCGCAGCACCTTCGCCAGAAGATCGGCGGCCGCGCAGACGAGGATGACCGCCGCGGGCGATTGGAGCAGAAGGATTGCCGGGACGAGCGCCGCGGCTTCGACGCCGAGATAGTTGCCGGCGTACCGGACGCGCAGCCGGAAAGCGAGCGCCGCCAGGACCGCGAAGAAGGCCATCTCGAGCGCGTGCCCGGAGGTCATGGTCGCCAGCTCCACTACCAGAAGCAGCAGCGCGGCGATCGGCGTCCCGATCTCCAGAGACCTCAGCGCGCGCGAGCGATTCATGGGCGGAGGCACCGGTTGCGGCGGGTCATTTCTTCTTCCACCGAATGACTTCTTTTTTCGAAAGGGATTGGAAGATCATGAGCACCTCGAGCTCCTTGATCGGCGAGATCTTCATGATCGATTTGACGTCCCAGACTCCGTTGATCCGGGAGAGCACGAACCCCTCGTGTGGAGAGAAGGGGAGCTCCGTCAACTTCGACACCGGTATCGCGATTTCCGGAATTCGGTCTCCGGTGATCCCGTCTTTCTCGAGCGCCCCCTTGATCTCCCGCTCGGCCTGCCGGATCGCGTCCGCGGCGCGGCCGTCCGAAGGGTCGAGATCCGAGGCGACCTTGAACATCCGGTAGGCCTTCTGCGGATCATCTTTCAAGTGGGCCTTCCCGCGGGCCAGAAACTGCTCGACTTCGGACTCCGAGCCCCCCGCGCCGACCGCCACCGCCTGCCGTGGGGAGCGCTCGATCTGGACCAGCCCCATGGTCTCGTTCCGCAGCCCCTCGAAGACGAGCCGGGCCACGTTGAACTCCGCGTTGTGGGTCTGGAGGGCGATCTCCTCGATCGAGCGCTGCCCGTCGATGTAGGGAACGATGAGCTTCTCGCGTTCGGAGAGCTCGTCGATGTTCAAAGGGCGCACAATCTGGGGAATCACGGTGTCGTCGGGCACCCGGAGGCGGATGCGCTGCCACTCGTCGTACCGCCGCAGGCCCTCCATGATGATGCCCGTGACGTCGAGCGACAAAGGCACCATCTTCAGGTCCGGCAGCTCTCCGTCGACGAACTCGAAGCTGCCCTCCTCCCAGAGGAAGACGTCGTAGATCGACTCCTCGGCCTTCTTGCGCATCAGCCGCAGCAGGTCGGTCTCCGAGATGGCGTTGATCATGACGAGGATCTTGCCGAGAAGGATGTTGGATTCTTCCTGGACTTCCATCGCCATCTTGAGCTCTTCCTCGGTGATGTAGCCGTGGGATACGAGGAAATGCCCGAGGTATTCGCGCTGGTCCGAGGAGGACGAGGAGTTGATCCGGCCATTCTGGAAGTAGATTCTCTTCTCGACGCCGTGGCCGTTAATGAGCAAAGTTCCGGCCTTCTGGCCGAGAGACAGCCATTGGAGCAGCTCGGAGAGCTGCATCGTCTTGAGATTGCCGGTGATTCCCACCTGTCGCTCGAGGCGGCTATTTTAGCCGAAATCTCGCCGCATCAGGGGTTTCCGACGGGGTCGCGGGAAAAGGGATCGCTCCGAAAGCGTCCGGAGCCTCCCCGCGCGGGGCTTGGGCTATTCCTCAGGCGGGTTGTACGACGCGATCCCCGTGACAGCCTCGCCGATCACGAGGGTGTGAATGTCGTGGGTCCCCTCGTAGGTGTAAACGCTCTCGATATTCGCGAGATGGCGGAAAACGGGGTATTCGTTGACCACGCCGTTCGCGCCGAGCGTCTCGCGTGCCAGCTTCGCGCACTCCCGCGCCACCCAGACGTTGTTTCTCTTCGCCATGGAAACGTGGTGCGGTTTCATCGTGCCCGCGTTCTTCATGGATCCGAGCTTCCAGCTCATGAGCTGGCCCTTCGTGATCTCCGTCACCATCCAGGCGAGCCGCTCCTGCACGAGCTGATGGGCGGCGATCGGACGGTCCTTCCACTGTTTGCGGCTTTTGGCGTAGTCGAGCGCGGCGCCGTAGGTCGCCATCGCGCTTCCGATCGCGCCCCACGCGATCCCGTAGCGCGCCTGTGTCAGGCAGGAGAGCGGGCCCTTCAGACCCTGGACGCCGGGAAGGATGTTCTCGGCGGGGATCCGGCAGTCCTCGAAGGCGAGCTGCGAGGTGACCGACGCGCGCAGAGACATCTTGCCCTTGTGCTCGAACGTCGAGAAGCCTTTCGTCCCCTTTTCGACGAGAAATCCGCGGATGGTTCCGTCGAGCTTCGCCCAGACCACTGCGACGTCGGCAATGGAGCCATTCGTGATCCATGCCTTCGCGCCGTTCAAAACGTACGAGTCGCCATCCTTGCGCGCCGTCGCCCTCATGCCGGCGGGGTTCGATCCGAAGTCGGGCTCGGTCAGGCCGAAGCATCCGATCGCGGACGCGGATCCGAGCCGCGGAATCCAATTGTCCTTCTGCGCCTGCGATCCGAAGGCGTAGATGGGGTACATGACCAGGCTCGACTGCACCGAGACGAACGACCGCAGGCCGGAGTCTCCGCGCTCGAGCTCTTGCATGATGAGCCCGTACGCCACGTTGTCGAGCCCGGGCAGGCCGTACTCGGAGATCGTGGACCCGAAGAGCTGCATGGCGGACATGTCCGGCACGAGCTCCTTCGGAAACCGTCCTTCGTACGCCGCGTCCTCGATGATCGGGAGGACTTTCTCGTCCACCCACGTCCCGACCGTATCGCGGACGAGGCGCTGCTCCTCGGTGAAAAGAGAGTCGCAGTCGAGGTAATCGGCCCGGTCGGTTGCCATGGCGGGGAATCTATCAAGTTTGGCTGCCCCAACGCGCCGCGGCGCGGTGATTCGGGGGCGGGCGCGCGGATTGCGGACGGCGGATCGCGGGGAAGGGTGGTTGCGCCGTCTCTCGGGACACGGCTAGACTGTGCGGAAGCCTCATGAGCACTTTTCTCGCCGGTTCGGCCTACAAGATGGTCCGCGAGCTCGCCGATGGTTTCATCATCGTGACGGAGCGCACCTTCAAGCAGTACAAACCCCAGGAGCTGACCGATTTCCAGATGGAGGCGGATCGGTTCCTTCGCGAAGTGCGAGGGACGCAACCCCTGGTGACCGACACCGAGGCAACTCAGAAGCGTCAGCGCCGCATGCAGCGACTGCAGCACGCGATCACTACCGTGAACGCCGTCCGATCCCGCAACCGTTGAGCGTTTAAGCGTTAACGGTGGAGGCTCCGTCGCTGGCCGGTTCGCCGCCGTCCTCGCGATACGTTTCGTCGAACTCGGGGGACGCGATGAGGCAATCGACGACGTGGACTCGCGGGATGCCCTCCTCGATCTCCCGGGCATAGCTCTCGAGTCCTCCGGGATCGGGAGACCTTCCCAGGATGGCCCGGTACGCCTGCTCGACGTAGTCCGCCGGCTCGAGACGCCGTCCGCGCCGGATGAGCGCGGAGACGAGGTCGCGCACTCCGATCTTCCCGGAGACCACGCGGGGCGCATCCTCCCGCGGGTCTCGGCCAAGACGCCGCAGGAGGTTCTCGAGGGCGGCCGCATTCCATCTTCGAGGCGAAAAAACGGCCGCCGCAATGGCCGGATCGTCCGCGGCGCGGGCCCGCTGCGCCGTGACCCACATGTACTGGGTCCCCGAGGCGGTGATCTCCAGCACGCGGAAACCGAGCGCCTCGAGTTGCCGCCGGAGCCCCTCGGCCCGAAAGCGGACGCCGGACCAGGTGTTCGGCGGTTTGAAGCGTCGGCCTCTCCCGTCCGCCTGAAAACGGAGCACTCCGCCGGGGCGCAGCACCCGGGCGGCCTCACGCAGGTAGGTCAGCACCGCCGTCCGCGAGGGAATGTGCTGAAACACGATGAAGGAGTAAACGAAATCGATCGAGCGGTCCGGAGTGTCCTGCAGGCGGCCGTCGGTGCGAAACAGCCGGACCCCTTCGTCGGGCAGCAGCTCGCGGCGGGCGCGCTCGATCATCTCTCCGGAGATGTCGACGCCGGTCACGAGCCGGGCGCGCCCGCGCATCGCCCGGAGCAGGCGGCCGATCCCGCACCCGATCTCCAGCACTTCGGCATCCGGCGCGAGCCGGACCCCTTTCAGGATCTGCTTCGCGACGTCGTCCTCGCCCGATGTCCAGAAGGCGGCGGAGGAGGCGCCATGGGCGCAATCGATGAAGGACGCCGCGTCCCCCCGCGCGCGCAGGTCCCAGTCCGCGCGCATCTGGCGGCGGGGAAACAGGGCGGCTAGGAACCGGCTCGCCGTCGAGAACGGTATCCTCATGGCCGAACGACTATATGAGGAGGCGATTCACATCGAGCGCGCGCGCCCTCGTGCGCGAGACGCTCTTCGCCTTCCTCTTCTTCGCGGGCTCAGCGGTGCTGTTTACCTGGCCGCTCGCCGCCCGGCTTCGCAGCGGAATGCCGGATCTCTTCGACGACAAGTTGAACGCGTGGATCTTTCACTGGGATTTCCATCAGGTCTTTCGCCATCCGCTGCGGCTCTTCGACGCGAACATCTTCTATCCCGCTCGCGACACGCTGGCGTTCTCCGAGAATCTGTTCGGAGCGGCCGTTTTCGGATTTCCTCTCCTCGCCCTCGGCGCCTCCACGCTTCTCACCGCCAACGTCCTCATGCTGGCCGGCATGGCGTTCTCCGGCCTGGCCGCGTGGGCCCTGGCGCGGGAGGTCACGGGCGATCCCGCCGCGTCCCTGATCGCGGGTTTCGTTTACGCGTTCGTCCCGTGGCGCATCGCGCAGCTTCCCCACGTCCAGTTCCAATGGGGCGCTTTTCTCGCCCTCCTCCTGCTCTTCCTTCTGCGCGCGCTCGACCGCGGAACGCGGCGGGACGCGGCTCTCTTCGGCCTCTTCTTCGCGTGGAACGCTCTCACCAACGTTCACTACACTCTCTTTTCCGTGTTCCTGGTGGCGCTCGTTCTCCTTCACGGCCTCCTGAGCGGCGAAATGGGCATTTTCCTTCCGCGGCTCCGGCGCGTCCTGCTCGCGGGGGCGCTGGCGGGGTGTGCCGTGCTCCCGTTCTACATTCCGTACTTCAGGGCGTCCCGCGTCTACGGGATGGTTCGGGGCGAAGGCGAGATCGCGTCGTTCTCGGGGCGACCGATCGATTTTCTGACCGCCGGCCCGCAGAACAAGCTGTACGCGCCTCTGACTCAGAAGTGGGCGCACGCGGAGGGCGATTTTTTCCCGGGCGTGACGCCGCTGATCCTCGCCGCCCTGGCGGTCGTCTGGATCAGAGGGCCCGCCGTCACCCGGGGAGAGCCGCCCTCCCGGTCCCGGTTGCGGGCGGCCCGCATCCTCGACGCGCTGCTCGCCGCGGCCCTCCTTACCTGGATCGCGGCGGCGGTTTTTCACCGGCCCTCCCTGGGGCCGATCCGAATGCGCGATCCCGGCCGGATTCTCGCGATCGCGGGTGTTCTCGCCGCGGCGCGGCTGGCGGTCGCGTTTCCGCGCTGGTCGCGCTACGGCAACCTCGCGGACTTCGTCCGGCGGACGCGCCTCGGCTCCCGCGCGCTGCTCTTCCTCGGGATCGCCGCTCTGGGGGTATTGATCGCGCTCGGGACGCACACCCCGTTCTACCGGCTCCTCGTCCAGTCCGCGGGAAAAATCTTCCGCTCGATACGAGTTCCCGGGCGCGGGATCGTCCTGTTCGACCTCGCGCTCGGCGTGATGGCAGCCTGGGGGCTCGCCCTCGCGGCCCGCCGGTGGCCGCGCATGCGCCGTGCCGCTCTCGCGGCGGCGCTCGGCCTGATCGTCATCGAGTACCGCGCCTTTCCCATCGAGATCGGTCAGGTGGCGGAACGGGCGGCGCCCGTCTATCAATGGCTGGCGGCGGTCCCCCTGCGCGGAGCGGCCGTCGAGTGGCCGATGAACGTCGACATCGAGCCGGAGCACGTCTTCCGGTCGACGGCTCATTGGAAGCCTCTGGTCAACGGCTACTCGGGGTTCGCCCCGCCTGCGTACGACGCGGTCTCGGCGCTGACGCGTGAAACGCCGATCCCCGACACCGTCTGGAGCGCGATGCGCGCCCTCGGCGGATCGATTCTCCTCTTTCACCCGTCCGAGACCACCGATCGAAACCGCAAGTCACATCTCGATTCGCTGCGGCGTGGCGTTTCGGAGGGGCGGCTCCAGGGGCTCGCCGCCTTCCCGCGTCCGGGGACCGACACGTCCGATCTCGCTTTCCGACTCACGGGGACGCCGCCCTTCCCGGTGTCGGTTCCTCCGGATCGCGCGCTCTCGTCCTCCGCCGCGACGCTCGAAATGCTCTCTCGCATCGAGACGCGCCTCACCGCTCCCATCGGGACGGTCGAGCGGCCGCGCGACGGGGAGATCGTCGGTCCGGGCTACTGGGCCTTCGGATGGGCCCTTGACGACTCGGGCATCGCGCGGGTACGTCTGCTCGCCGCAAACGCATCTCCCGTCGAGTGCATCGCGCATCAGCCTTTTCCCGGTGTGTCGGCGGCGTATCCGAAGAATCCCGAGTCGGGCCTTCCCGGCTACGGCTGCCCCGTCCCGGCCCTCCCTCACGGTCCCCAGGTCCTGTCGTTCGAGATCACGGGCCAGGACGGTGGTGTGACGACGCTGCGCCGCGCCGTCCGCGTCCCCTGAGGATTCCGGAAAACGGAAACGGGAAACGGGAAACGAAAAACGAGATTCGGGATCTTCCGAATGCCCACGCTCAACGCCCAACTCCCCGGCAAACGCATATAATCGCGCGCTCTTTATGGACACCACGACGATCTCGCATATCGGCGAGAAGGCCGGAGGCCCGGCGACCGTCCACGGATGGCTGTACAACCGCCGTTCTTCCGGGAAGATCCAGTTCCTGATCGTCCGCGACGGGACCGGATATCTCCAGGCGGTCGTCCCCAGGGCCGAGGTCGCGCCCGAGGTCTGGGAGGCCGCCGAACGGGCGTCCCAGGAGTGCTCGCTGCGGGTCACGGGCACAGTGCGGGAG
This sequence comes from Acidobacteriota bacterium, assembly GCA_040004075.1. Classification (GTDB taxonomy): domain Bacteria; phylum Acidobacteriota; class Thermoanaerobaculia; order UBA5066; family Gp7-AA6; genus JALYUA01. The sequence continues at coordinate 5,128 of JBDUBP010000019.1, read as the reverse complement.
GAGAAGCGCGCTCCGGGCGGGTACGAGATGTCGGCGCAGTCCGTCGAGATTCTCGGGCCCTCGGAGGGCTACCCGATCACCCCGAAGGAGCACGGCGTCGATTTCCTGATGAACCTGCGGCACCTCTGGATGCGCTCCTCGCAGCAGCACGCGGTTCTCCGCGTCCGGTCCGAGATCGAGCAGGCCATCCGCGATTTTTTCTATGGGCGTGAGTTCACGCTGATCGACTCTCCTATCCTGACGGGCTCGGCGGTCGAGGGAACCTCCACACTGTTCGAGACGGACTACTTCGGCGACAAGGCGTACCTCTCCCAGTCCGGTCAGCTCTATCTCGAGCCTGCCGCGGCGGCGTTCGGGAAGGTGTATTGCTTCGGGCCCACGTTCCGGGCCGAGAAATCCAAGACGCGGCGGCATTTGACCGAGTTCTGGATGATCGAGCCCGAGGTGGCGTTCCTGCGGTTCGACGGGCTCGTGGAGCTGGCCGAGGACTTGATCGTCGCGCTGATGGGCCGCGTGCTCGAGCGATGCCGGGAAGACCTGAAGCGGCTGGAGCGGGACACGAAAAAGCTCGAGGCGATCCAGAAGCCGTTTCCGCGGATCACCTACCGCGAGGCGATCTCGAAGCTCGCCGCGCAGGGCTTCTCGGTCCAGTTCGGCGACGATCTGGGCGCCGACGAAGAGACGGCGCTCGCGAAGGATCTCGACCGGCCGCTCGTCGTGTCCCGGTTTCCTGCCGCGATCAAGTCGTTCTACATGCAGCCGGACCCCGAAGACCCCGAGGTGGTCCTCGGTCTCGACATGCTCGCGCCCGAGGGATACGGCGAGATCATCGGCGGATCGGAGCGCATCTACGACCTGGCGCTCCTCGAGAAGCGCATCCAGGAGCACAAGCTTCCCCGCGACGCCTACGAGTGGTACCTCGACGTCCGCCGCTACGGCACATTCCCTCACTCGGGGTTCGGGATGGGTCTCGAGCGCTTCGTCGCCTGGGCCTGCGGCATCCATCACCTGCGGGAAGCGATTCCCTATCCGCGCACCCTGAAAAGGATCTATCCGTGAGCGGCCCGCTGCTTCCGATGCTGCCCGCCCCCGCCGGCCAAGGGCGAACGGCGAAACGCGAAGGGCGCTCGGACGCGCTGCCCTCCGTCGGGGTCGTGTCCCTCGGGTGCGCCAAGAACCTGGTGGACACCGAGATCATGCTCGGCCACCTCGCCCGGGCGGGCCATTCGATCGTGCCCGACGACCGCGCGCGCGTCGTGCTCGTCAATACGTGCGGCTTCATCGACAAGGCCAAGGAGGAGTCGGTCGAGGCAATCCTCGAGCAGGTCGAGCGCAAGAAGCGCGGCGAGATCGACCGCGTCGTGGTCGCCGGTTGCATGGTTCAGAAATACGGGCGCGAGCTCGCCGACGAGATCCCGGAAGTGGATCAGTTCGTCGGGCTCGACGAGCTGCACGTGGCGCCCGAGGCCGCCGTCGGCTCGCCCGCGCTCGCTCGGTTCACGGACAAGCCGCTGGCGACGCGCCTCTATGACGAGGCCGCGCCGCGTCTCCTCTCGAGGCGGCGCGGCTATGCGTACCTGAAGGTCGGCGAAGGGTGCGACAACCCCTGCACCTTCTGCACGATCCCGCAGATGCGCGGTTTTCAGCGGAGCCGCACGATCGAATCGCTCGTCGCCGAAGCGCGGGCGCTCGAGGCCCAGGGAATCTCGGAGCTGGTGCTGATCTCTCAGGACACGACCCGCTACGGAGAAGACCTCGGCATGAAGCGGGGGGGCCTCGCCCGGCTCGTCGAGGCACTCCTCGCCGGAACCACGTTTCCCTGGATCCGTTTTCTTTATGCGTATCCGAAGACACTCGATGCTTCAGTCCTCGCGCTCATGGCGAGGGAGCCGCGCTTCGTCTCTTACGTGGACATCCCGCTGCAGCACGTCTCGAAGAAGGTGCTCGCCGGGATGCGGCGCGGCGGGGACCCGGCTTCCTCCCTGGCGATGATCCAGAGGATGCGCGACACGGTGCCCGACCTCGCCATCCGGACGACTTTCATCCTCGGTTTCCCGGGCGAGGGCGATCCGGAATTCGCGGAGCTCTGCGAGTTCGTCCGCCGCGCCGAGTTCGACAACCTGGGCGCGTTCACCTATTCGCCCGAGCCGGGCTCGAAGGCCGAGCCGCTCGGAGATCCCGTGGCCGATGCCGAGAAGGAGCGCCGGCGGGAGTTTCTTCTTTCACTGCAGCGCCCGATCGCCCGCCGGAAGGCGCGCGCTCTGAAGGGCCGGACGCTCGAAGCCATCGTCGAGGGGGACTGCGACGAGAGCGAGCAGCTGATCGAGGGGAGGTTGAGGTCCCAGGCGCCCGAGATCGACGGCCGCCTCCTCATCAACGACACCGGCGGCCGGGAGCTGGCGCCCGGCGCGATCGTCAGGGTGCGGATCTCCGAGACGCACGAGTACGACGTGGTGGGAGGCGTGGTCGCGTAGAGTCATCACGAGCCAGTTTTCAGTTCTCCGTGCAACTTTCCTGGCCGGCGGCGAAGAACTGAGGGCACAAACTCAAGACTGCAATTGAAAACCGAGAACTGAAAACTCCTTCATGCTCCACGTCATCCGGGATCCCCTCCGGGCCACTGACCTGCCGCGCGGCGGCATCGTGACGATCGGCAATTTCGACGGGGTCCACCTGGGGCATCGCCGGATTCTCGAAGCGGCCGTCACCCGCGCGAAGGAGGCGGGCCGCCCGTCCGTCGCCATCACCTTCGAGCCGCACCCGCTGGCCGTTTTGCGCCCCGACCATGCCCCGCGCCGGATCCAGACGCTGCGCCAGAAGGAGGAGGCGATCGAGACCCTCGGCGTCGATTTTCTCCTGGTCATTCCCTTCACGCGGGACTTCTCCCTGACGGAGCCGGAAGCGTTCGTGAGGGACTTTCTCGGAGATCGGCTCGCGGCGGGGGAGCTCGTCCTCGGCCGGCACTTCGCCTTCGGCCGGGGCAAGCGGGGCGACCTCGCTCTTCTGAACCGCCTCGCTCCCGAATGCGGATTTCGCGCGTGGGGAGTGGAAGAGGTGGTGGAGAGCGGGGAGCCCGTGTCGTCGAGCCGGATTCGCGCCGCGATCTCGACCGGCCGCGTCGCCGAAGCCGCGGCCATGCTGGGGCAACCCTATCTTCTGGACGGGATCGTCTCCCGCGGCGACCGGGTCGGCCGGAAGATCGGCTATCCGACGATCAACCTCGCGCCGGAAAACGAGCTGCATCCTGCCGACGGGGTCTACGTCACGTCGATCGAAATCTCCTCGTTCGGCCGGCCCTTCGAATGCGTCACCAACATCGGGCGCCGGCCGACGGTCTATGAAGACTTCTCCACCTCCATCGAGACCTACGTCTTCGACTTCTCGTCGGACGTGTACGGCGAGCGCGTGCGCCTCTTCTTCCACGAGCGCCTCCGGGAGGAGCGCACCTTTTCGTCGATGATGGCGCTGACCGAGCAGATCGGCCGGGACGCCGAATCTGCGCGGGAGTATTTCGCCCGGAAAAAGGGGAGCGCCGAGGTCCTGCCGGCGCCGGGAGAACGGACGCCGTAAGCTCCCCCGCGGCCGGGCCGGGTGCGTCTCCGATCAGGCTCGAATCGCGGGACGGAACGCGCGGCGGTAGGCGGCGAGAATCAGAAGCGCGACTCCGAAGGTCGCCACGATGGCCGCCCCGGTCGGCAGATCCAGCAGGAACGAGAGCGCGACGCCCGCTGCGGACACGACCGCGCCCATCGACCAGCCGATCGCCAGCCGGGGCCCGAGGCGCTCGGCGAAGAGCATCGCGGTCACCGAGGGGACGATCAGGAAACAGAATACGAGAAGTACGCCCGCGATCGCCACGGACGACGTCACGACGAAACCGAACGACATGTAGAACAGAAAGTCCCACAGCCGGACGTTGATCCCTTCCCGCTCCGCCGCGCTCTCGTCCATCGAGATCGCCAGAAACCTCCGGCGGAAGATGAAGTGGAAGAGCCCCACGAGGGCGTAGAGCAGCGCGGTTCTCGCGAGCTCGGGCCACGTCACGGAGAGGATGTTCCCGACGAGCATCTCCTTCAAGTGCTCGGTCTCCTGCGTCGCCTTCGACATGATCAGGATCGCCATGGCCGCGGAGACCGCGTACACGATTCCGATGATGGCTTCCTGAGGGATGCGCGTCTTTCGGTGCACCCGCGTCAGCGCGAAGATCGCAGCGCCCAGAAAGGTGAACCCGAGTGAGAAGAGGTACGCCGTGGTCGCGTGCAGGTCGTACCCGGCGAGGTAGGCGACCGTGGACCCGAGCGCGGCGATCTGCGCCAGCGACAGGTCGACGAAGATGACTCCCCGCTCGACGACGTGCACGCCGAGGTACGCGTGGATCCCGGTCAGGATCAGGCTCGCCACGAACGCGGGAAGGAGAATCTGAAAGATCGTCACGGCTTGCCTTTCATCGCCGCGACGAAGGAGTCGACGTCCTTGTCGAAGAGCCCGAAGTAATCCTTGATCTCGGGGACGCCTCCGACGGACGGATAGAAGACGACCACCGTGGCCTCCGTCTTTCCCGCGATCGCGTTCGGCGTTTTCGAATCGAAGTACGGCTCGACGAGGATGACGCGGATCTTCTCGGCCAGCATGAGGTTGATGATCTCGAGCGTGTGCGAAGGCGACGGGGGGATCCCGGGCTTGGGCTCCACGTGGCCTGCTACCGTGAGCTTGAATTGCTTCGCGAAGTTCGGCCAGGAGTCGTGGAAGGTGACGATCTTCGTCCCCGCGTAGGGGGCCATTTTCGCGTCCCACTCCTTCGTCTTCGCGGCCAGGCGGGCCTCGAAGGCGGCGAGGTTGCGGTCAAACGCGGGCTTGCCGGCCGGGTCGAGCTCCGACAGGCGAGCCGCGATCGAGCGCGCGATGATGCGCCCGTTGTCGGGGTCGGTCCAGTAATGCGGATTCCCGTAAGGGTGCACGTCGCCCATCGCGCGGGTCACCTGCGTCGTCGGACGCTGAAGGATGTCGGTTCCGACGGAGGCGTCGAGGTAGCCCGGATTCCCGGGATGGATCTTCGTGTTGCGGCTCTGATCGATCAGAGGCGGGAGGTATCCGATCTCGAGCTCCAGCCCGGCGGCGATCAGCAGGT
>JBDUBP010000119.1:0-18526 GCA_040004075.1 Acidobacteriota bacterium | reverse complement strand
CGGGGACTTTGCGCGAGCATGCGGCGCCTCCGGCTCGAGACGTGGGAATCCAGGGGCTCATCGAGTGGGATCCCGAGGTCCCGATTTCGGCGGTCATGAGCTTTCTTGCTCCCGAGGGCCCGCAATTTTACTTCAAAGGCCTGCGGCACGGGCGCCCCATCCCCTTCACGGCGGTCCTCGCATCCAACCTCTCCGCGCCGGCCTCCTGGTTTCGAGAGGACCCGTTCGACGAGCGGTTCCGAGACGCGGCTTTCGAGGACACGGAGCTCGCGTTTCGGTGGCAGCGGAAGAAACGCGCCGTTCTCTATTCCGAAAGCGCGGTCTGCTGGCACACGCACGTCTATTCGACGCTCGATCCGTTTCTCGCGAGGCAGCGGCGCGCGGGCCGGGCGGTCCGGTACGCCGTCCGGCGCCACCCCGCGCTCTTCCTTCCGGCCGTGGCGCAGCCACTGGCGGTGGGCGCCGTTTTCGCTCTGAGGCACGCGGCCCTCCGCGTCCTGGGACGCGCGCCCGAGCGGTCGTCCTGGGACCTCCGGGTGCGATGGGCCTTTCTGCGGGGGCTCTTCTCGCCCGCCGACGCGGCGGATCCGCCGCGGCCGGACGCGGCGGCGGCGCTCTCTCCCCTGCCGGTTCCGGGCGAGCACCGGCCGTGAGCGCCCGTGCCGTTCCCGCGGCCGGGCACCGCACCGACTCCTCGAGGAGGCTCTTTCTCCTCTGGCAGCTCTCCGTCCGCGAGTTCATCGGGCCCTACAAGGGCACCTTCCTCGGGGCGGCGTGGACGATCTTCTACCCGTTCCTCCTCCTCTTCGTGTACGCGTTCATCTTCTCGGCCGTTTTCAAGATGCGCTGGGGCATCGGCACCGAGCAGGGGTTCGGGTCGTACGCTCTGATCCTTTTCTGCGGCTTCATCCCCTACACGTTCCTGAACATGGCCGTGCAGCGCTCGACGAACATCATCCTGTCTAACGTGTCACTCGTCTCGAAGGTGGTCTTCCCGCTGGAGCTCCTTCCGGCGAGCGTGATCCTCGCCGCCTTCTACAACGCGATGATCTCGACGGCCGTCGTTCTGGTGGCGCGGACCCTGCTCCTCCGGGCGTTCTATTTCGACCTGATCGCTTTTTTCCCGACGCTCCTGAGCCTCGTGCTCCTGACGACCGGAATCTGCTATTTCGTGGCCTCGTTTTCCGTGTTCGTGCGCGATTTCGCGAGCGTCATCAACATCTTCCTGCAGATCCTGTTTTTCATGACGCCGATCACGTACCCGGAAGAGGCCGTTCCCGCGAAATACCGCTTCATGCTGTCCTTCAACCCGCTGACGCCGATCGTGAGGGAGTGGCGGCGCGCCCTCCTGACCGGCCTGACCCCGCGGTTCTCCTCCGTGCTGTTCTCCCTGGCCACGTCGGCGCTCGCGTGCGTCGTCGGGGTTGCCTGGTTCGTGCGAACGCGCCGGGCGTTCGTCGAAGTTCTGTAGCCGGGTCGATGGCATCCCTGCCAGGACCCGCGAAGGTGATCGAGGTCACCGATCTCGGGATGCGCTACCGGATTTATCGCGCTCCGATCGACCGGTTGAAGCAGATCATCGTGCGGACGAGACGCACCTATTATCGCGAGCACTGGGCGCTGCGGGATATCTCGTTTCACGTCGAGCGCGGCACCACGTTCGGGATCATCGGGCCGAACGGGTGCGGGAAGAGCACGCTTCTGAAGATCGTCGCGGGCCTCCTGACGCCGACCACCGGCCGCGTCTCGCGTGTGGGCCGCGTGGCCGCTCTTCTCGAGCTCGGCGCCGGCTTCAATCCCGAGTATTCCGGAAAGGACAACGTCTTCTTGAACGGCGCCATCCTCGGTCTGACCCGCGGGGAGATCCGGCGGCTCTACCCCGAGATCGTCGAGTTCAGCCAGCTCGAGGAGTACATGGACCAGCCCGTGAAGACGTACTCGAGCGGCATGTTCGTGCGGCTCGCGTTCTCGATCGCGGCGCATCTCGAGCCCGAGATCCTGATCATCGACGAGGCTCTCGCCGTCGGAGACGCCGTCTTTCAGCATCGTTGCATCCGGAAGCTCCACGAGCTGCAGCACCGAGGCGCCACGATTCTCTTCGTGACGCATGACATGAATTCCGTCTCCTCAATGTGCAATCGGGCGCTCTGGCTCGACCGCGGGCGAGTACGGCTCATCGGGGCGCCGGACCAGGTGGTCAAGCACTACCTCGCCTGGGCTTACTCCCAGCAGGACCGCGAGCTGAAGATGGAGAGCACGGTCTCCACGGGTCCGGCCGCGCTTCGCTACGGCAACGGCAAGGCCACGCTCCTCGACTCGCAGCTCTTCGACGCCGAGGGCGAAGCGACGCGGATCGCGCACGCCGGGAAGGCCTATTCCGTGCGGCTTCAGGCCGCATGCCGTGACGACGTCGCGGCGCCGATCCTGGGCTTCCAGATCCGCGACCATTACGGGCGCGAAATCTTCTCGATCAACACCCTCCAGGCGCGGGAGCGCCAGGCGCCCGCACGCGCCGGACAGACCATCACGGCGGATTTCCGGTTCGTCTGGCCCGAGATCGCCGAGGAGGTGTACAGCCTCTCCCCGGCGGCTGCCGACGGAACGCAGGAGGCGCACCAGGTGCTCGACTGGATCGACAGCGCCATCCTCATCCAGGCCGTCCCCCGCAGCCGGGTGCTCGGCGTCTTCCGCGTGCAGGACGTCGACATCCAGGTCCGGGCGGAAGCCGCTCCGGCGCACGCGAGATGACGGAGCGCTTCACTCCCGGGCCCGTGGACGTCTACACGTCCTACGAGCACTGGCACCGGTATCTGTGGGTGCTCTCCCGGGCGAAGGACAAGACCGTCCTGGACCTCGCGTGCGGGAGCGGATACGGAAGCTGGCTCCTGGCCGGCGTCGCCCGACGCGTCCACGGGGTCGATCGAGACGAGGCGTCGATCGCGCAGGCGAAGACCCGCTTCGTGCGCGACAACCTGACTTACGAGGCGGGAGACGCCGAGACCTACCAGGGCGACCCCGTGGACCTCGTCGTTTCCTTCGAGACCATCGAGCATCTGGAGAATCCCGAGCGGCTGCTCGAGGTGATCCGCCGCAACCTCCTGCCGGACGGCATCGCGCTGATCTCGACTCCGAACCGGAAGACGTACTCCGAGGAGACCGGCTACTCCAATCCCTTCCACACGCGCGAGTTCGACATCGAGGAGTTCCTCGCGATGCTGCGCGAGCATTTTCCGACGGTGATTCCCTACGGCCAGCGGCTCGTCACCGGCTCTCTCATCTCCTCGATCGAGGGCGAGCGCTTCCGGCGCAGCACCGTCGCCGTCGAGCCGGTGACTTTCGACGGCTCGGGCGGGCTCGAGAGCACCGGCGGCGGTGGTCCGTCTCCGACGTACCAGCTCGTCGAGGTCTCGCTTCAGCCGGGGAAGGCGCTTCCGCGGTCGGGCTCGGTGCTGCTCGACCGCGACTCCCTTCTCTGGAGCCAGATGACGCAGGGAGGCGCGGCGGTCGCCTCTCTCGGCGCCGAGCTCCAGAAACAGATCGAGAACATTCTCGTGGTGCAGGGGCAGGTCATCGCGCTCGAGGCCGCCGTGCACTCCCTGACGTCCGCCCGGTCGCTCGCTCCCGAGCTGCAGAAACAGATCGGCATCGCCATCGAGCTCCAGCGCCGTATGGCGACCGTCGAGGGGTTTCTCGAGGCGATGCGGGATCATCAGCTCGGCGCGATCCACGAAGAGCTCCAGCGCCGCATCGAGACGGCCGCGGAGCAGCGCGACGAGCTCGGGGAACTTCAGTCTTCCTTGCGGAACCTGACGGCCGCCTCAGCCGCGATCGCCGAAGAGCTTCAGAAGCAGATCGGCGAGCGTCTCCGGCTCGAAACGGAGATCGCCGAGGCCCGCCGGATCGCGGCGGAGTCCGAGCAGAGGGCGTCCTCTCTCGAGAACCGGCTGCAGGTCCTCGAAAACGCGCGCCCTCCCCGGCCGTCCGTGGATCTCTCGACCGGCCCCTCGCGCGACCGGGCCGAAGAGCTCGTGCACGCGCTCCAGGGAATGATCGAAGACGTCGCGGCGGACAATCGAGACCTCCACAAACAGGTCGACGTGCTCGTCTCTCACGTGCAGGACGGGGCCGGCCGCGCGCGCCTTCCGGTGAAGGGAATCGCCGCCGCGGCGCGCGGAGCGATTCCCCCGCGCGTGCGGAGCGTTCTCGGCCGGGGGCGCCGGGCTCTGGCGCGGCGCCTGCGGCCGGCCGCGGGAGGAGATGCCTCCGCTCGTTCCGGGGCGGCGCGCATCGAGCTGGTGGCCGGAGAGCGGCCTCCTCTCCCCCCACCGCTGCTGTCGATCGTGGTTCTCCCGCAGGCGGCCGCAGTCCGCGAGATCGCGCGGAGGCAGACCCTCGCATCGAGGGAGTGGCTCCTGTGGGAACCCTCCGGCGGGCACCTGCGGATCGAGCGGGAGGACGGCACGGTCGTGCGGGAAGGGACGGCGCGCGACGCGGCCGCCCTCCGCGCGGCGGCGAGCGGCGCGTTCCTCGTGCTCCTCGACTCCGAGATCGCCCGCGCGCCTCTCGCCTGGTGGGAGACGGCGGTGTTCGCGATGGCCGGCGAGGATCTCGCGTTTCTCCGGACGCCCGCGGTCGAGCGCGGCGCGGCCGGGGAGCCGGCGCGGCCCTTCCTCATGGCGAGGCGGCAGATCTGGAGCCTCGAGGGGCTCGACGCGGAGGCGCTCGCGGAAGCGCTCACCGCCGGCAAGGCGCTCGTCGCCGGCAAGGAGGCGGTGGGAACGTTCGCGGGCGCGCCGCTCGCTCCGGCTCTCGATATGCCGGCCCTGCCGGGGTCTCTGCGGCGCCTGGACCTGTACTGGATTCAGGCCGCCGCGCCGGCGGCGGGCCGGATCCGCCACAAAATCGCGGCGGTGGACCGGCTCCTGTCGCAGGTCCGCTCTCCCGATCCCCGCCCCTCCGTCCTGGTTCTTCTTCCCGATTCGCCCGGCTCGCGTGCGGAGGAGGAAATCCGCTCGCTCCTGGCGGACACCTCGGGACTGCGGTTGCTGGTTGTGTCGTGCGCGCCGGTCACCGCCGCACTCGCGATCGCGCTCGACCGATTCCGCGAGGTGACGCCCTATGTCTACTCGCTCGGCGACGTGCTGCCTCGCGAGCTCTTCTTCTCCGCGGTCTCCCACCTTCTGCGCTGTTACGAGGTCTCAGCGGTCGTTCAGGTCGAGGAGTCATTCTGGTTCCATCAGGCGGCCCGCCACATCCGGGAGGAGTTTCCAGGTCTTCGGCTGGTCGTGGCTCCGCCTGCCGATCCCGTCTCCGATCCGCAACCGATTCTCGAGATCGCGGACCTGATCCTGGCTCAGAGCCTGCCGCAGGAGGAGGAGCTTGCGCGCATCGGGAACGCGGCCGGGAAAATCCGCCGCCTTCCCCGCGGCCTTCCGCCGCGGACCGCGAATCCGCGTCCGAAGCCGCGGGATCCGTCCGGTGTGACCGTGGTCGCGTGGATCAGCGATCTCGTCCCGGCCGAGAGGCCGGAGGACTTCCTCGCGATCGCCCGCCGCTTCCGCGGAGACGACGGATTCCGGTTCCACCTCGCCGGAGATGGCCCCCTCGCCGCGGACGTCGACGCGCTGATTGACACCATGGGGCTGACGAACGTGCGCCGGTCGGGCCGAGAAGAGACCGTGGACTCGATCCTCGCCGCGGCGGACGTTTTAATCATGACGGGGGAGCGCCTGGGATCTCCGGGGATCGCTCTCGCGGCTCTCGCGCAGGGTGTCCCGGTCGTTTCGCCGGCGCTTTCGGATCTCGGAGAGCGTGTCCCGTCGGGCGCCACGGGAATCCCTCCCGTCGCGGCCGGGCAGGCCGCCGGGTTCGAGACGGCGCTGCGCATTCTCGAGAGCCCGGAGCGCCGACGCGCCGCCGCCGACGCCTTCCACGGATTTCTGGGCGCGCTCCCTCCGCCCGCCGCGGCCGCGAGCGAACTCGCCGCCGCGCTCGTTGGCGAGGCGGCGGCAAGCAACAAGGGCGGCTCGAAGTGAGCGGCGCCCCGACTCTCTCCGTCCTGATCCCCACCTTCAACCGCGTCGGTCTGCTCGAACGGGTCTTGCGGGCTTACGACCGCCAGGACCTTCCCGCCGGACAGTTCGAAGTCGTCGTCGTCGATGACGGATCGTCCGACGGCACCCCGGCGTTTCTCCGGGGCTGGAGACCGGAACGCTACGCGACGGCTTTCACGAGCCAGCGCAACGGCGGCCCCGCGCGCGCGAGAAACTCGGCGATCCGCCTTTCCTCCGCGCCGCTCGTTCTCTTCACCGGCGACGACATCGTGCCGGACGTCTCGTTCGTCCGGCGGCACCTCGAAGCGCACGTGCGGCGACCGGAGCGCGAGCTCGCGGTTCTGGGCCTTTCCGTGTGGCCCTCGGATCTCCGGCTGACCGCCACGATGAAGCACATCGACGGCGCCGGCGCCGAACAGTTCAGCTACCAGTACCTGCGTTCCGGCGAGGAGTACGACTTCCGCCACTTCTACACGTCCAACATCTCCTTGAAGCGCGCGCTTCTCGACTGCGAGCCCACGTACTTCAGCACCGAGTTTCAGAAGGCCGCCTTCGAGGACATCGAGCTCGCGTACCGACTCTCTCTCCACGGCATGCGGATCCTCTATGACGCGCGCCCCCTCGGAAGTCACTACCACCACTACGACGTCCGCTCTTTCTTCCGGCGGCAGGTCGGATGCGGCGCGATGGCGCGACTGTTCTATGAGAAACGGCCGGAGCTTCGGAAGTGGTTCGGCACGCCGGAGCTAGAATGGGCGCGCCTTGAAATGCTTCGGGATTCCCCCGCCGATCGCGCGCGCATCGAGGCCGTTGCGGCGGGGCTGTCGGCGTGGGAGGAGCGGGTGCTCCGGATGGCCGGGTTCTTCGAGGACGCGCCCGAGGCTTCTCTTCTCGACGATCTCCTTCTGGCCGTCTTCCGATACGCGTACGTGAAGGGGCTCGCTGAGGCCTCCTACCCCGGCTTGCCGTCCCGGAGGCTGTGCGCGCGTTTGTTTCTGCAGCTCCTCGGACCCGCCTGCCGCAGATTCTCGGAGCAGCTGCGGAGACGAGGCGTGCCCATCCCCCGCGCCGACCTGCAGGCGATTCTCGCAATCATGGAAACGGAAACTTTGAGCCCGGCGGCCGTCGCGACGGGCGGGCTCGGCTTCACGACGAAGGAGGCGCGATGAAACTCCCATTCTTCCGAGGCCAGGAGCCTCCTGCCCCGGTCGGGGAAGCCCCTCCCGCGGCTTCGGATCGGCCCCTCCCGGATCCAAAGAAGAGCTCCGTCGCTGGTCTCGAAGACACCTGGTCGGACTACGCGAGAAACTGGCGCAACCGGCAGGACGTCAACGACTCCCACAAGGTGCTCGGGGAGGAGTGGGGCAGCGCCGAGCAGTGGAAGGAGGTCTTCCGCCGCGGTGCCGAGCCCTTCTTGAAGCCCGACGCCGTCGTCGTGGAGCTCGGCTGCGGCGGTGGCAAATGGAGCCGCATGCTCGCGGGGCGCTGCCGCCTGATCTGCACCGACATTTCGTCGGAGATGCTGGAGCGCACGCGCGCCGCCGTGGGAGAGGAAAAAGACGTCCAGTACCGCAAGCTCTCCGGATTCGATTTCGGCGCGATCCCCGCGAAATCCGTCGACTTCATCTTTTCCTACGACGTCCTCCTGCACGTCGAGCCGCAGGTCGTCTTCAGCTACCTGCTCGACGCGAAACGGATTCTCAAACCGGGCGGCGTTTTCCTGCTCCACCAGATCAACATCCTTTCGCCGGGAGGGCAGCTTCACTTCCGGCAGCAGTTCGATCAGGGCACGTGGCGCTTCGGGTTCGCAGACCCCGGCCGGCACGGACACATCTACTACTCGGCCCCCGAGGTGGTGCGGGCGATGGCATCGATGGCGGGCTTCGACGTGATCGGAATGGACACGGAGCTGCCGCTGCCCGGCCAGACGGGACACGACGGCCGGGACATCCTCGCGCACCTGAGACCCCGGTGGGCCTAGCCGGTGGCTGGCCTCTCCGAGTGGCCGGCCGCGCGGCGCGTCGCGCGGGCCGTCTTCTCGCGGTTTCCCGGAATTCACGCCGCCTATCGGCGCCTGCGAGGACGTCCGGGCGTCGTGCGGTATGTCGCGGCTCCCGCAGCGCCCGCCGGAAAGCCTTTCATCGAACTGCGCGTCCGCGCTCAGGGTCCGGCGCCGGTGACGCGGGACGAGGCCGCCGCCTGGTGCGGCGCGCAGACGCTCGTCGAGCTGCGCGGGGTGGGGTACGCGGACTCGGGAACCATTGTGTGGACCACGGAGGCGGAAGGGGAGGGGGAGGCGAAGGCCGCCCAGCGGTCGGTCACGCCCGGGTCGTCGCCCTGGTTCTTCGCCCCGCGCCGTCTGCCTGACGTCTCTCCCGCGTTTCTCGAGTCGGCTGCGCTGGTCCTCGCCGCGGAGCAGATCGACGCGCTCGCGGTTCCGGCGGGGCCCTCGCCGGACGCGGTAGAACACACCGTTCACCGATCGGGGGCGTTCGAGCTCGTGACGTCCGAGGGAAACGTGCGGGCTCTCACCGACACCCTCACCGGCAAGACCGTGGCGAGACGCGCCCCGAGGAGCGGGGAGAAGGCCTTTGCGTACCGCCGCGACGCCTACGTGAGCACGCGGCCGATGGGGGAGATCTTTTCGGTCGGCCTTCGCGATGCGCGCGCGGTGCTCCGGCGCGCCGCCCCTCCTTCGGGCAAGCCCGCCCTGCTCGTGGTCACGAGTTATCTCGCCCGGGGGGGCGTCGAGGAGGTCCTCTACCAGGTTCTCTCGCGGCTGACGAGCCGCTTCGAGTTCCTCATTGTGACGCTCGCGCCGCACGAGGAGAGGCTGGGAGACCGCCGCCCGGATTTCGCGAAGCTGACGCCGCGGCTGTTCGGCTTCGGCGATCTCGTTCATCCCGACGCAATGTTCGGAATGCTCGGGGCCCTGATCGACGCCTCCGCCCCGGTCGCCCTGTACAACGCCAACGGCACGACCTGGTTCTACGACGTTGCTTCGGAGTTGAAGAGACGGTTCCCCGCCGTGCGGCTCATCGATCAGCTCTACGATCACCGGGCGGGTTACATCGATCGCTACGACGAACGGATTCGCGGGGCGATCGACGTCTGCGTCGCAACCAACGCGAGGATCGCGCGCGCCTTGATCGACGAGCGCGGCTGGCCGGAAGCCCGCGCCCCCGTCATCCGCCCGTGCGTGGCCCCGCCCGAAGCGGTCCCGCCCGGGGAACAGGCCTCCCGGCGGGGCGCGCATCGGGCCGTTCTCGGGGCAGGCGAAGACACGGTCGTCTTTCTTCTCGCCGCGCGCATGCACCCGCAGAAGCGGCCGCTCGACCTCGTCCGGGTGGCCGGCCGCGTGAGGGATCTCCCCCAACTGCGCTTCATTCTGGTCGGCGGCGGAGTGCTGGAGCAGGAGGTCGACCGCGAGATCGCCGCTCAGGCGAGCGGAAACGTCGCGCGCCTCCCGTTCCGGCGGGACGTTCCGGCGCTCGTCGCCGCGGCGGACGTCGGGTGCCTCGTTTCCGATTACGAGGGGCTCCCCGTCTTCCTGCTGGAAGCGCTCTCCTCGGGAGTCCCCTTCCTCGGGACCGACGTGGGCGAAATGGGAGAGCTCCTGAAGGCGAGCGGCGCCGGCGTGGTCGTGGACCGGCCGGGGGATCTCGACGCGATCGAAGCGGCGGTGCGGCGGCTGGCGGATCGGGATGTTCGGTCCCGTCTCGCCGCCCGGACCCGCGAAGCCGCCCGGGCATTCGACGCGCCCGCCTGCGCCGAGAAGTACGCGGAGGTCTTCCTCGGGTGAGACCCTCGCTGCTCGCCCGCTGCGAGGGGTGGTTCTGGGAGCACAGCGTCCGCCCGCGCGCCGTCCTGCGGGCCCTTCGTTCTCGCGCCCTCATCCTGCGCCGCGCCCTGTCGAAGCGGACTTCCAGCGGAATCGCCGGTTCGCCGCCGACGGTCGTTTTCGACGCGGCGTTGACCCCCTCGACCCCTCTGGCGAATCCGGCGATCCTCGTTTTTCGTTCCCCCGACGCCTCGCCCGCCGGCTTCGACGCGTTCGTCGGCCGGCAGACGGAGAAGAGCCTTCGGATTTCCGTCTCGCCCTCTTCGGCTGCGGACGAAGCCGCCTTCTGCTTCGACCCCGCCGAAGACGCCGAGGACGCGCCCGACGTCGAGCTCGAAGCGCTCCTGCTCGCGGCGGCCTGCGAGGACCTCGATCTCGTTGAAGCGGTGGGTCCGGCAGGCCGCAGCGGCCGTCCACTTCTGCGGCTTCCCAGGGCGGATCCGGCTGACGGCGCCGCCGCCGGAAAGTGGCTCGCGCGCCTCGGCGATCCGGATCGCGAGCCCGTGGTGCCCCGGGCCCCGTGGGGGTTCGTCGCCTCCGGCTCCCATCTCTTCCGCGGCCCGGCGGCCGGCGAGATCGCGCGCTCCCGGGTGTTCTCTCCGTTCGACCGGCTCTCGGGGCTCCCGCCGGTCGATGGGCCGCGCACCGCCCTGCTGCTGCTGCCGTACCTCGCGATCGGGGGGGCGGAGCGCGTCCTGTTCGACCTCGTTCCGGAATTGCAGCCGCGGCACCGGATCCTGGTGGCGACGCTGCGCCCTCACGAGGCACGGCTCGGAACGACGATCGAGGAGTGCCGGCGCGTGGCGCCGCGCACGTACTGTCTGGGCGACTGGCTGCCCCGCCCGGCCGTACCCGAGGCCGTCCGGCATCTCCTCCGCCGCTACCGGGTCGAAACCCTCGTCTCCTGGAACGGAACGCCCGAGTTCTACGACCTGGCCGCCTCCTGGCGCGCGGAGTTTCCGAACCTGCGGATCGTCAACCAGCTCTTCGATCACCGCAGCGGGTGGATCCGCCATTACTCCGCGCCGGTGGTCGGGGCGGTGGACGCCCATCTGGCCGTCAATGCGCGCATCGCGGGCGAGCTCGCGAGCCGCTGGGCGATTCCGGAGAACCGGATCTTTTCCGTGGGCCACGGTGTCCGCGCGATTCCACCGGTGACCGCCGCGGAAGGCGAGCGGAAACGGCGCGACGCGCGGGCGAAGCTCGGGCTCTCTCCCGCAGGCGTCCTGTTCGGGACCTTCATCCGTATGCATCCGCAGAAGCGGCCCCTCGACATCGTCCGGCTCGCCCGGACGCTCTCCGGCACGCCGGCGAGGTTCCTGCTGGTCGGCGGAGGACCTCTCGATCGCGAGCTCGACGCCGAGATCGAACGCGATCCTCCGCCAAACCTGACACGCCTCCCCTTCACGCGCGACCTCGCGACCCTCTACGAAGCGATCGACGTCACTCTTCTCGCGTCCGAGTACGAAGGCTTTCCTCTTTTTCTGCTCGACGGCTTCGCCCGAGGGATTCCCTGCGTCGTGACCCGCGTCGGCGATCTCGCCTCGATCCTCGAGAAAGGCGGAGGCGTCCTCGGAGGCGGGGCGGGAGACCTCGACGCGCTCGAGCGGGCGGTGCGCGCGATGCTCGACCCCGCCCGCCGCGCCTTCGAGGGCGAGCGCGCGCGGGAAGTGGCCGAGCGGCACGGGTCCTTCCCGGATTTCGTTTCCGGATACGAGAAGGCGATCTTCCCTTGAAGGGATCAGCCCGTCCTCGCGTCTCGGTCGCGATTCCGTCCTTCAATCACGCTCCCTACGTCGTCGGCGCGGTCGAAAGCGTCCTCCGATCGGATTTCGAGGATCTGGAACTTGTCCTCGTCGACGACGGGTCTTCCGACGACTCGCTCGCCCGATTGGAGCCGCTCGGCCGCGATCGCCGCCTGAGAGTCTTCCGTCAGGAAAACCAGGGAGCGCACGCCGCTTTGAACCGCGCGATGTCGCTCGCCCGGGGCGAGATCCTCTTCATTCTGAATTCCGACGACGCGTTCGCTCCGACCCGCATCGGACGTTTCGTGAGGCGCTTCGACGAGAAACCGTCTCTCGCCGGGTTGAGCTCCTGGATGCGGATCATCGATTCCGCGGGAGCGGTCCTCGGCGTGAAGGAGGCGTTTCGGAACATGCCGCCGTGGCCTCTCGCGCCCGGAGGCCTCACCGAGACGAAGGATCCCGTGCTGGCGTTGCTCGAAGCTAACTACATCGCGACGACGTCGAACTTCGCCGTCCGCCGCACGGTATGCGACGGCGCCGACGGACTTCATTTTCTTCCGCTGAGGTACGCGCACGACTGGGACTTTTTCCTGGGGGCGGCCGGGCGCGGCACGCTCGAGATCCTTCCCGAGCCCCTCGTCGACTACCGCGTTCACGCGTCGAACACGATCAAGGAGGGGGCCGAGGCAGCGCGCGGTGAGGCGGCGATGCGCTTCGAGATCCTGTGGGTCGTCGCTCGCCATGCGGACCACGTGCTGCGGCAGTCGGGGCTTCGCGGCCATGACGTTCAGGACATCGCTCGACGGGCCGCCGCTTCCTTTCCGTCCTTCGATTCTCCCGGGCTGCTTGCGCAGCTTCTGATGGCGCGAGGGTCGGGCGACGCTTCCCCCAAAAATTTCGACGACTTGCTGACGGCCGGTCATCCTTTCCGCCAGAGCGCGGAGACGGTTCTGGGCCGGCCTTCCGGGAGCCAGTCCGCTCCGATGGCGTGATGGGTGGCCCACGGACGCCCGTGGGAAACTGTGCGAAAAGGGGGCATCGCATGAAAATCCGCCGTTTTGTATTCACGGGTCTCGCGCTTCTCTTCTCCTCCACGCTGTTCGCTTCGACCGGGCTCCTGTCTTCGGCGATCACGAGCGCGACGAATCCCGCGACCACGAGTGTTCCCCTGGGGTTTCCCAACAATCAGGTTCTGGAGTCATCGGCGTGATTCCGGTCGTGAGCACCGTGACCGGAGCGCCCGCCTCGATGGCGGCTAACGTGAACGTCACCGGTTCCCCGTTCAGTATCTGCGGCGCGTCTTTCCCTTCCTGCAACAACGACATCTGGGCGGCTCAATGGACGATCGTCTCGACTCCTTCCGGCGTACAGGCGGTCAGCGCCTACCAGGGCGGCACCGTCAAGATCGTCAACAACTCGGGCTCATCGGCGATCGTGGCACTCGGCTGCCAGGTCGGCCAGATGACCGGCTCCTGCATCTTCACCGTTCGCGTGATGCCGATCGCGGATCCCCTTTTCTAGGCCGGTTGCGCGGCGGGTCGACAGCACCGCCTGCCCCTTCCGGATCAGCCGGCCTTCCCCATGCGACGGCGCCGACGGCCTGTGCTTTCTCACCCCTGCGATACGCGCACGACTGGGACTTCTTTCTGGGCGTGGCCCGGCGGGGAACGCTCGAGATCCTGCCCGAGCCCCTCGTCGACTACCGCGTCCACCCATCCAACACCATCAAAGAGGGAGCGCAGGAAACGAGCGGCAGAGCGTCGATCCGGTTTGAGATTCTTTGGGTCGTCGGACGCCATACCGGCGCCATTCTCGACGGCGCGGCGGCGCGGCGAGAGTTCCCGGCGGAAGACTGTCGCGCCGCACGCGCCTCTCGCTTCAGGACTTCGGCCGCCCCGACCTCCTCCAACAGGTCCTAGCGCTACGGGGTCGGTCTCCCGGATCTCTCGCCGCGTACGATGACCTCCTCCCCTCGGAGCATCCGTTCCGCCGCGCGGTCGAGGGTCTGCTCTCGCCCTTTCCTTGATTCCTTCCTGCGTCACGCGAATGCGATCCACGGGAGTTCTTCGTTGCGTCACTCGTTTGTTTCGACACCCGAGCCCTCGAAACACGTCCCGCCCGGGCGCTCCGGTGTGATTGGCTATAACTTCTTTCACAGAAAGCGGATTTTCTTCCACACGAAAGACAACGACTCGGCGGCGAGTACCAGGTCTTTGGCCTAAGGTGTTTCGCTCATTCGTTGCGACTGAATCATGTGAGAACATACTCACAATGGAGGCATCCAATGAAGCTGCGTCTATCAATACTGCTGTTCTTTGCGTTCGTCGTTTCGCGATCACTTTCTGGTTCGACCACAGGTTCGTCCACACCTGTCACAGGTGCGCCTAACCCCGCGACTACCGCGGTCTTATATAATGTTCCTAACAACGCTATCTTCGAAGTGGTCGGTGTGGTTCCCGTCGTAAGTACGGTTACTGGAACCCCAGCCTCGATGGCCGCGAATGTGAACGTAGGGACGTCCGGACCGTTCAACGTCTGTCTTGGGGGATCGGGTCTTTGCAGCAATGACATGTGGATTTCCCAGTGGACAATTGTTTCTGCTGCCACAGGGATCCAGGCGGTGAATGCGTACCAGGGAAGCAGTCTCAGGCTGGTGAACAACTCGGGCGCTTCCGCTCTCGTGAGCCTGCGCTGTCAGGTGGGGCAGATGACGGGTTCCTGCATATTCGTCCTGCGCACGCAGCCAGCGACCGACCCGTTGTTTTAAGCGTGGACATCGGGCTCGTGAGGATGCGGTCAGTTATTCCGCCGTGCCGATTGAAATTCCGCGGCGCCGAATTCATTTCGAGGCCCTGAAGGAGGTGCTTGTGCGAAAGACGTTCCTGCTTCTGGCATCTCTGGCGCTCCTTGCAGGAGCTTCAACAGCGTACAGCGCCACTGGAACCGGTGAAGTGATCGTGAATACGAATACGACGGTCAGCGGGACGCTCACCGCCAACACCACCCTGGTCATCGTCGGGTGGGCACCGGTCGTCAACAGCATGAACGCCGCTTTCGGCAGCATCAATGCGTATGTCAACGTGTTCCTGCCCTTCGCAACCATCACCGTGCCCCAGCAGGCGAATGTGCACTTCGGGCAGTTTACTGCGGCCGCCGGCCCTCCCATCATCCTGTACCCGGCATGGCAGCAGAATGGGGCGTTTCATGTCAACAACAACGGCGGCAGCACCGTGGCTATCACCTTCGGTTGCGTCGGCGGCGGTGTCACCGGCGCCTCATTGATCAACGTGCGAACGATTCCTGCGGCCGACCCCCAGTTCTGAATCCTTCGGTGTGGGGGAGCCGGGTGTGCGGCTCTCCCACAGGCTGCTCCGTCGCGATTCGCCCAAGCATCCCCCGCTCCATTCCGGAGGCTTCTCGATGACCTTCTGTCGAATCGGTCGGTTCGCGGAAGTCGGGAAGTAGCCCATCCAGTTTCCCGACACCCCGCTGGCGACGAAAACGGCGAGTTACGGTTTGCCGGCCCTGCACCCAGACGAGTAAGGCCGATGAAGTCTCCTCGAACGTTGAAAAGGCCACTGCGGGGAGAATCAGTGTCGTTTTCAGCACGGGGGTCCGGTTTGGGCTTCGGAGATTGAAGCGACCCTTCCCTCCCGGAGGGTCTCGTCAATCCGGAGATGCGGGGGGGGCGCGCCATCTCAAACGCGGAGGGACCGGTCCGGGTTCGTTTCCCTTCCGTCCTTCGACTGTCCGGGCCGTTTCGCGCGTCTTCGGATGGCGCGAGGCTCGGGCGACTGTTCCCGCGGAATTTCGACGATTTTCTCGCCCCCGGCCATCCTTTCGGCCGGAGCGCGGAAGACCTCCTGGGCGAAAAGTCGCGGCGCGGGAGGGCCCCGGCCACGCTTTAGGCTCTTCGACCAGCCTCCTTTCTTCGGCAATCACAGGCGCGACGAATCCCGCGACCGAGTCTTGGCCGGGGGATTCTCAACAATCAGATTCTCGAGGTGATCGGCCTGATTCCAGTCTTGAGCACCGTGACCGGAGCGCCCGCATCGATGGCGGCGAGCGTGAATGTCGCCGGATCCCCCTTCTCTCTGTGTGGCACCGGGTCCTCCAACTGCAACAACGAGGTCTGGGCGGCTCAATGGACGATCGTCTCGGCCCCTTCCGGCATACACGCGGTGAATGCGTACCAGGGAAGCTCCGTCAAGATCGTCAACCACTCGGGCTCATCGGCGATCGTGGCACTGCGCTGACAGGTCGGCCGCCCTCGCGGAATCATGACGGCGGCTAAGCCGATTGCTCGGTTTTATTGGAAACTCGAGGCCTGAATAGTCGCGTCATCCGACCTGTGCCAAAATAGAGGTCAATTCCACATGTCTCGGCCGGATTCGCGCGGGTTCTGACAATAACGTCGACCCCACACGAGGCTCTCAACTTTCCCAGGAGGACGAATGCGGAAATTCTCGTTTTGCAGCATCGCGCTGGTTCTGGTTCTCGCAGCCCCCGCTCTTTTCGCGACGACGGGCACCGGGGAAGTCACCGTGAACACAAACACAGGCGTCACGATGACTCTCGGCGCGAACACGACCCTCGTCATCGTGGGATGGACCCCTGTCGTCAACAGCATGAGCGCTGCCTTCGGCAGCATCAACGCGTACGTCAATTGCACCACGTGCACGTTGGCCGACCTCAATAACTTCACCGGTCAGAGTCCGACCGCACACGTTGGACAGTTCACCGCCGCGGCCGGGCCCCCCATCATCCTTTACCCCGCCTGGCAGCAGAACGGCCAGATGCACCTCAACAACAATCTGGCGGCTACGAAATCGGTACTGTTCGGCTGCGTGGGCGGCGCCGTCACGGGAGCCTGTCTATTTAACGTCCGCACGGTTCCTTCCGCCGATCCGCTTTTCTGAAGCCTCGTCCGTCGGGGAGTCGGCGGTCCGGCTCCCCGATTTCCCTCGTCGAAGCACCCCGCCTCCCTCGTGATCACCCCGCTCCCGCTGGTCGCCACCTCCGACACCTCAGAGTCAGAACAGCGGACGATGACACCGGAGAGACCGCCATTTAGTCGGAGACATACGGTCGATCACTTTTTATGGATGGGCTCGCGCACCGAACTCGGGAAGTAGTCCACCCGGTCTCCCGGCAGCTGGCTACGAAAACGGCGAGGACGGTCCGCCGGCCCTAACGCCAGACGAGTGAGGCCCATGAAATCTCCTCGAAAAGGCCACTCGCGGGCGGGAAAATCAGTGTCGTTGTCAGCACGGGGGTCCGGTCCGCGCTGGCGACGACGGGCACCGGCGACGTTCAGGTCAATACGAATACCATTGTCGTGGGGGCGCTTAACGCCAACACGGCCTTTGCGCTGGTAGGCTGGACGTCGGTCGTCACCAGCACGAGCGCTCCCTTCGGCAGCATCAACGCATACATCAACTGCAATGGCCTCACCTTCGCAGACGTCGGCAGCGTTGGGCAGACTCTCAACGCCCACGTGGGTCAGTTCCCCGCGGCGGCCGGCCCCCCCATCATCTGTACCCCGCCTGGCAGCAGAACGGTCCGATGAACATCAATAACCCCTCGGCGTTCACCAGACAGATTACGTTCGGCTGAAGGGGCGGTGCCGTGACGGGCGCCTGTCTTTCAACGTGCGGACGATTCCTTCCGCGGAGCCGACCACTTCTGATTGCGATGCCAAAGCCGGACCTGGTTTCCGGTCCGGCTTTGGAGCTCTCGTCCTCTTTCGTTCCCGCGGGGAGTTCGAGGTCGAGGTCGCTGCGAGGTCGTTCGGGGGATTCACGCGGTCATCGCCGCCAGACGCCCGTGATTTTGGACGAGGCCTAGTTTGCGGGCAGCGCTTCGATCACTTTCTTGTGAATGGGTTCGCGGATCGTGCTCGGAAAGTAGTCGACCCAGTCGCCCGGGACTTTGGAGGGGACGAAGACGGCGACGGCGCCCGGGACTTTCCTGACAGACCCGCGAATGACGCCCACAAACTGGCCGCGGAAGTTGAAGATCGGCGTCCCCGACGGCAGGCCGAGGTTGAGATGTAGCAGCCTCGTGGTATCCGTGTCTTGCGAAATCGATGCGACTCTTCCTTCGACCACTTGGCCGCTCTCTCTCAAGGCGAATAGTCTGTCCCCGGCTCCCGGCGGAGCGTCTGTTCGAGGTGCGACGTCTCCAAGACGTTCCTCGCTCTTCATCTCGAGCTGAAGAATCGCGATCTTGCCGCGGCGGCTGACCGCGAGAGCCTTCGCGGGACGGGCGGCGCCCACGACGCCTCCGGAGACGACGAAGCTCGATCCGCCGGCGACGAGGTCGAGCGACGTCATCACGTACCCCTCGCTGGTCGAAAGCATGGCCTGCCCCTTCCGGATCAGCCGGCCTTCTCCCGTCTGGACGAGGAGCGTGACGGCATGATCCGAAACGAACCGCGAAACGTCCTGGATCGGGGTCGGGGTGAGGGGAGGACCCGGACGTTCTTCGATCGAAAGGGACGGAGTGAGGACCTGGGGCGGCACAGAGGCCGGGGTCTGCGTGGGCAGGGTCAGCTGGAAGAGGAGCAGGCAGGGTCCGATCACGGGCACCTCGATTTATTCGTGTTGGGAGATCGACAACGAGAATCTAACGGGGAGCCCCGCGGTGTCAACGCGGATCGCACCGCCGATCATGGTGAAACGGGGAGTTTTTCGCTACGCCCGACCGCTCCGAGGCGTTCTCGACCAGAGGCTCCGGCGGGCAGCGCACGTTCTGATGATCCGGGCGGCCGGGACTCGAACACGGGGACACCGTAGCAGGATCCTCCGTCTTCAGAGGGGCGGCCCGGAGATCATCGGCGTGGTCCCCGTCGTGAGCACGGTCACGGGAACTCCGTCCTCGATGGC
>JBDUBP010000138.1:0-18543 GCA_040004075.1 Acidobacteriota bacterium | reverse complement strand
ACGGTGCCGGTCGCGGCCAGATCCATGTCGCCCGACAGCAGCTGCGCGGCGACGGCGGAGCCCGGGAACAGCCGCGCCGCGTCCGGTCCCGTCGGGGCCTTGCCGGAGGCAGGGGCGGACGCGCCGGAAGGAGCCGCCATCCAGCCCGCGGCGTCCGCCACGCGCTCGAAGAACTTCCCGCCCGGCGCGACGCCGGAGAGCGAGACCGGGATCGGAAGAGCGGCCATCCCGTCGGCGGGCGCGGCACGCAGCGGTTTTAAGAGATCGTCCATCCGCTCCCGGAAGTGCCCGGACGAAAACGCCTCGAGAAAGGAGGCCGTCGTGACCGATCCGCCGCCAAGGCCGGGAGCCTCTCCGGCAGCCGGGAGTCCGACCGCGGCGGAAACTTTCGCGGCCGGGGAAGAGCCGCCGATCGGGACGGGCGGACTTGCCGGGACGTGGCGGATGTCGAGCATGCTCTGGATCGGGGTGATCCCGCAGATGGCGTCTTTGGAAAACGGCCACCCGTAGGCGAGGGCACCGACGAGCCGCCCTTCGACGTAGATCGGGCTGCCGCTCATCCCCGCGATGATGCCGGAGTTTTCGAGCCCGGCTCCCGTGACGCGCGCGAGAATCAGGTCCTGGCGGGGCGCGTAGCGCTTCATCACGCCGAGGATCTGGACCTCGAACCGCTGGATGCCCTTTCCGTCGCCGAGGTCGGAGACGCCGTACCCCTTCATTCCCGGCGTGACCTTGTCGACGCCGAGTGTCTCGATCGGCGCGACGGGAATCGCCGCGGTGATCGCGGACGAAGCCGCAGCGCTCGCCGCGCGAAGGGAGGAGGGGAGAAGAAGGAAGACGACTGCTGCCAGGGCCAGCAGGGTGAAAGATGCGGAGGCAGACATTTCGGCGACGCGTCGCGCGAGTTTTCTCACGACAGTCACAACCGCCTTCGTTCCACGGCGCATTCCCTTTGACCACTCCCAGTGCGTATGTTACGGTCCGAAACAATGATCGCGGAGCTTGCGCAGCCTGTCCGCACGGAAACTCTTCCGGCAGGCGGCGATTCACTCCTGGTCTTCTTCCGCGAAACCGGGCCCACCGCGAAGGTGGTTCTTGGAATTCTGCTCCTTTTTTCGCTGATCTCGTGGGTAATCATCTTCGCGAAGTTCCTTCGCCTGCGCCGCGTGAGCGGCCAGTCGGACAAATTCGTGGCCTTTTTCCGGAAATCGAAGCGGTTTTCGGAGGTCAACACCATCGCGGCGGAGCTCACCGACTCCCCTCTGACGACCCTCTTCAAGGCGGGATACGCGGAGCTCGACGCGCAGGTCAAGGCCAACCGCCCGGACGATCCGTCGGTCACGGCGTCCGGAGCGCCCGCGGGAAAGCTCCTCATCAAGAACATCGCGGGCGTCGAGCGCGCTCTCGAACGCGCCATCGGGGTCGAGGTCTCGCGGCTCACCAAGTACATGACGTTTCTGGCGACAACGGCTTCCGCATGCCCCTTCATCGGCCTGTTCGGAACGGTGTGGGGGATCATGCAATCCTTCCGCGCCATCGGACAGACGGGGTCGACATCCATCGCCGCCGTCGCCCCCGGCATCTCCGAGGCCCTCGTCAACACGGCCGCGGGGCTCGCGGCGGCGATTCCGGCGCTCGTGTTCTATAACTACTTCATGGGCCAGGTCCGGCGGCAGCGCGCCGGGATGGAGGATTTCGCGCTCGAGTTCATCAACCTCGCGGAGAGGAATTTCACGTAGGAAGTTGAGAGTCCAGAGTTCAAGGTTGAGAGTGAGAAACCCCGGGACCCTCCCGACCAGCTCTTAACTCTCAACTCTCAACTCTCAACTCATCTTCATGTCCTTCCATCGAACCACCGAAGACCCGTACGACCACCTCGCGGACATCAACGTCACGCCGCTGGTGGACGTCATGCTCGTTCTCCTGATCATCTTCATGGTGACCGCCCCGATGCTCCACCAGGGAGTCGCGGTGGCGCTGCCGAAGACGGCGACCACCAACCTGCCATCGAGCATCCAGGACCCGATCATCCTGTCGATCACCCGTGACGGGCTCTACTACATCAACGAGACGCCCGTGGCGCGTGGCTTGCTTAAAGATCGTCTGGGTGCGTTCTTGAAGTCCAGAAAAGACAGGACGGTCTTCCTGAAGGCGGACCGCGCCCTCTCGTACGGCACGGTCGTCGAGACGCTGGACGTGTTGAATCGCATGGGAATCGAGAACCTCGGGATGATTACCGAGACGCCGGTCAATCGGAAAACGTACAAGTAGGGATGGACGCCGTCGGACAGATCATCGCGGAGCGCGAGCACGAAAGCTTTCCATGGGCGACCGGCGGCTCTCTCGCCCTCCTCCTCCACGCCGGGATCGGGATCGTCCTTCTCGCCTCCTCCCTCTCGTCTCCGAAGCGATTCGTGCCGGGACGCACCCTGGCGGTTCGCCTGCAGTCGGCCGGATCGCTGCGCGGCCATGCGGTCGACCTCGCACCCGCACCCGCCGCCGCGGAACCCGAGAAGCCGAAGATCCTGAAGCCCCCCGACGAGGTCCCGCCGCCTCCTTCGGAAAAGGCCAAGCTGCTGCCGGCCCGCGAGGACCCGAAGAAGAATCCGCCGCTTCCGGCCTTCAGCGATCCGAAGGGCAAGTCGAAGGTGACGTCGCCGGGACGTCCTACGCCCGGCGGGCCTTCGGCCCCCTCCACTTCGGAGGGGGGAACGGGCTCGGGGACTGGCACCGGACCCGGCGCCGGCGTCGGCGGCCTGACGTTCGACCAGCCCGGCTTCAACTATCCGTACTACTACGAGCGGGTCAAGGTCGCGATCGAGACGAACTGGTTCAAGCCGGCGACCAGCATGCCCACATCCCCCGTGATCCACTTCACGATCCAGCGCGACGGCACCATCTCGGACGCGGAGATCGTCACGACGAGCGGCCTTCCGTTCGTGGATCGCGCCGCGCTGCGCGCGGTCCTCGCTTCTTCGCCGCTTCCTCCCCTCCCCTCTGAGTTCCAGTCGAGCCACGTCGGGCTCTCGGTGCTCTTCGAGTGAAGCGAGCCCTGCTTCTGCGTCTCGGGGCAGCCGCGTTCCTCCTGGCTGGCGTGGCGGCCGCGCAGACGCCCCCACCGGCGCCCGCGGCGCCGAGGCCGGAGGGAGGCGTCATCGTGATCACGGGGCCGAGCGGCCGCAAGATGTCGATGGCCGTCCCTCCCCTCCTGGCCCCCGGTGTCGCGGCGCTGCAGTCGCGCGTCTCGGAGCCTTTCACCGCGACGCTGCGCTCGGACCTCGAGTACTCGAACGCCTTCGTCGTGACGGACGCCCGCACCGAGCCGTCCGGCTCGCGAGACGTCGCCGGTTCGGAAGCCGCGGGCCGGTGGCTCGCGACGGGCGCGGAGGTGCTGGTCGACACGCGCGGCGACGTGGCCGGGGATCGCGTCTCCGTCGAAGCGCGCGTCTGGGACCTGAAGTCCCGGAAGCTCATCTTCGGCCGGCGCTACTCCGGCGGCGCAGGCTATGTCGAAAGGATTGCCCACACTCTGGCCAACGACCTGATCAAGGAGTTCACGGGCCAGGCCGGGACGTTCCTCTCGACGATCCTCTTCGTCTCGGACCGGGACGGCGCCCGGACGAAGGAGCTCTACGCGATGGACTTCGACGGCCGCAACCCGCGGCGGCTCACGAACCATCATTCGCTGGTCTTGAACCCCGACGCGCACGCGGGGAAGGTGGTCTTCACGAGCTACGTCCACCGGTACCCGCAGGTCTGGACGATGAGCGCCGATGGCAGCGGTCAACGCGAGTTGTCGACCGGCCTCGAGCTGAACGCGTCGCCGGCGCTGTCGACGGATGGCTCGTTGATCGCGTTTTCGGGGTCGGCGAAGGGGAACCCGGACATCTACGTGATGAACGCAGCCGGCGGCGGCCTCCGGCGGCTCACCAGCACCCGCGCCCTGGAGGCCTCGCCGGACTGGTCGCCGACGGGACGCCAGATCCTCTACACGTCCGACCAGACGGGGACTCCCCAGATCTGGGTAATGGACGCCGAAGGGACGGGTTCCCGGCGCATGACCTTCGCCGGAAACTGGAACGACGAGGCCGCCTGGTCCCCGAAGGGCGACAAGATCGCTTTCGCCTGCCGAAACGAGGGGGACTTCAACATCTGCGTGATGGATTTCGCGACCGGAAACACCGTGCAGCTCACGTCCGACGGCGCCAACGGGCACCCCGCCTGGTCGCCCGACGGCACGAAGATCGTCTTTCAGGCCCGGCGCGCGGGATCGACCCAGATCTACACGATGGACGCGGCCGACGGGAAGAACAAGCGCCAGCTAACGAACGGAGGGGGCTCGAACATGCAACCGGTCTGGTTGCCCTGACCGCGTAAAAGCCTCGTATTGTTATAATTTCAGGCCCGCGCGCCTTCGCTCGCGCAAGCCGCTTTAAGAACAAGGAGACGGGAATGAAGAGGAACTGGACCAAGCCCATCGCGGTGCTGTTCGTCCTGGCAGCGATGCTGTCGTTTGCCGCATGCAAGAAGAAGCCTCCCACCACCACGGAATCGGCGCGATCGGCGTCGGAATCGCCGACGTCCCCCGGGGAAACGCGCGTGTCGCCACCCTCCAACCGCACGCCGCAGGACGTTGCGAGCGATGCGCTCCCGGGGAGCGTCGAGGAGATGAATCGCCGAGGGTATCTTCAGGACGCGTTTTTCGACTACAACCAGGCGGACCTCCGCGATGACGCGCGCACGGCGCTCGCGGCGAACGCGACCTGGCTGAAGGGTCATCCGACGACGCAGTTCTTGATCGAGGGACACTGCGACAGCCGGGGCACCACGGAATACAACCTCGCGCTCGGGGATCGCCGCGCGAACGCCGCCCGCGAATACCTGACGTCGCTCGGCATCGACGGCTCGCGGATCCGCACAGTCTCGTACGGCAAGGAGCGCCCCTTCTGCACCGCCGAGTCGGAAGAGTGCTGGCAGCAGAATCGGCGCGCGCACTTTCTCTTCACGGCGAAATAAGACATGACCTTTCCCCGGCGTTCCCTGACACTCTCCACGCTGCTCCTGTCGGCCGCGCTGGCAGGAGCGGGATGCGTCTCTTCGAGTGACATCGAGGGCCTTCACCGGCAGATGACGGACATCGAGACGCAGATCCAGGCCCTCGAGCGCAAATCGTCGAGCAAGGAAGAAGTCGCGAAGCTGAACACCAGCGTCGCGGCTCAGACGAGTCAGCTGTTGAAGAGCAACGCGGACACCGGCGTGCGCCTCGGCGAGCTGACGACGAAGATGGAGCAGCTCGAGGCGAAGCTCGAGGACACCAACCGGCGGCTGTCACAGCTCTCTCAGCAGATCGCGGAGACCCAGGGGGACCTCGTGCGCATGCGCGGGAACTCCTCTTCCGCTGCCCCGTCGACCTCGTCTCCGTACGCATCTCCCGGCCCCGGCAGGCCCGGACCGCTCCAGCCTCCTCCGGCCTCCGATACTGCGGTCGTGAGGGCGCCGTCAGCAGCGGGCGGCGGGCGTCCCTCCCCTTCCGATCTCTACGACTCCGCGTACGGAGACTATGGAAAGGGCCGCTACGCGCTCGCCATCCAGGGGTTCCAGGAGTACATCGACACCTACCCGACGACCGATCTGACGGACAACGCCCAGTACTGGATTGGCGAGAGCCACTACGCGCAGAAGAAGTACAAAGAGGCGATCAACGACTTCGACAAGGTCTTGAAACAGTGGCCCAAGAGCGACAAGGCGGCGGCGGCTTTTCTCAAGAAGGGCTATGCGCTCCTGGAGCTCGGGCAGAAGGCCGAGGCGGTCGTGGAGCTCCAGTACGCCATTCACGAGTACCCGTCCGCCGAAGAGGCGCGCCTGGCTCGCGCGAAATTGAAGAGCCTCGGCGTCGAAGTTCGATAGAGTCGGCGGCCGGAACCATCACAATCAAGGGATCGGCGGGGGCGAGCGCGCCCCCCCGCAACCCGTTCACACCGAAAGACGAGGAGCGAATTCCATGGCCAACATCAAGTCCGCTGAAAAACGCATCCGCCAGACGGCGAAGCGGCAGGCGAAGAACCGCGGCATCCGCTCGCGGTTGCGCACGTCTTTGAAGGAGCACCGGGCGACGGCGCCGGCGGGCGCCGCGGCGAAAGTCCCGGAGACCGTCTCGGAGATCGACAAGGCGCTGAAGAAGGGCGTCATTCACCGTAACGCGGCGGCCCGGTACAAGTCGCGCCTGGCGAAGAAAGCGGCGTCGGGGAAGTAGCTAGAATCCTTCCAGCAGATTCGCGACCAGGCTCTCCGCGAATCGCTCCGCCACCCGTTCGATCGCCTCGTTTTCCCGATCCACGTAGGAGGCGGCGCTCGTCGAGAAGGTGTAGTTCTCCTGAAACGAGTAGGAGGGGTTCTCCCACAGCACCTTCTCGTCCGCGATGCTCTTCAGCGAGACTCGCGCGGTGATCCGGACCTGATATTCCTTGGCCCGCCCCTGCTCGTCGAAGGCGATGGGGTACAGGTCGAAGCCGATCACCGCTCCCGTGAGGCTCGCGTCGGCGCCCGCCCCCCCCGACTGCACGGAGAACCGTCCCCGGCTGGCGAGCTCCCGCGCGATCTCGCGGGAGAGCCGCTGCTCGACCCCGACCCGCGACGTCTGATTCAGGAGAGTCTCGAACTGAACCGCCTTGATCGAGGCCGGAAGAGTCGAGCTCGTGCCGACGAGGGAGTACCCGCAGCCGGTGGCGAACGCGGCCAGGAGAGCCACGAGAAGCAAGCCCGGCCCCCGGGCGCTCCTCACCGCACGACCAGGTTGAGCAGCCGGTCGGGCACGTACACCGTGCGGGCGATCTCCTTGCCGTCGATCCACGTCCGGATCTTCTCGTCGGCGCGCGCTAAGGCGAGGGCGTCCGGCTCCGGCGCACCCCGCTCGACGTCGAGCCGGCCGCGGACCTTTCCGTTGACCTGAATGACCAGCGTGACGCGCTCCGTCGTCGCGAGAGCGGGGTCGAAAGAGGGCCAGGAAGAGTCGAGCAGAAAGGTGCGGTGTCCGAATCTCTCCCACCACTCCTCCGTCAGGTGCGGCGCGACGGGATGGAGCAACTGGACCAGAGTCTCGGCGGCCCAGCGGACCGTGCCGGGCGTCTCGGCGCCGGAGTCGAGCGCTTCTGCCATTCCCCGCTGAAACTCCATCAGCGCGGCGACCGCGGTGTGGAAGTGAAATCGCTGCGCATCCTCGGTCACGCGCTGGATCGTCCGGTGCGCGAGACGCGTCAGGGAGGAATCCGCGGCGCGCTCGCCCGCAGGCAGCGCTTCGGCGCGGGCGCAGACGTCGTGAACGCGCTGCAGAAAGCGCCAGGCGCCCGCCACCCCTTCCTCCGACCACTCCGACTCCTTCTCCGGGGGGCCGATGAACAGCGTGTAGACCCGCACGGTGTCCGCGCCGAACCGGGCGATGAGCTCGTCGGGAGAGACGGTGTTGCTGCGCGACTTCGACATCTTTTCGATCTTGCCCGATGCGGGATTCAGCTTCGTGATCATTCCCTGGTTGAAGAGGCGCGCGAACGGCTCCTCGAGTTCTACGAGACCGAGGTCCTTGAGGACGCGGCAGATGAACCGGGCGTACAGAAGGTGGAGGATCGCGTGCTCGATGCCCCCGACGTACTGGTCGACCGGCATCCACTTCGCCGCCCTTTCCGAGTCGACCATCCGGGACGAATCCTCCGGGTTCAGAAAACGGAGGTAGTACCAGGACGAGTCCACGAACGTGTCCATGGTGTCGGTTTCCCGGCGCGCGGGGCCGCTGCACCCGGGGCAGGACGTCGCGACGAAGGCCTCGGATTGCTCGAGAGGGTTCCCCTCCGCTCCGCGGAAGGCGACGTCCTCGGGAAGGAGGACGGGAAGCTGGCCGTCTGGAACCGGGAGAACGCCGCAGGCCGGACAGTGCACGGCCGGAATCGGCGTTCCCCAGTACCGCTGCCGCGAGATCAGCCAGTCGCGGAGCCGGTAGCCCACGCGGCCCCTGCCGAGCCCGCGCGCCTCGATCCAGTCGATCGCTTTCGTCACCGCCGCCGGACCGTTCGGCGTTCCGTCCCAGTCGCCGGATCGGTAGAGAACCCCTCCATGCGGGACGGCCGATGTCATGGCGTCGGGATCGGGCTCGGGAACGTCCGCAGCGTCGGCAGCGTCCGCAGCGTCGGTCCGGTAAACGGGCCGTATCGGGAGCCCGTAACGGCGGGCGAATTCGAAATCCCGCTGGTCGTGCGCGGGCACGCCCATGATCGCGCCGGTGCCGTAGTCGGGCAGTACGAAGTTGGCGAGCCAGACGGGGATCGTCTCGCCTGTGGCCGGGTTCAACGCCGTGATTCCCGTGTCCATCCCCTCCTTCTCGCCGGTCTCCGACTCGCGCTCGAGGCGGGAGCTGCGCCGAACCCGCTCGATGAACCGCGACAGGTCTCCCGAGAGAGGGGACCGCTCCGCGAGCCGCGCCGCCGCGGGATGCTCGGGAGCGAGCGCGAGAAAGGTCGCGCCGAAGAGCGTGTCCGGCCGCGTCGTAAAGACATGGACAGGCTCCGCCAGGGCGTCCACGCGGAAGAACACCTCCGCGCCCTCCGACCGCCCGATCCAGTTGCGCTGCATGACCTTGACGCGGTCCGGCCAGTCGACGGTGTCGAGCCCTGCGAGGAGCCGCTCGGCGTAGTCCGTGATCCGGAAGAACCACTGCGTCAGGTCGCGGATCTCGACCGCGTCTCCCGAGCGCTCGCAGCGGCCGTCGATGACCTGCTCGTTGGCGAGGACGGTGCGGCAGCCCGGGCACCAGTTGACAGGGGCGGTCTTGCGATAGGCGAGACCGCGCTCCCACATGCGGAGAAACAGCCACTGGTTCCAGCGGTAGTACGCGGGATCGCACGAGGCCAGCTCCTTCGACCAGTCGTAAAGCAGCCCGAGGCTCCTCAACTGCTCCTTCATCCGCGCGATGTTGCCCGTGGTGTATTCACGGGGCGGGACGCCGCTCGCGATCGCTGCGTTTTCGGCCGGCAGGCCGAACGCGTCCCAGCCCATCGGGTTCAACGTGCGGCGGCCCGCCATCCTCTCCCGGCGGTAGAGGGCGTCGCCCAGGATGTAGTTGCGGCCATGCCCCACGTGGAGGCGGCTTCCGGAAGGGTACGGAAACATGTTCAGCATGTAGAACTTGTCCGCGCCGTCGGACGTATCGACGAAGGCAACGCGGGCGTCTTCCCAGCGGCGCTGCCACTTCCTGTCGAGCTCGATCGGATCGTATTTTTCCGCCATGGTGGGCCGGTCAATATATCCGACGAGCAAGCTCGATCCCCCCAGCGGTGAAGCGCCGCCTCCTGCCTCTCCCCGGGCTCGGCGAGAGGGTCGGGGGTGAGGGGAAGGTCTCCAGCCTTCCTTAATTCCGAAGACGCATGGTGACCTTTCCAGCCCGGACGGTCTCGTACGCGAGAGCGCCGGCCGGGGGCTCCAGTCCCTCGAGTTGGAGGGCGCGCGGCCGGCGGAGGGAGCGGCGGTCAAACGGAAGGTAGCGCGCGTCCACCCCGTTGACCGATCCCGCGGGATCCGAAAAGACGAACCCTCGGTCAGGATAGAAGACCTCGATCCACCGATGGTAGACGCCTTCGATCTTAGGGTCGTATCGATCGGCGCCGGGGTCCGCGCGCAGCACGCCCTGGACCGTCCGCGCCGGGATCGAGAGCCGCCGGAGCAGGTCGACAGCGAGCTCGCTGAATCCCACGCAGTACGCGCGCTTCGAGGCGAACACCGCCGACGGGTCCTGATTGCGCAGGCGGTCCGGGTCGTACCGGATTTCCGAAACGATGCCGAGCAGGACCCGGCGCACCGCTTCGGCGGACGTCCGGCTGCCCTGAGACAGGCGGGCGGCGAACGCGTCGCGATCCGGCGCGGGCGGGAGCGCCGTCTCGCGTCTCAGGCCCGTCGGAAACGGCGCGGCGCTCTCGAGAGGCGCGTCCGAGACGCGGACGCGCAGCTCGACGGCGCCTTCCACGGCGACCACCGCCATCGAATACCCGTCGTTGTCGTACTGATCGAAGAGACGCGCGTCCGCTCCGGAGGCGCGGTACACGGCGGACTGCTCCCCCGCTCCGGCGATTCCCGCGATTCCGGCGATCCAGAGGGCGCAGGCGAAAAGGGCGCTCGCGCGCCCCGTCACGCCGCCGGACCTTCGGCGGGCCGGGACTTCAGCACCCCGTCCAGGATGCCGTTGATGAACTGCGACGACCGGGGAGTCGAAAAGCGTTTCGCGATCTCGAGCGCTTCGTCGATCACCACCGGCCGGGGCGTGGCGGGCTCGTGGAGAAGCTCGAAGAGCGCGAGACGCAGGATGTTGCGGTCGACGATCGGCATGCGAGCGAGGCGCCAGTGGTCCGCCTGCCGGGTGATGATCTCGTCGAGCTCTTCGCGGCGGGTCAGCGTCCCCGAGACGAGCCGTTCGGTAAAATCGCGAAGGGTGGCGGAGGCCTTCTGCAGGTCCGAGCTGCGGTCGAACATTTCCTGGGGGGCAGTGCCGGCCACGTCGTTCTCGAACAGCATCTGGAGCGCGAGCTCCCGCGCTTTGCGCCGGGCCCCCATCAGCGCGCCCGCATCCGGCGCCGGAGGTTGGCCATCTCGACCGCCGCCTCCGCCGCTTCCGCTCCCTTGCCCGTGCGGGCGCGGGCCTGTTCCATGGTCTCGCAGGTCAGAAGGCCGAATCCGATCGGGCGGCCCGTCTCCGCGGAGATCGAGGCGAGCGCCGCGCCCACGGCGCTTCCGAGAACCTCGTGGTGGGTCGTCTCGCCGCGCACGATCGCGCCGAGCGCGACCACGGCGTCGCAGGTCTTCGACGCGAGGGCGAGGCGCGACGCGGCGGGCAGCTCGAACGCGCCCGGGACCCGGACGACGACCACGTTTCCCGGCTTCGCCCCGCATTCGGCGAGAGCTCCGAGCGCGGAGGAAAGAAGGGCGTCCGTGACGGTCGGATTCCATCGCGCGCAGACAACCGTGATCCGCAGCTTCGACGCGTCAGCCTCCCCCTCGACCTCCCGGGCGAAGAGGGCTGGGCCCATACGGCGGACAACACGGCGGTTGTTCAAGGATCGGATCCTCTTTGAAGAGGGAGGATGTTAGCACCTGCCGGGGCACGGGGCCGGGAAACGGGAAACGGGAAACGGGAATCGAAAGAAGAAGAATCGGGGACGCGGCCGGAGACTACGTGCGGAGCTTTCCCAGTTTGGGTTCCTTGCCGAAGTTGGATTCGTAGCGCTCGATGAAGCGAGAGATCGGGTAGCGGGGCGGCTGCGGGCCCTGCGCCTCGAGGCCGAAGACCGCCGCGATGCTTCCCATCCGGCCGGCGATCTCCCAGGAGAAGCCCGCGCGGATTCCCCGCACGAGGCCGCCGCGAAACGCGTCTCCGACCCCGGTCGGGTCAAGGGCGTCCCCTTCGAGACGCGCGGCGGGAATGCGATGGCGCTCCTGGCCGGAGAGAACGATGGTCGAGCCCTCCCCCCCGTGCGTCTCGATCACGACGGGGACCCGGGACTCGATCTCGGGGGAGGTCCAACCCGTCTTTTGCGTGAGGATTCCCATTTCGTAGTCGTTGGCGATGAGGATAGCCGCGCCCTCCAGCCCGCGGGCGAGGTCCTCTCCCGTGAGCCGGGCCACCTGCTGGCTCGGGTCGTAGATGAAGGGAATCCCGGCCGACCGGCACTCCCGGGCGTACCGTGCCATCCCCTCCGGATCGTTCGGCGAGATCAGGACGATCGCGCAGTCGGCCGGGTCGAGGTCGGCGATCGACAGGTCCCGCGCCCGCGCCATCGCTCCCGTGTAGAAGGAAGCGATCTGATTCTGGTCGAGGTCCGTCGAGACGAAGAAGGACGCCGTGAAGACGTCCGGGCAGAGCCGCAGACCGGAAACGTCCACGCCCTCCTTTCCGAGGCGGGCGCGGTAGGCCTCGGCGTCGGGTCCGGCGGTCGCGAGGAGAAGGGGACGCTCGCCCAGGAGCGCGAGCCCGTACGCGATGTTCGCCGCGCATCCGCCTTCGACGCGGCGCATCTCATCGACCAGAAAGGAGACGGACAGCCGGGAGAGCTGGTCAGGAATCAGGTGCTCCACGAAGTGCCCCGGAAAGGTCATGAGGTAGTCGAACGCCACCGATCCGGTGACCACGACGCGGCCGGGACGCAGACGCAGGTCCGAGGCCCGCGGCTCGGCCATCGCCGGGCTCAGAGGTACCGCCCCGCGATCGGCGCCAGCCGCCGGCGCGTCTCCTCGGACAGCGCCTTGCGGTCGGTCAGGACGCCATATCGCATCGCGTCCCGGCAGCCGCAGCTCCGGTCCGCGGCGACCCTGGCCACGGCCGCCCGCATCGCTCGCCTCGCCCCGGTCGCGTTCTCGGACAGAACGGCGAGGATCGCTTCCACGGTGACGGGCTCTTCGGCATCGCGCCAGCAGTCGTAGTCCGTGACGAGCGCCAAAGTCGCGTAGCAAAGCTCCGCCTCACGCGCCAGCCGCGCCTCGGTCAGGTTCGTCATGCCGATCACGTCGCCGCCCCAGGAGCGGTAGAGACGCGACTCGGCCCGGGTCGAGAACTGGGGCCCCTCGATGCAGACGTAGGTGCCTCCCCGGCGCACGGATATGCCGCACTCTCTGGCGCTCGCTTCGAGAGCGTCCGCAAGAGACGGGCAGATCGGGTCCGCGAAGCCGGCGTGCGCCACGATGCCGCGGTCGAAGAACGTGTCGGGGCGGTGCCGGGTGCGGTCGATGAACTGGTCGGGCACCACGGCATGCCGCGGGGGAATCTCCTCGCGCAGACTGCCGACCGCGGACGCGGAGAGAAGGGCATCGCAGCCGAGCATCTTGAACCCGCAGATGTTCGCGCGATAGTTGATCTCGGTCGGCGAAAACTTGTGGCCGCGCGCGTGACGCGAGAAGAACGCCACCGCGACTCCCCCGAGTGTGCCCGTGAAGAACGAGTCGGACGGCGGGCCGAACGGCGTTTCGACCTTCTCTTCCTTGAGGTCTTCGATTCCCGACAGGTCGTAGACGCCGCTCCCGCCAATGAGGCCGACGCGGCCCGGTTTTCTCTTCACGCCCGCACCCCTTCCGCGACGGCGCGCTGGCGCTCGATCGCCTCCTGGACCCGCGACGCCAGCACGAGCGCATCGCGGCCGATCTCGCCCGAGACGAGCGGGGCGCCGCGGTCGCGGACGGCGCGGACGAAGTCCGAGATTTCGCGCGCGAGCGGCTCTTCCCTCTCGACGGCGACGGAGCTTCCAACGATCTCCGGCTCCCCCGTCTCCCGGGACAACCGGTACGCGCGCACCGACTGCGCCTGCATGTCCACGGACAGCGAAAGGGCGGGCGCGAAGATCTCGCAGCGGCGCACCTTGTCCGCGGACACCCTCGAGGCGGTCAGCGCCGCCACGCAGCCGCCTTCGAAGGCGATGCGGGCGTTGGCGATATCGATGGAGGACGTGAGCACCGGCATTCCGACCGCCCGTACTTCCGCGACCGGTCGGCCCACCAGCGCCTGCACGATCTGCAGGTCGTGGATCATCAGATCGAGCACCACATCGACGTCCAGGCTGCGGCGCGTGAAGATGCCGAGGCGGTGGATCTCGATGAACCGGACGTCCGAAGCCAGCGCGAGGGCCGCCTGGACGGCCGGGTTGTACCTCTCGACGTGGCCCACCTGGACGACCCGGCCGTGCGTGCGGGCCTCCGCGAGTAGGGCATCGGCCTCCGCGACGGTCGTCGTGATCGGTTTTTCGACGAGCACGTCGCAGCCCCGGGCCACGAGCGTGCGGGCGATCTCGGCATGAGTCACGGTCGGCGTCGCGACGACGACGGCCTCGGCGGCGTCCGCGGCTTCTTCCAGGGACGCCAGCACGGGGATCCCGAACTCCGCGCCCACGTCGCGCGCGCGGCCCGGATGCCGGTCGACGACGCCCACGCACCGGACGCCGCGGAGCGACGCCGCGATGCGGGCATGATGGCGTCCGAGGTGGCCGACGCCGACGACCGCCACGCGCACCTCTCGCGCGGAGGGGCCTCCCTCCGCCGCGGCGGTCCCCGGCGTCACTTGTGGAAGCCCCGCTTGCTCCCCCGGATGAACAGGACGAGGTCGTCCACGTCCGGATGTCCCGAGAGTTCCGTCGCGATCCGCTCCAGCGCCTGCGTCGTGTTGAGCTTCGACTTGATCAGCAGCCGGTATGCCTTCTGGAGCGCGTCGATGCGATCGTCCTCGAATCCGTTCCTCTTGAGCCCGATGGCGTTGATGCCATAGGTCTTCGCGTCGATGCCGTCGGTCTTGCAGAACGGCAGCACGTCCTGCCGCAGCTGCGCATACGCGCCGACGAACGCGTGGTTGCCGATCCGTATGAACTGATGCGCCGCGGCGAACGCTCCGAGAGTCGCGTGGTCGCCCACGTCCACGTGGCCGGCCAGGGCGGCGCAGTTGGCGAACACGACGCGCGATCCGATGCGGCAGTCGTGCGCGATGTGGCTGTACGACATGAAGTAGCCCTCGTCGCCGATCACCGTCTCTCCGCGCCCGGTCACCGTCCCGCGGTGCGCCGTCATGAACTCGCGAAACACGTTTCGCGAGCCGACGACGAGACGGGTCGGCTCTCCGTGATACTTCAGGTCCTGCGGCTCGAGCCCCAGGACGGCGTGCGGAAAGATCCGGTTGCCTTCGCCGAACTCCGCCGGCCCCGAGATATTGGCGTGGGCGCCGACTTGCGTGCCGTTTCCGAGGCGGACGTGGTCCCCGACGACGGCGTACGGCCCCACCTCAACCCCTTCGCCGAGGATCGCGCTCGGCGAGACGATCGCCGTCGCATGGACCTCCGCGCTCACGAGCGCGCCACCAGGGCCGACGTCAGTTCCGCTTCGGCGCAGAGCGCCCCCTCGACCGTGGCTCGCGCGCGACACTTGCAGAGGCGGGACTTCACCGCCAGGATCTCCGCCTCGATCCGCAGCTGGTCGCCCGGCACCACCGGCCGGCGGAACTTGCACCGGTCCACTCCGGTCAGGTACAGCAGCTTGCGCTCCTCTTCCGGGACCACGCCGAGAAGCCCCACCCCGGCGACCTGCGCCATCGCCTCGACGATCAGCACGCCGGGCATCACCGGGTTGCCCGGGAAATGTCCCAGGAAGAACTCCTCGTTGAATGTGACGTTCTTGATCCCCACGACGCGCTTTCCGGGCTCGAGCTCGAGGATGCGGTCCACGAGCAGGAAGGGATAACGGTGCGGGAGGATCTTCATGATCTCGAGGATGTCGAGCTCCACGCTAGTCTCCCTTTCCCCGGCCGGACCCGGCCGACTTCTCGAGCTTCTCCAGCCGCTCGACGAGCTCCGGCAGCCGCGCGATCAGCGCCGCGCGCTTCAAGAACTCGCGGTGCGGAGCGGGAGGGTAGCCCGAAAGGACCGCCCCCGCCGGCACGACGGCCCGCGAGGGAATTCCGGCCTGGCCCGTGGCGATCGCGCCATCCCCCAGCCTCGCGTGGTCGCCGATCCCGGCCTGTCCCGCGAGCGTGACGTGCGCGCCGAGCCGCGCGGATCCCGCGATCCCCGCCTGCCCGCAGAGGATGGAGTGCTCGCCCACTTCGACGTTGTGGCCGACCTGGACGAGGTTGTCGATCTTGGTGCCGCGGCCGATCACCGTCTCTCCGAGCGTCGCGCGGTCGATCGCCGAGTTTGCGCCGATCTCGACGTCGTCTTCCACCCGCACGATCCCGACCTGGGGAATCTTGCGATGCTTCTCCCCGTCCCAGACATAGCCGAAGCCGTCGGATCCCACGACCGCGCCCGCGTGGAGCACGCACCGCGCCCCGACGCGGCATCCCGCGAGAACGGCGGCATTCGGATGGAGCCACGAGTCTTCCCCGATCTCGGCTCCTTCGCCGACGAAGCTTCCCGGGGAGAGGACGGAACGGGCCCCGATTCGCGCGCCCTTCTGCACGGTGGCGCCCGCCGCGATCGACGCGCCCTTCCCGATCCTGGCCGTGGAGTCGACGCGGGCCTGGCGCGAGACCCCGGGGCGCGGGCGCGTTTGCGGGCGCAGCCGCTCGAGCCAGGCGGCGAAGGCGGCCGTCGGGTTTCGCACGACGACCGCCGGGCGCCCGCCGGCCTGCTCCTCGAGGGCGACCAGCAGGGCTCCCGCGCGGCTCTCGGCGGCCTCCCGGACGCGCCGGGGATCGGCGAGCCAGGAGAGATCGCCGGCCTGGGCCCGATCTAGGGCCGAGATGCCGGTCAGCCGAAGCCGAGGGTCTCCGACCACGCGGCCGCCGACGGCCTCCGCCACTTCGGCCAGGGTAAAAAAAAGGCCGCGGGACTTCGCGGCCCCGCGGCTCTTTCCTGCCGATCGCCCCCCGGATGCGCGCTTCACCAGGGGCAGTGTAAACCCCGGTTACTGCTTTTTCGCGGCAGGGGCGGGAGTCGGCCGCGCGGCGGCGGTGCCGGCCGGAGGCTTCGAAGCCGAGGCGCCCGCCGTACCGGCCGGAGCCTTGGGAGCCGCGGCGCCGGTAGCGCCGGCGGGCTTCGGAAGCGCGACGGTCGTGTTGATGCGCTTCAGCACCTCGTCCGTGACGTCGGTCGCCTCGTCGGCGTAGATGATCCCGGCGCGCGAATCGAGAACCACCGCGTAGCGCTTCTCCTTGAAGAAGTCCTTCACGATCGGACCGATGCGACCCTCGAGAGAGCCCATCTCTTTGCGCTCGGCCTCCTGCAGGTCCTTCTGCGCGTCCTCCTGCATCCTCTTCCACGCCTTCTGACGGTCGTCGGCCTGCTTCTCGAGCGCCTCGCGCTTGTCCGCAGGCATGGACTGTCCCTGGTCGTTCAACTTCTGGACGAGGTCCCGGGCGTCTTTTTCGACTTTGTCGAGCTCTTCCTTCTTCGCGTCGGACAACTTCTTCAGGCGGCCGTAGGCTTCCTTGCCGGGGGCGGACTCCAGCGCCAGGCGCTGGGAGTTGATGATGGCAACGGGCCCGGAAAAGCCGCCGCCGGTGACGGCGCCCGCGGAGGGCGCAGCGGGGGCAGTGGCGCCCGCCTGAGCGGCGGCGATGGCCGTGACGCCCGCCGTCAGGATGGAAAGGGCAATGCGTTTCATTCCAAGCTCCTTAAACGTAGTCGTGTGCGGCGAGAACGCGAAATAGTAGCAGACTCCCACCGGGCTACAACAGCCGGAAAACGGCCCCATTCCGGGGGGCCACCCCGGTCGCCGTCTTCGAGAGCACCCAAAGCAATCCCACACCGCGTTGCCGCCATGGGATGTTGGGACAAGGGCCGCTTACTCCGTTACGGCCCCGTCGAGGGGCCGCTTAGAACGTCCTACCGATGGAGAAATCGAAGCCGCGCTTCTTGTCCTTCAGGCTCTCGATCGGGAAGCCGAACTGGTCGATGGGATTTTTCGGGCTCAGGTTGAACGAATAGATGAACCGCAGTGGGGCCTGGAAGATGGGCAGAAAGATCCGCAGCTCGACGCCGACCGACGTCCGGATGCCCGTCAGGCTGATGTTCTGGCTCTCGTGGAACGAGTTGCCCACGTCGCCGAAAGCCAGCAGCTTGGCCGGGCCGATGCTGGCGAAGACGTACTCGCCGTTCAGCACGAAGTACTTGTTTCCGCCGAGGATCCGGCCGTCTTCGTCCGTGAAGACCTGCTGGTTCTTGTCCAGAGGCAGCACCGAGCCCGCCCGGAACCCTCGCAGGCTCTGCTCGCCGCCCAGCTGGAACCGCTCGTAGATCGGGACGCCCTGCCCGCCATAGGGCCGCACGTACCCGGCCTCGCCGTTCAACGCCAGGTAGGAGTGCCGGGGGACCTTCACAGGGATGTAGATCGATCCGCCGATCAGGGGCTTCAAGAAGTCGACGCTGCCACCGAGGTAGCTGCCGGCCACCTGGGTGGTCAGGTAGAACCGATGCCCCGCGTTCGGGTCGAACGGATCGTTGCGGCTGTCGAACCGGTATCCGGGAGTGAACGAGGACGTCTTTCCGACCACCTGCGTGAACTTGTCGGGGGGGATTGGTTGCCCGGGCGGCACCGCGGCGCCCCGCACGGGGAAGTTCGACTTGACGTCCTCGTACTGGTAGAGGACCGACCAGCTGTCGAAGAGGCCGAGCCCCTTGCCGTAGAACGCGGTCCCGCCGGTGCGCCGCTCGTCGATGTTCAGATAGGTCACGTTCCGTTTGAAGAGAGACGTCCCGACCGTCTGGTTCTTGTCCATGAACCAGGGCACCGTGTAGGACACGTCGTAGTAGTTCGAGATCCGGCCGAGCTGGGCCGACGCGCCGAGAACTTCGCCGCGGCCGAGAAAGTTGCGCGTCTGGAACGAGAACTGCCCGAAGAAGCCGTCGAGCGCGGAGTACCCCGCCCCGAACTGCACTTCGTTCTTGGACGTCTCGGTGCCCTTCAGGGTCAGGTCTACCTTCTTATCATCCGGGCGGACCTTGAAATCCGGCTCCTCCCCGATCTTGAAATAGCCGAGCTGCTGCAGCTTCTGGAGGCTCTTCTTGACGGCCTCCATGTTCATGATGTCGCCCTCGTCCA
>JBDUBP010000051.1:0-5508 GCA_040004075.1 Acidobacteriota bacterium | reverse complement strand
AGTGAGAAATCGTGCGCGTGGTGCGCGCAATTATAGACTCGGGCTCCGAAAGGCCGATGAGGACAACGCCATCTTCTCCCCCGCCGATGGCAGAGTCAACGCCCTCTCTCGCGCGCGCGTTTCGCGAGCGGCCCATCGCGACGCTCCTCTCGACGGGACTCGGCGTCGGGCTCTTCCCCATCGCTCCCGGGACGGCGGGTTCCCTTCTCGCTCTCGGTCTCGCCGCGGGGACGTTGGAGCTTCTGCATCGATCGCATGAGCCGAGCATGGCGGCGGCGGTCGGACTTTTGGCGTCCGGGCTTCTCGTCGGCGCGATCGGCGTGCCGCTGACGACTCGAGCCAGCCGCGCGATGGGGACGAAGGACCCGACGTCCATCGTGCTCGACGAGGTGTCGGGACAATGGATCGCGTGCTCGCCGATTCCGCTCTTCGCGTACGCGTCGCCGGGGCGCGCGGCGCTCGTCTGGCTCGTTTCGTTTCTGGCGTTCCGCCTCTTCGACGTGTGGAAGCCGGGGCCGATTCATCGCCTGCAGGATCTCCCTGAAGGCCTCGGGATCATGGTGGACGACGTGCTCGCGGGAGCCCTCGCGGCCGGAGTCGCGCTCCTCGTCGGGAAGGCGCTTTCCGCGTGAGCCTGTCGCTCTCCTCCGAAGAGGGCGTGGTTCTCGAGGACGAGCCGCTCGCCCGGCACACCACCTGGCGGATCGGAGGTCCGGCGCGCTGGTTCTGCCGGGTCCACACCGAGGCGGGCCTCTCGAAGGTGCTCCGGGCCGCCGCCTCGGAAGCCGTCCCCCTGGCCCTGCTCGGGATGGGCTCCAACGTCCTGGCGGCCGACGAGGGCTTTCCGGGATTCGTGCTGCGGCTCGACGGCGACTTTCTTCGGGTCTCGATCGACGGCGAGATCCTGGACGCCGGCGGAGGCGCGGCCCTCGGGGGCGTCTGCGCGGCGGCCGCGCGGGCGGGCCTCTCGGGGATCGAGGCGATCTCGGGGATTCCCTCCTCGATGGGCGGCGCCGTCCGCATCAACGCCGGCGCCTACGGCGGCGAGATCTTCGACGTCCTCGAATCCGTGCGCCTCATGGAGCGGGCCGGCGCAGCGAGAACGGCGCAGGCGTCCGGGATCCCGCACGGGTACCGGTGGACCCGGCTCTGCGACACGGGAGAAATTGTCGTCTCCGCGCGGCTGCGGCTGACGCCCGCGCCGCGCGAGGCCATCGAGGGCAAGACCCGGGAGGTCGCCACGAAGCGCCGCGGCGCCCTTCCCTCGGAGCCCAACGCCGGCAGCGTCTTCAAGAACCCGCCCAACGACCATGCCGGACGGCTGCTCGAGGCGTGCGGGTTGAAGGGCGCGCGCGTCGGTGGCGCGGAGATCTCGGAAAGGCATGCCAACGTGATCGTGAACCGGGGGGGTGCCACCGCCCGCGACGTTCTGGCGCTCATGGAGAGGATGCGAAACGAGGTCTCCGCCAGGTTTGCGATTACCCTCTCTCCTGAGGTGGACATGCTGGGCATTTCCTGGAAACGATGAGGGTCCTGCTCCTGGCGGGGGGAGGCGGGACGCGGCTCTGGCCTCTCTCGACGGACGCCACCCCGAAGCAGTTTCTGGCCCTCCTCTCCGGCCGGTCTCTCCTGGCGGACACGGCCGCGAGGATCGAGCCTCTGACCCGGGAGATCTACGTCGCCACTTCGGAGCGCCACGCCGCCCGCGTGCGGGAGGAGCTGCCGTCCGTTCCTGCCGAGCGGATTCTCGCCGAGCCCTGCCGGAGAAACTCGGGACCGGCGGTCCTCGCGGCGGCGATCGCCTTCGCGCGCGACGGCGATCCGATCACCGCCGCGGTGCCTTCCGATCAGACGGTCGCCGACGCCGCCGCGTTTCGGGCCTCCCTGTCGGCGGCCGCCGAAGGCGCGGACACGGCGTCCGTCGTGGTCCTCGGAGTTCCTCCCACCCGGCCGGAGACCGATTTCGGATATCTGGACGTCCGACCCGACGCCAGATCCGCGTCGCTCTCCGTGTTCCGTTTCGTCGAGAAGCCGGATCCGGCCCAGGCCGAGGAGCTGGTCCGTCTGGGGTGCCTCTGGAACGCCGGGATCT
Organism: Acidobacteriota bacterium; assembly: GCA_040004075.1. Taxonomy (GTDB): domain Bacteria; phylum Acidobacteriota; class Thermoanaerobaculia; order UBA5066; family Gp7-AA6; genus JALYUA01. The sequence continues at coordinate 3,416 of JBDUBP010000051.1, read as the reverse complement.
TCGTCTTCCGTCCTTCCCGTTTCCTCGCGGAGGCGCGGCGGGTTTCGGCCGATCTCGTTGCGGCCGTCGAGCGTTACGAGGCCGCGCGGGTCTCGGGGGATCGCGCCGCGGCCTCGGCCGCGTACGAGGCCCTTCCGGACATCTCGATCGACTACGCCGTGATGGAGAAGGCGGTGCGGGTGCGGGCGGTGCCCCTCCGGGCGGGATGGAGCGACGCCGGGACCTGGAGGGCGGTCCGGGAGCTGAAGGGCGCCTCCGACGCCCACGGCAACCTGATCATCTCCGACCAGCCCGTCCTGGCGCCCGGAATCTCGAATTCCGCGATTGTCGTCGGTCCGGAAGGCGTGCTGGTGATGCCTTTTGACCGGGAACGGGAGCTCAAGGCCGCGGTGGAAGCCCTCCGGCGGGAACAGGCGGCAGAGAAGACGCGTTAACCTGAGGACCCCCCAAAAGCATGGAAACCGAAGTCACGACGGGCCTCGACCGCCTCCGCGACAACGTCCGGCTCGTCTATCGAGGCGACAAACGGGCCGTCGACCTCGTTCTGACGGCGCTGCTCGCCCGCGGACACGTGCTGATCGAAGACGTCCCGGGGGTCGGCAAGACGACTCTCGCCCGGGCCCTCGGGAAGAGCCTTTCCCTGGAATTCCGCCGCATTCAGTTCACGAGCGACACGCTGCCCGCCGACGTCCTGGGCGTCTCGGTGTTCCAGTCGGCCACCGAGCGGTTCGAGTTTCACCCCGGACCAATCTTCGCCAACATCGTCCTGGCCGACGAGATCAACCGGGCCACGCCCAAAACGCAGTCGGCGCTTCTCGAGGCCATGAACGAGTCCGCCGTGACGCTCGACTCCGAGCGCCGCCCCCTCCCGCAGCCTTTCATGGTCGTGGCGACCCAGAACCCGGTCGAGTACCTGGGGACGTTTCCGCTGCCCGAATCGCAGATGGACCGGTTTTTCATCCGCCTGTCGCTCGGGTATCCGACCGCGGAAGAGGAAAAGATGCTGCTGCGGCGAGGCGGCACGGAGAAGGTGCTCGCCGCGATTCCGGCCGTTCTCGGTCCGGCGGAACTCGTCGGCCTCCAGGACCAGACGGAGCGGATCACCGTCTCGGACCGCCTGCTCGACTACGTTCATGCGCTGGTGGACGCGTCGCGCCGCGCGCCCGATCTGCGGCTGCCGGTCTCGACGCGCGGCGCGCAGGCGCTCTTTCGCGCGACGCAGGCGCACGCGCTGCTCGCCGGCCGGCACTTTGCGACACCGGACGACGTGCACGCCGTCGCCGAGCCCGTGCTCGCGCACCGAATCCTGTCTTCCGCGTCCGACGGCTTCGGCGCGGGCGGCAGGGAACGGGAATCGATCCGCAAGCTGCTCGCGCAGATTCCGGTGCCGGTGTGAACCAGTTTTCAGTGATCAGTTTTCAGTTTGCCGGCTCGCGGTGCGACTGACACCTGATCACTGAGAACTGATAACCCTTATGGCCCGCGTGATCCCCGAGTGGGAAATCCGTATCACCAACTTCGGGCTCGGCTACATCCTGCTCTGCCTCGTCGTGGCGATCGGCGCGACGAACACCGGAAACAACGGGCTGTACCTCGTCCTCGCCGCGATGCTCTCGTCGATGGTCGTCTCGGGCCTCGTCTCGAGGCGCAACGTGCGCGGAGTCCTCTGCGAGATCGAGACCGTGGGCGAGGTCTTCGCCGGGCGCCCCGCTCTTCTGAAGGTGCGGGTCGAGAACCGGCTCCGGCGGGCGACCGCGCAGGCGCTCTTCTTCCTGCATGAGGGTTTGCCCGGACCGCTCTGGATCGACCCGCTGGCTCCCGGTGAGATACGGGAGGTCCTGGTCGAAGGGTCGTTCGGCCACCGCGGCGTCGTGAGCGAACCGGACGCCGGGCTGCTGTCGCGATTCCCGCTCGGCCTCTTCCGTAAGTACCGGCGGGCGCATCTGCCGCGAGAAGTGGTCGTCTACCCGGCGCCGGAATCGACGCGCTTCGAAGAACCGCCGCCGGAAGATGGACGCGGAGGCCGGCCGCATCCGCGGCGCCGGGGCGGCGGATCGGACATCCGGTCGCTACGGGAATTCGTCGCCGGGGACGATCCGCGCGACGTCCACTGGAAGCAGTCCGCGCGCATGCGCAAATGGATCGTTCGCGAAAGGGAAGCGGAGCGGGACCGCGCCGTTGTCCTGACGGTCGAGAACGCGCTCGCGGACACGTCCAGCCCCGCTCTGCTCGCCGACTTCGAGCGCGCAATCTCCCGATGCGCGGGCCGCGCCCTCGCGCTGTTGTCGCAGGGCGCGGAGGTCGGATTCCAGGCGCGAGGAGTGCGCGTGGCCTGCGCGTTCGGGCCGATGCAGCGGGCGCGGGTCTTGGACGCCCTGGCGCGTCTGCGGCCGATCCCGGTTTCGGGCGCGCCCGATTTTCCCGAACTTCGCCGGGGCGAGGCGCGCGTGATGGTCTCGTGAGCGGCAATCTCCTGCGCGGCGAGGTGAGCGAGATCCCGACGGGACTGCGCCGGGCGTATCTCCTCGTGCTCGCGCCGCTGGCGGCGCTCGCTCCGATCCCCCTGTTCTGGACCGAGGGGGCCGTGCCCATCGCTCTGGTGGCGTACGAAGCCGCGCTCCTGCTGCTCTGGTGGCGGGCGCGGGCGGGCTCGCCCGTCCGCCTCTCCGACGGGTTCTTAAACGCGATCGGCCTCTCCTACTTCCTGTGGCTGGGGGCCGAGGTGTTCCTGTTTCATCCCGGCCTGCTTCGCTCGGTGTCCCATCTCCTGCTCTTCACGACCATCGCGAAGCTCGCGTCGTTGAAGCGCCCCGGGGAAGCCCGAACGGCCCTGCTCGTGCTCTTTCTCGTCACGCTCGCGTCGGCCTCGTCCGCGACGCACGTGTCGTCCCTCTTCTACTTCGCCGGAATGGCGTTTCTGTCGTTCCGCGCGCTCGGCCGCCTGGCGATCCTGGCGGACTTCGAGGACGCGCCGCCCGATCGGATCCTCCGCGCCGTCCCCACGGGAGGGATGGCGGCGAGCCTTCTCGCGGCCGCGGCGCTGCTGACCACTCCGCTCTTCTACTCGCTGCCGCGGCTGCACAGCCCGTTCGTCACGGCTCCCGTCCGCGTGGAGGACGCGCTGTCGAGCGCCCTCGCGGCGGACCGCGTGGATCTCGAGTCTTTCGGGGCCGCGAAGAGGAGCGACCAGGTCGTCCTCCGAATGGAGGTGTCTCCGGACCGGATGCTGCCCCGCGTGCTGCGGCTTCGCGAGGCGGTGTTCACCGACTACTCGACCGGATCGTGGACGCGGAATCCGTACTCGCGCGGCCTCCGATCCCTCCACATGCCGCGCCGGGACTCTTCAATTCCCGAGCTGCGTCCCGGAGACGGCGTCGCCGGGCGGATCTCGATCGACCTGAACCCGTTCACGAACG
>JBDUBP010000239.1:0-5518 GCA_040004075.1 Acidobacteriota bacterium | reverse complement strand
GGCTTGTGGTCCTCGAGCGCGTAGGTCATGTCGTACAGATTGGCGATGCGAGTTCCCGCCATCGCAAGGATGCGGTCGCCGCCGCGGATCCCCGCGAGGTCCGCCGGCCCGCCGGCGCGCACGTCTCCCAGGAGCACGCCGCCTTCCGTCGCTTCCATCGCGCGGAAATCGGGGACCGTGCCGAGGTACGAACCGTAGCCGCGGCGATCCCCCTCCATCGGCGGCGCGGCGGCGCTCCGCGCGTAGGTCGGAGTGACACGGCCGAGCGCGAGAGCCTCGGAAACCCGCGCGGTGAAGTCGATCACCTTCGCGGCGCCCGGGGCGTTCACGGAGTCCGCCGTGTCCTCCGGCGTGTGGTACCGCTGGTGCGCGCCCGTGAAGAGATGCAGCACGGGGACCTGCTTCGCGTAGAAAGAGGTCTGGTCCGACGGCCCGTATCCGTCCCCGCGGCCCAGGATCTTCAAGCCCGCTTTTTCGCCGAGCGGAGAGATCGCGGCCGTCCACTCCTTCGCGGACTCGGTTCCGAACACGATGAGCTCGTCGTCGTGCAGGGAGCCGACCATGTCGAGGTTGACCATCGCCCGGAGGTTCTCGAAGGGAAACGGCGGATGGCCCACGAACCAGGTAGAGCCCGCGAGCCCCACCTCCTCGCCGGAGAAGAGAGCGAAGACCACCGTGCGCCGGTTCTCCTGTCCGGCGAGCGCCGCCGAGAGCCGCTCGGCCGTGAGCAGCACGGCCGCCGTTCCGGACGCGTTGTCGTCCGCGCCGTGGTGGATCGCGGACGCGTTCGGCTTCATCGAACCGGCGCCGCCATATCCGAGGTGGTCGTAGTGGGCGCCGATAACGACGACTTCCCTCGCGAGGGCGCCTTTCCCCGGCAGAATCCCCGCGAGGTTCGACGTCTTCGCGTACGAGGCGCGCAGCGCGACGCGCCCCTCGACGCGCACGCCGGTAGCGCCGGCCGATCGCGGCTTCGCGTCCGCGTCCACCGCCTTCTGAAATTCGGGGAGCGAAATGCCCGCCGCCGAAAGCCACTTCTGCGCGACGGAGAGGCGGACCTGGAGGACCGGAATGCCGGCCGGGCTTTCCGGCCCGTCGTTCTTCAGCACCGGCAGCTTGTCTTTGCCCTCGTCCTGGAGCGGCCCGTCCACGAAGATCACCGCGGCGGCGCCGCGCTCCCGCGCCTGCAGGACCTTGTACCGCGGCGCGGACCAGCGGCTGGGGCGCCGGCCGTCGAACTTCGAAGATTCGTCCTTCTCTTGCGGCTCGTACCGGAGCATCAGCGCGATCCTGCCTTTCAGGTCCACGCCCGAAAGCTCGCGGTAATCGAGGGGAGGCGCCTCGATGCCGTAACCGACGAAGGCGATCTCCCCGGAGAACGCGCCGGGAGAAGAGAACCCGAGCGGGGACCAGTCGGCGGCGCTCACGCTGGAAAGGCTGTTGCCGGGCTCGAGTGTCACGCCGGTCTTCACGTCGAACGGCTGTCGATAGGAGCCGCCGAAGGCGGGGCGCAGCTTCGAGGCGCGAAGCTCTCCCTCGATCCAGTCCGCCGCCTTCTCGAGGCCCTTCGTCCCGAGCCCGCGCCCCTCCATTTCGTCGGACGCAAGGATCGAGACGTCGCGCGAGAACTTTGCGGCGGTCGGATCGGAGGCGGGAGGAGAAACGGCGCCGGCGAGGATCGGAAGGGCCAGCGCCGTGGCGGCCAGCGGCAGAAATCCGCGAAAAGGGCTCATCGGCGGATTCTAACGTCCGCCTTCCGGCCGTCCTCGACCACCCCGGGGATAGCATCGGAGCTAGCGGCTGACGCCCAGCGCCCAAAGGAGGAGAGAAACAATGCCCCGCCCCCCGCTGCCTCCCTTCACGCGCGAGACCGCGATCCAGAAAGTCCGCCTTGCCGAGGACGGCTGGAATTCACGCGATCCCGAAAAGGTGTCGCTGGCCTACACGCCCGATTCACAGTGGCGCAACCGCGCCGAGTTTCCGAAGGGCCGGCAGGAGATCGTCGCGTTCCTGACGCGCAAATGGGCGCGGGAGCTCGACTACCGGCTGATCAAGGAGCTCTGGGCCTTCGAGGGCAATCGCATCGCCGTCCGTTTCGCGTACGAGTGGCATGACGACTCCGGAAGCTGGTTTCGCTCCTACGGAAACGAGAACTGGGAATTCGACGCGGAGGGGCTGATGCATTACCGCTTCGCGAGCATCAACGACCTGCCGATCCGGGAGTCCGAAAGGCGTTACCGGTGGCCCATGGGGCGCCGCCCCGACGATCATCCGGGGTTGAGCGACCTCGGTCTCTGACGGACAGGATCGCCTCCGCCTGTCCGGCCCCGAACATGACCCTAAAGCGGCAGCGGCTGCCTTAAACGCAACTTCAGGGTTGCATTTCAAGAGAGGCCGTGCCAACATGCAATCTGGAGGTTGCCAATGAGCCAGGACCGTATCGAGAAGAAGATCGTCTTGAAGGCGCCGAGATCCCGGGTCTGGAAAGCCCTTTCGGACTCCGACGAGTTTGGCCGTTGGTTCGGCGTCAAGCTCGAGAGCCCCTTCGCGGCGGGAGCCCGCGTTCAGGGACAGATCACGTCGAAGGGCTACGAGCACGTGAAGATGGACATGATTATCGAGCGGATCGAGCCGGAGCGTCTCCTCTCCTATCGCTGGCATCCCTACGCCATCGAGCCGGGCGTGGATTACTCCGGCGAATCGACCACGCTCGTCGAGTTCACGCTCGCGGAGGTCCCCGGCGGGACTGAGCTGACGGTGATCGAGTCGGGATTCGACCGGATACCGGCGGCGCGTCGCGCCGAGGCGTTCCGCATGAACGAAAACGGATGGGCCGCGCAGCTCAGGAACATCGAGCGGCATGTCTCCTAGCGCCTCCGAGGCGAAGGTCGAGCGCGCCCGGTCCGTCTTCTCGGCGCTGGGCGACGAAACCAGGATGGGCCTCGTCGCCCGGCTGTCGTCCGGCGGCCCGCAGTCGATCGCTCAGCTGACGACGCGAACCGACCTCACCCGCCAGGCCATCACGAAGCATCTGGACGTCCTGGCGGGCGCGGGCCTCGTCAAGGACAGCCGCCGAGGCCGGGAGCGCATCTGGGAGCTCGACCCGACTCGGCTGACGGAAGCGGGCCGCACCCTCGATCAGATCTCGCGGCGGTGGGACGAAGCTCTGGATCGCCTGCGGAAGTTCGTCGAAGACTGATCCTTTCCTCCCCCTCTCCCCACGCCCGGGGAGAGGGCCGGGGTGAGGGGCGCGCCCTTCCACTCTTTTCGATTCCCGACTTCCGATCTGGTTGACCGCGGAGTACCGCGGCCGTCTCGCTCCCGTTCGTCGCTCGGCTCCCGGCTCAGGCGCCTTACCGCCCGCCTACCCCAATACCGCCTAACGCCTACCGCCTCGATCCGGCTTCCGGTCAGATTTTTTCCGCGGCCGTGTCGATCTCAACGGCCCTCGTTCGTCGTGATAGTAGAACCGGGGATTCGGCCGACAGCCGTCCGGGACCCGGCTCTGAAACAGAAGGAGAGAAACATGCGATTCATGGTGTTCGTCAAGGCGGACAAGAACTCGGAAGCGGGCGTTCTCCCGGACCAGAAGCTCCTCGCCGACATGGGGAAATACAACGAAGAGCTGGTGAAGGCCGGCGTGCTCCTCGCGGGCGAGGGCCTTCAGCCGAGCTCGAAGGGCGCCCGCGTCCGGTTTTCAGGGGACAAGAGGACCGTCATCGACGGGCCGTTTTCCGAGACGAAGGAGCTGATCGCGGGCTTCTGGCTGATCCAGGTGAAATCGAAGGAAGAGGCGATCCAGTGGGTGAAACGCGCGCCCAATCCCTTCCCCGGCACCGAGTCCGAGATCGAGATCCGCCAGGTGTTCGAGGCCGAGGACTTCGGCGCGGAGTTCACGCCGGAGCTTCGGGAGCAGGAGGAGCGGATCCGCGCCAGAGCGGCCGAGAACCAGAAATAAGAACCACCACCGGCAAAGCGTCGACAACGAGGGGATCCACATGGCAGCAAGCGGAAAGATCGTCTGGGTCGGCCGCGGGATCTCGATCCTGGCGTTCCTCGTCTTCCCGATGAGCGCGTTCATGAAGTTGAAGGGCGGGCCCGAGCTCTCCAATGGCATCGCGCACATGGGCATCCCGGAATCCATGATCGTCCCCCAGGCGATCCTCGAAATCGCGTGCGTCGTCATCTATTTGATCCCGGCTACGTCGGTCCTCGGAGCGATCCTCCTGACGGGGTTCGTCGGCGGCGCCATCTGCACGCACTGGCGGGTCGGCGATCCGTTCGTCGTGCAGATCGTGCTCGGAATCCTGATCTGGCTCGGCCTCTATCTCCGGGAGGACCGTCTCAAGGCGCTCGTCCCCCTGCGGACTTCCTAACGGCCGGTCTTGCCGGGGCGCGGCGCGCGCTAAAAAAAGGTGGCGCGCCAGGTCGATCGGCCGGCTTCCCGTTCGTCGTCTGAGTAGAGACGGGAAAACGAGTTCCGGGCGAGAGCGCCCGGGCGCCCGGCTCGCCATCTATTTTTTCGAGGGAGAGACACCATGCGATTCATGATGCTGTACAAGCCCGGAAGAGAGACCGACGCTCCGCCGACCGCGAAGGAAATGGCGGACATGGGACGCCTGATCGGCGACATGGCGAAAGCCGGCGTGCTGATCTCGACCGACGGACTTCAGCCGAGCTCGAAGGGCGTGCGCGTCCGCATCTCGGGAGGGAAGTTCTCGATGACCGACGGCCCCTTCACGGAGACGAAGGAGCTGATCGCGGGATTCGCGATCGTGCGGGTGAAATCGAAAACGGAAGCCATCGACTGGGCGAAGAAATTTCTCGACGTCGTGGGCGAAGGCGAGTCGGAGATTCGCCTGATGCATGACGAGGCGGCGTTCGAATCCTGATCCGTCCGGTCCGTAAGCGGGGACGGCGCTACGCGGGGACGGCGCTACGCGGGAACGGCGCTACGCGGGGGACGGCTTCCTTCAGAGGACACCGTCACCCTCCTCCCGCCGCGAGAGCCGGCAGACGCCACCGCCACCGCGCGATCGCGGCCGCGTGGAGCGGGTAATGCCCCCAGGCGTCGAGCTTCAGCCGGCGGCGAAAGCGCGTCTCCTTTTTGAAGAGCTCCTCCGGCGCGTCCCGCACGTACGCGATCAGCCGCTCGTGGGTCTCACGCTGCCGGAAGAGAACCTCGGCGAGCGGGAGATGCTTTCGCCTTTCGGTCATGAGCGCGTTGAACGCGTCGATGCCGCCGTAGTGGACGCTGTACCGCGGCGGCCTGCCTCCCTCGCGGATCAGAGGAAGGTGTTTCAGCGCCTCCTCCTCCCACCAGGAGACATGCGCGATGACGTCGCGGACCGACCACGTCCCCGAAACGCCGGGAGTGAGCAGATCGGCTCCCGATAGTCCGGCGTAGGATTTCTCGAACTGCCCCCACGCGGCCTCGAGCCGCCGGAGAACGTCCCGCGTCTTCATCGTCCCTCCGGGCGGCCGCGTTTCCGGCTATTGCGCGTCATGGAAGATCACC
>JBDUBP010000277.1:0-18634 GCA_040004075.1 Acidobacteriota bacterium | reverse complement strand
AGAGCGCCGGAACCTGGGCGGCGATCTTCGTCATGTCGCCCGTGATCTTGTGCACGCCCGCGCTGTCGCCGTTTCCGGTCGAGACGACGGTGATCCGGTCCACTTTCGAGAGAGGCTCCGACATCGCGCGGACGACCTCCGGCATGCTGCTCAGCAGCTTGTCCAGGATGCCGGCCTGATTCCATTCCTGATAGGCCTCGGCCTTCACGTTCATCGCCTTAGCCTCTGCCTCGCCCTTCTTGAAGATGATCTCGGCCTCCGCCTCGCCCTGCGTGCGGATTCCCGCGGCGCGGCCCTCCGCCTCGAGGATCAGCTTTTGCCGTTCGGCCGACGCGAGCGTCTCGATGCGCTGGCGCTCCATCTCCGCGCCCTTCAAGACCGTGGCGATCAACTCTTTCTCGCGCCGGGATATCTCGGCTTCCTGCACCTTGACCTGCTCCTGCTTCTCGATCTGCTGGATGCGGACAGACTCCGCAATCACCTGCTGCTGCATCACGTTGGTCTGGATCTCGTAGGCCTTGTCCGCCTGCGCCTGCTGGCGTTTGACGAGCTCCTGGTAGGTCGCCTTCTTGATGTCCATGTCGCGTTGCGCTTCGGCCTGCTTGGCCATCGAAAGGGTCTGGGCGAGGACGCGCTCCTGGTCGGCCTGCGCGGTGGCGACGGCGGCGGCGCGCTGCGCCTCCGCGCGCTTGATCGCGGTGTCACGCTCGGCTTCCGCGCTGGCGACGTCCGCGTCCCGCTTGATCCGCGCGATGTCGGGACGCCCCATGTTGGTGATGTACTCGTTCTGATCCTTGACCTCCTTGATCGTGAACGAGATCACCTCGAGCCCCATCTTGTTCATGTCGTCCGCGCAGGTCGAGCGCATGCGATCCGCCACCATTTCAGGCTGCTTCACGATCTCTTCGACCGTGAGCTGGCCGATGATGCCGCGCAGGTGGCCCTCCATGACCAGCCGGATCAGACCCTCGCGCTCGGCCGGCGTTTTCGTCAGAAACTGTTCCGCGGCGGTCTCGATCGACTCCGGGTCCGACTTCACCTTGATCTGCGCCACGGCCTCGACGCTGACCGCGACGCCCTGCTTCGTGTAAAGGTCCTGTTTCGGCGCGACGTCGAAGGACATCAGCTCCAGGGAGAGCTCGCGGGCGCTTTCGACCATGGGGAAGATGATCGTGCCGTGACCCTTGACGACGCGGGTGCCGCGGAACCCGTACACGATCAGGGCTTCATTGGGGCCGGTCTTTCGAAACATGCGCGCGAGAAGCGTCATCAGAAACATGAGGGTCAGAACCATCAAACCGACTACGACCAGAACATTTGTCGAGATGCCGAACATCGTCGCCTCCTTCAGAGTTCTTCGAACGGACGCACGTAAGCGATCCCTTTTTCGTACCGGGTGACGACCACCTCAGACCCTTTCCCGAGCTCGGCGGGTCCGTCCGGACGCGCGCCGGAGCAGCGCCGGGTCCGACCCTGAGAGAACGTGATCTCGCCGGTGCCGCCGTTCCGAATGGGCACGGTGACGCGGCCGAGGACCCCCACCATCTCGAAGTCCGCCGGGTCCAGGGCAGCTTCCCGGCGCGACAGGACCCGGGTCAGGAACAGAAAGATCAGCCCCGCGCCCGCCGCGCCCGCACCCGTCGCCAGGGCAAAAACCGAGAAGGACGCCAGGCGCGAATACCCCGTCAGGAGATATCCGACTCCTCCGAACCACGCGAGGAATGCCATTCCGGTCGAGAAGTTGAGGGGCGATGCGGACGGGCGATGGCCATCGGAAACGGCGGCCGTGTGTCCCTGCCCCGCATGCCCTGCCCCGTGGGCGCCGCCGTGCGGCAGGTGCACGCCGTGGAGCGGCAGGTGCAGGAATCCGCCCGCGAAGGAGACGGCGGCCAGCGCGAAGCCGATCAGAAAACACCCGAGGTAGAGGGTCTGCCAGCTCATGACTTCCTCCGTGTACGACCGGTGCCGGGCCGGGTGGCCGGCGGTTTTGCGCGGTAGACCGCGGCCGCGGGTCGCCGCGGGGCGGGGGCGGGCGCGAGGATCTCGAAGAGCCGTTCCGCGAGCTGCGGGGTCTCGACAATCCCGTGGAGGAGCATGAGGCACTCGCGGGACTTCGGGCTTCCGGCAATCGCCAGAAGAGCGCGGCGCAGCTCGGGGTCCCGGTGAAAGCGCTCCGCGCCCTGAATCAGCCAGAGATCGAGCTTGTCCTCGAGCGCCCGCACGGCGGACGTGAGCTCCTGATGGAACCCCTCCGGATCGTCGACGAGATAGCCGGGATGGATCTTGAAGAACTTCGCGAGCCGCATGCGGGTGGTGTTGGTCAGGTGGGGCCGCGCGCCGCTCTCGATCTGCGACAGGTACGCCTGGCTGATCGGGGTGCCGAGCTCCGCCGCGATCGAGCGGGACAGATCCGCCTGGGTCATCTCGCGGTTCAACCCGCGGAGAGTGCCCTCGACGAATCGCAGGTAGCGGAGTTTCTCGCCCAATTTCATAGCAGATCGCTATATTGATATCGCAATCCGCTATGAGACGTCAAGGGGCGGGGAGAGGCCACGAGGCGGCAAGGCAAAGGCCGAGGGAAGTAACAGAAAAAGAAAGACTTGCGCTCGATTCGCTCCTTGCCCGGCGCCCCGCTCCCGGCGACTACCGCCCTGCCATTACTATGTTGCCGATGAGGGAAGCGATCTTGTCGCTGTGGCTTCTGTCTCAGGGGATCGACCCGCAGTCTTCCCCGAGGTCGACCTGGCAGGACGTAGATCGGGTCCTCGGCCAGGCGGGGAAAGATCAGCCGGGCGGCGTGCACCGTTTCGCCTGGCCGCGGACAGACCTCGCCGTTCAGATCGACGGCGTTGCGATCGAGCCGGAGCTCGCGCTCGGATCCTGGGGAGCGTTTCAGCGGATGGGCGGAGAGGCCGAGGTCATGGGCGACCTCGTCCTGACCGGAACCGAGGCCGGCCCCGTCATGGCGGCGCTCGAGGACGGAGGGTTCGAGATCCTCGCCATCCACAACCATCTGATCAACGAAAACCCGCGCTTGATGTACGTCCACTACGATGGGCGCGGCGACGCGGAGAAGCTCGCGCGCACCCTGAAGGCGGCGCTCTCCCGGTCCGCCACGCCGCTCGCGCCGCCGGCCGGAAGCGCTCCCCGTAAACCGTCACCGGATCAGGAGAAGACGCTCTCCCTCGTGAGCGAAGCGGTGGGCCGGAAGGGGACGATGGCCGGGCGCGTTCTTCAGCTCGCGATTCCGCGGGCCGAAACGATTCGCGATGCGGGGATGGACGTTCCTCCCGCGATGGGGATGGCGATCGCCGTCAATTTCCAGACCGCGGGCAGCCGCATCGCGACGACAGGCGACTTCGTGCTGCTGGCCGACGAGGTCAACCCGGTGATCCGCGAGCTCGCGAGCCATGGGATCGCGGCGACCGCGCTGCACTCCCACATGCTCCGTGAGACGCCCCGTCTCTTCTTCCTGCACTTCTGGGGAGTGGATGCGCCCGAGAAGATCGGTGCGGGCATCCGCGCGGCGCTGGCGAAGGTCGCGACGAAGTAGCGCGCGGCCGCTTCAGCGAAAGCGGGCGCCGAAGGCGAGCGTGGTTCGGGGAACGAGCGGCCGCTGAAAGAACCGGGGCGCTTTCCGGACGCTTGCCTTCAACCGCTTGCAGTTGGAAATGCGCAACCGCGCCCGGTGCGCCTGCGCCGCGTCGGAGTCCGCGCATCGCGTCAAGGCCTGCTGGGCCGTTGCCGCGTGTGCGTCGTAGTGCTCCCGCAGGTCGGGCTCGAAATGACCGCACACGCGGCATCGGCGAGGAGCGGTGTCTGCCATTTTTCTCCCGCCCAAGCATAAACGGTGCCGTCTGAGGAAGAGCGGGCGGCGCGCGATCATCGGGTGTCCTGCCGGAGCACCCGGAAGCCGAAATCCGAATAACGGAAATCGGGGGGCAGGCTGCTGCGAGCCGACGGCGGCGACCAGCGGATCCGATGCCGCCAGGACCCTCCGCGGCTTGCGCGGCGTGCCAGCGCCGGGGGCGAGCCGGCCGGTACGGAGCCCTCCTTCTCGCGCCATTCGAGGCACCATTCGTGAACGACGGTTCCGGGGTCGAGCACGCCGAATCCGTTGGGGGACCCCCGCCCGGTGCGCCACGGGCCGCGGAGTACCCCCTCGGGAATCTCCCCTGCGGGGACGAGCTCTCCCCAGGGAGTCGGCGGGAAATCGCCGCCGCCCGACATGGCCCGCTCCCACTCCGCTTCCGACGGAAGACGCCACAACCGCGCGTCCTGCGACGCGAGCCAACCGCAAAAGGCGGCCGCTTCGTCCCAGGTGACGCCGACCACCGGCCGGTCGCCCGAAGAGAAGTCGGGATCGTTCCACCACGGCGGCGGCGCGACCCGTCCCGCTTCCACGCAGGGCGCATATTCCGCGTTGGTCACGGGAGTCCGGCCGATGGAAAATGCGGGCAGGTCGATGCGCCGCGTCTCGCCGCCGGGTTCCCGGACGGCCAGCGCCCCCGCCGGAATCACCACCGTCGCGGGGAATGGGTACGGCATCGGCCCTCTCTGTGTCTCGTCTAGAATTCTAGATCGCTCATTCGAAACGACCGTTTCCCTGCGATTCCGAGTCCCGGCTCTTCTCCAGAACTGATCACTGATCGCCGTCACTGAAAACTGAAAACTCATCGGAAGGCGGTTGCCTTGAACATCCGGAAAACGGCCCTCCCGCTGCTCGCACTCCTCTGGGTCGGCTGCAAGACGAGCGGCGGCTTCGATCCGATCGAGCTGGACTTCTCGAAGAAGAAGTCGCCGCCGCCGGCCGCAACAGCGACTCCTGCGCCCGTGCCTGCCGAAGCGGCCGCCGCTCCTCGAACAGTCTCTCCGGCGCCCGCGCCCGCGGACACCCGGCCCTCCCCGCCGGCCCGCCCCGCGCTGACGCCGGCCCCGGCCCCCGTCGCCCGAGTCTCCGCAGCCCCGCCGACACGAGAGGGAGTCGCGGCGGAGACTCCCGATCTGATGACTCGAACGCGCATCGACGGGTACAACCGCCGCGATCTCGAGCTTCTGATCGGGCTCTATTCGCCCGACGCCCAGATCTACGATCCGCCGGATCGGCTGCGCGATTCGGGCGCCGCCCAGATCCGGCAGACGTACACCCGGCGTTTCTCCGCGACGCCCGACTCGAAGCTCGAGGCCCGCGACGTCGTGCGTCAGGGGCCCTACGTCGTCTCGCGCGAAACCGAGAAGACGGGTGCGGGCGAAGGCTCCACCGCTCTCGTCATCTCCGAAATGCGGGACGGAAAGATCGTCCGGGTCTGGATCCTGAGGTAGGAGATATCCCGTTGAGCAAATTTCGGCGGGAACGGCGCGAGTGTTGCACCACAGCCCCCGCAGAAGGGGGTTCGATGAAAACACGTCTGGCAATTCTTCTGATCTGTCTCACTGTCGCGGTGACCGCCTGCACTGGAACGTCGAGTCCGGCCAATCCCTCCCCCGGTCCTCCCACTCCGGGCGTCGGTTCGACGGGCCCCGCTGCGAATCCGGCGCCCGGACCACCGCCTCCGAAGGGCTCATCTTCCGGAACGAGCCCAGCGGAAGCGCCCGGGCCGCCTCAACCGACCGCGACGCCGTCCCACTAACAGCACCCCGGAGCCCGAGAGGGGTTCATGTCGAAAGAGCGGGCTTGACCCGCCCCGGAGGGATTCTTACCTCCCTCCGGGCAACCCGTTGCCGGTCCGATAGGACTCATTGTGGTTGTCTTCCAGTATCGCGACCGACGTACGGTTGATTCAGTCTGCGGTTTTCGGATCTCGTTTCGAGTTGTCTGATAATTCTCGACGATGCTCGCCTTCGTGCTGACGCTTGGAGTGCTGGCGACGTGCGGCCCTCCGGCGCTTAGCGACCAGATGGCGCGCCTGGCGGCCCCCGCCCGAGGCCGCGTCGGCGCCGCCGCTCTCCGGCTCGAGACGGGAGAGATCTCCTCGTGGAACGGAACCGCCCGCTTTCCCATGCAGAGCGTCTACAAACTCCCGATCGGCATGGCGGTCCTGCGCGAGGTCGACTCGGGACGGCTCGACCTCGAACAGCGCGTCCTGCTCGGGAAACGCGACATGGTGCCGTCCGGCGCGCGTAGCCGTATTCGCGACGAACATCCGGGCGGGACGGAGCTCCCTCTCCGGGAAATTCTTCGGGCGTCCGTTTCGGACAGCGACGGGACGGCCTGTGACGTCCTGCTGCGCCTCGTGCCGGCAGAGCGGGTTACCGCCTACCTTCGCGAGATCGGCGAGCAGGACATCGTGGTCGCCACGTCCGAGAAGGCGATGTCCACCGGACCCCGTATCCAGTATCGGAACTGGGCGACGCCGGAGGCCGCGGTCCGGGTGCTTCGGATGCTCCACCAGGGCCGCGGAGTGTCGCCGGCCGGCCGCCGGCTCCTGCTCGACTGGATGACGGAGACGGAGACGGGTCCCCGCAGGATCAAGGGACTGCTGCCGCAGGGCACCGCGGTCGCGCACAAGACCGGCACCTCCGGAACGGCGGACGGCCTCACTCGGGCGACCAACGACATCGGCATTATCACGCTCTCAGACGGCGGACACCTCGCGGTCGCCGTCTTCGTGTCGGATTCGCCGGCGCCGGAAGACGCTCGCGAAGGCGTCATCGCGGCGATCGCGCGCGCCGCGTTTGACTGCCAGGGCCGTTGAGCCGAGAATCGGGAATCGAAGAAAAAGGCCTTCCTGACAGTCTCCGTTTTGCCTTTCGCCTTCGCCTCCCGCCCAGCGCCCAGCGCCTTCCTCGCCGCCCCCCGCAGCTTGGTACCCTGTTCCCGTTTTGGAACCCGAGGTCGAACTTTCCCGCCCCAACCACTCGTCTCCTCCAGCGCGCTGGCGCGCGTTGCCGCTGCTCGCGATGGCGCTGCTCCTCGGGATGTCGGTCTGGTTCGCGGCTTCGGCGTCGGTCCCCGCCATTCAGGCCGAATGGGGGCTCTCCGCGGCGGCGGCGGCCTGGCTGACCCTGGCGGTTCAGCTGGGATTCGTCGCCGGAACGCTCGCGAGCGCCCTGGGAAATCTTCCCGATGTCCTGTCGGCGCGGCACCTCTTCGCGGGATCCGCCGTTCTCGCCGCCGCCGTCAACGCGGCCTTCGCCCTCTGGGCCCGCGGGCCCGTCGCGGGGATCGCCCTCCGCTTCCTGACCGGCTTCTTTCTCGCGGGCGTCTATCCGCCCGGGATGAAGATCCTCGCCACCTGGTTCCGGCGCGGCCGCGGAATGGCGCTCGGGATTCTCGTCGGAGCGCTGACGCTCGGAAAGGCCTCTCCCTATCTCGTCAACGCGATCGGCAGCCGGGACTGGCGGCCGAACGTCCTCTTCCTGTCGTTCTTCGCGCTCGCGGGCGGCGCGATCGTGCTTCTCTTCGTGGAGGACGGACCGTACGCGCTTCCGCGGGCTTCCTTCGACTTCGGCCAGATCCGCCGCGTCTTCCAGAACCGGGGCGTCCGCCTCGCCAACTTCGGATATTTCGGGCACATGTGGGAGCTCTACGCGATGTGGACGTGGGCGCCCGTGATGGTGCGCGCCAGCCTCGCCGCGCGCGGCAGCCCGCCGGCGCTCGCGGAGACGGCGGCGTTTCTGGTAATCGGCGCGGGGGCGGTCGGATGCGTCGCAGCCGGGCTGCTGGCCGACCGTATCGGGCGAACCGTCGTGACCTCGTGGGCGATGGGGATCTCTGGAACGTGCTGCCTCACGATCGGCCTGTTCTATTCGGGCAGCGAGGCGTTGCTCCTCGCCGTCGCCGCGATCTGGGGCGCCTCCGTCGTCGCCGATTCCGCGCAGTTTTCGGCGTGCGTGACCGAGCTCGGTGACCCGAAGTACATGGGAACCGCTCTGACGATCCAGACCTGCGTGGGCTTCCTCCTCACGATGGGGTCGATCCAGCTCATCCCGGCCCTCGTCGCCCACGTGGGCTGGCGGTGGGCCTTCGCCGCTCTCGCGCCCGGGCCCGCGTTCGGCGTCTGGTCGATGCTGCGGCTTCGCGCGCTCCCCGAAGCCGCGCGCATCGCGCACGGCCGGAAGTAGGACGGGAGAGGGGGTCGGGAATCGGGAATCGGAAATCGAAGGAAGATCGCGTTGTATTCGCCCTTCGCCTTGCGCCCTTCGCCGTTGGCCGTTCGCCTTTCTACAGACTTCGCTCACGGACTTTCGAGGCAACGAACGGATTCTCCAGCTTCGCGCGCACGGCGCGCCTCGCCCGGCGGAGACGGGACTTGAACGTCGGCAGCGGGACTGCGAGGGAGCGCGAAAGAACGGCCGCGGCATGGTCCGCGACGTCGTGCAGGAGGATGGCTTTCGCCTGGCCGGCCGGAAGGCGCCGGATGATCGATTCCGCGCGCGACGCGAACTGGCGAATCGATGCGATCTCCTCGATGCGGCATTCCGCAGCCGGCTCTGGCAGGGGCATCGGACCGGAGTGCCGGCCGCGTGCCCGCCGGCGCCGCAGCAGCGAAAAGCTCTCGCGCATCGCGATGCGGTAGATCCAGGGAAGAAACGGGCGGCGAGAGTCGTAGGTGGCGATTCTCGTGAAGACCCTCCAGAAGACCTCCGACGCGACGTCCTCCGCGTCCTCGCGGCTGCCGACCAGCCGCAGAGCCGTCGAAAACACGAGCGATCGGTAACGGAGATAGAGACAGTCGAAGGCCTCCTCCTCGCCCGCGAGGATGCGCGCCGCGAGCTCCCCGTCCGGGACCCGTTCGGCGGTTGGCGCAATCGAAACGGCGCACGACCCTGCCGCTCTCACGCCCGGTGCCACTCCCCGCCGAATAACAAAACGCGCAGCGGCTTCTCCCTCGACTCGAAAACACGGTTCGGGGATTGGATGCCGTTGCCCGTGAGAGGTTACGGATCGAGCGTTGAGGGTATTTTCGATTCCCGCTCCCCGATTCCCGATTCCGGCCCCGGCTCCGACCCCGTCCGCGTCCCGCCTGCCGCCTCCCGTCCCGCTGAAACCTTCGCCGCCTGACCGGCATCGAAAGGAGCGAATGGAAGACCGTCCCTACATCACCTGCCGGGAGCTGATCGAGTTTCTCTACCTTTACCTGGGTGGCGAGCTGCCATCGGAAAGGGTCGCCGAGTTCGACCGGCACCTGAACGTCTGCCCCTCGTGCGTCGCGTATATCGAGACGTACAAGGAGACGGCGGCGCTCGGGCGGCAGGCCTTTCAGGACCTCGAGCAGCCAGTCGGCACGGCCGTCCCGGAAGAGCTGGTGTCCGCCATCCTGAGCGTCCGGCGCAAGACGTGAGTCCTGAGGGCAGACGGTCCGACGACGCGGCGCGGACGCCTGCGCCCGGCCTGCCCTCGGACGAGAGAGCGCTCCTCGCGGCTCTGCGGAGGGGGGACGAGGAAGCCTTCGAGACCCTCGTGCGCGAGTACGGGGGCCGGCTGTTCGCGGTCGCGCGGCGCTTCGTGCGGAGCGAAGAGGATGCGCGCGACGCCCTCCAGGATGCGTTCCTGTCCGCATTCCGGTCGCTCGCCCGGTTCGAGGAGAACTGCAGGCTTTCTACCTGGCTGCACCGCATCGTCGTCAACTCGTGCCTGATGAAGTTGCGCACGCGGCGGCGGAAGGCGGAGGACTCCATCGAGGACCTCCTTCCCCGGTTTCACGAAGACGGCCACCAGGCGGTCCCGAGCGCCGGCTGGGAAAAATCCGCGGACGTCCTTCTCGAGAGCCGGGAGGTCCGGGACCTCGTCCGGGCCGCCATCGACCGCCTCCCGGAGTCCTACCGCACCGTTCTGATGCTCCGCGACATCGAGGAGCTCGACACCGCCGAGACGGCCCGCCTTCTGGATCTCACGGAGAACGCCGTCAAGATCCGCCTGCATCGCGCCCGACAGGCCCTGCGTGGGCTGCTCGACCCGTCGCTGCGCCCTGCCGCGGCATGCTGACCTGCCGGGCCCTCGCCGCGCAGCTTCTCGATTTCGTCGACAAAAATCTCGGGGCCGATTCGCGGCGCGCCGCGCTTCGCCACGTCGCCGGCTGCGGGGGCTGCGCGGCGGCCCTTGCGAACTACCGGACGACGGTCGATCTGGTGCGCGCGGCTTACGAAAGCTCATCGGGCCTCCGGGACGAGGCGCCGGTCCCCGAAGAGCTCGTCCAGTCGATCCTTTCGTCGGTGCGAACAGCGTCGGACGACGGCGGCGGCTAGATCGGAAAGCGAAATTCTCCACGGCGTCGTTTTCGCCGAAACCCGGAGCCCGAGAGAGCATCCAACCCGCAGGAGGTGAGACCCCTGATCCACGCGGAAGCGACCGGCGGTTTCCCCGAGGAAGCCTCCGAACGCGAATGGCTCGAGACGGACGGAGCCGGCGGGTTCGCCTCGGGAACGGCGCGCCTGCCGAGAACCCGGCGATACCACGCGCTCCTCCTCGCCGCGACCCATCCGCCCGCCGGCCGCTTCGTTCTCGTCAACGGATTCGACGCGGTCGTCGAGACGCCGTCCGGGCGGTTTCCGATTTCCGAGCAGACATACCGCGGCGACGTCTCCTCTCCCGGCGGAAGCCGTCGGGTCGAGAGCTTTCGCAGGGACCCCTGGCCCCGCTGGACCTTCGCTCTGGAGGACGGGACGCGTATCGAGCAGGAGGTCTTCGTGTCCCGGCAGACGCGCGCGACGGTTCTCCGGTGGAGGGTCGCGTCCGGGACGGGCCCGGTGTCGCTCGAGGTCCGGCCGCTTCTCTCGGGGCGCGACTATCACTCGCTCCATCACGAGAATGCGGCGTTTCGCTTCGAGCCCGAGACGCTCGGCGAGGTTCGACGCTTTCATCCCTACGATGGCGTCCCCGAGCTCTCGATCGAGAGCAACGGCGAGTACACGCACGAGCCGCTCTGGTATCGCGATTTCCTCTATACCGAGGAACGGTCGCGTGGACTCGATTGCGAGGAAGACCTCGCCTCCCCGGGGGTGTTTCGCTTTGCGCTCTCACAGTCGGACGCCGCCATGATCCTGGAGGCGAACGCGGGCGACGAGGCGCCGTCGGCTTCGGGTGCGCTGCAGAACGCGGCTTCGCTCGCGACCGCCGAGGACCACCGCCGCCGCGGGTTCTCCTCGCCCCTCGAGCGCGCGGCGGACGACTACATCGTTCGCCGCGGCGAGGGGAAAACGGTCGTGGCGGGCTACCCGTGGTTTCTCGACTGGGGTCGCGACACCTTCATTTCGCTCCGGGGCCTCTGCCTGTCGACGGGACGGCTGGCGGACGCGCGGGCCATCCTCATCGAGTGGGCGGCCGCCGTCTCGGAAGGCATGCTCCCGAACCGCTTTCCGGATCGCGGCGAAGAGCCGGAGTACAACGCCGTCGACGCGTCCCTCTGGTATGTCGTCGCCGTCTACGAGTACCTGGCCGCCGCGAAGCGGTTCGCCCGGCGGGTCTCCGCCGCCGATCGCTCGGCCCTCCTGGATGCCACCGAGCGGATCCTCGAGGGGTACAGGGCCGGAACGCGATACGGGATCCGCGCCGACGCAGACGGCCTTCTCGCTTCCGGCGCCCCGGGAGTCCAGCTGACCTGGATGGACGCGAAAGTCGGCGACTGGGTGGTGACGCCGCGCGCCGGCAAGCCCGTCGAAGTGCAGGCCCTGTGGATCAACGCGCTGATGCTCGCGGGCGGCCGAACGGCGCGCTGGAAGACGCTCGCCGACAGGGCCGCGGCGGCCTTCCAGGAACGATTCTGGAAGGAGGACACCGGGTCTCTCTACGACGTCGTCGATTGCGACCACGTCGCGGGCGCGACCGATGCGAGCTTCCGGCCGAATCAGATCTTTGCCGTCGGCGGCCTCCCCTTCCCGCTCCTGACGGACGGCCGCGCGCGCCGCGTGGTCGACGCGGTCGAGGAGCGACTCTGGACGCCGCTCGGGCTCCGCTCGCTTGCGCCAGGCGACCCGGCCTACGTCGGCCGCTACGCGGGAGGAGTCCTCGCGCGCGACGGGGCGTACCACCAGGGGACAGTCTGGCCCTGGCTGATCGGTCCTTTCGTAGAAGCGTGGGTTCGAGTCCGCGGCGGCGGGCCCGACGTGCGGCGGGACGCGGAGGAACGATTCCTCGCTCCCCTGCGCGCTCACCTGAATGCCGCGGGCCTCGGCCACGTCTCCGAGGTTGCGGACGGCGATCCGCCGCACCGCCCGGGAGGGTGCCCCTTCCAGGCATGGTCCGTCGCCGAGATGCTGCGGCTGGAGCTCGACGTGCTGGCCGCAGCCCCGAGTTCTGCCGGCCCGGAAGGGAATCCCACAGGGGAGCCACCCCGGCGATGACGTTGTGGCGGGACCGGCGGAGAACTACTCTCAGCACCCGAGCGGACGAGATCGCAACACGAGAACGGCGCGACCCGGTCCTGAGGATGGTGAGAACGATATGACGGAGAAGCGGGTGCAATGAGCGCCGATACGGACGACCGCTCCCTCTTCATCCCGGTCATTCTCGGAACGTCGCGAGTGGGCCGCGCCAGCAAGAACGTCGCTCGATTCGTCGTCCGGCACCTGGCCGCGATGCCCGGAATCGAAACGGCGCTCGTCGACGTGCGGGAGCTCGCGCCGCGGATCGACGGCGCCGGCGAGGAGATCAAGATCCCGGCCTTTTCGGAGCTCTGCATGCGGGCGGACGCGTTCGTCCTGGTGGCGCCCGAGTACAACCACGGCTATCCCGGCCTCCTGAAGCACGTCCTCGACACCAACCTGAAGGAGTACATCCACAAGGCGGTCGGGATCTGCGGCGTCTCGTCCGGCAATTTCGGCGGGACCCGCGTCATCGAGAACCTTCTCCCGGTCCTGCGGGAGCTCGGCCTCGTGACGATCTTCTGGGACGGAAGTTTTTCCGCGGCACACAAGCTGTTCGACGCCGCGGGACAGATCCTCGACCCCGCTTACGTCCGCCGCATCGACAATTTCGCGAAAGAGCTCGTCTGGATGGCAAGAGTGCTGAGATACGGGCGCGAACGCGTTCCTCTGGAGAACTGAGATGAGTCAGGACGAAGTGGCGCGCCCGTACGGCGCCCGTCGAGCTCCGTTGGCCTGCCCGCGATGCGGCAGCGAGATGAATCGGCACGCGGTCAAGATCGACACGACCCTGATCCCGGAGGAAGGGTCGCCCGACGCCGGCGGGGTAATGATGGACTTCCATACGTGTCGCGAATGCCGGTACGTGCTGGAGCATCGGGCCTGACGGGTCGGGGGAGATCCTCGCATCCGGTACCGGAGCCCGTCGCGTGGACGCAGGACCGCCCATGAGAGTCGCCGTCATCGGCGCAGGAGGAATAGGCGGCTACTTTGGAGCCTCCCTCGCGCGCGCGGGCCACGACGTTCACTTTCTCGCGAGAGGAGACCATCTCGAGGCGATCCAGGCTTCGGGTCTGCGGATCGTCGAGCCGGATGGAAACTGGACCGTTCGGGTCCCGGCCTCCGCTCGGATCGAGGAAATTTCCCGCGCGGACTTCGCGATCGTGGCGGTCAAGAGCTACTCGCTCGCGGAGGTGGCGGAGGCGGTGGGCAAAGTCGCCTCCGCGGGCGCGGTCATTGTGCCGCTCTTGAACGGCGTCGAAGCGTTCGAGTTCCTGACAGCCCGCGGCGTGCCTGGCGAGTCGATCGTTCCCGGACTCGCCGTGATCAGCGTCGAACGGACCGCTCCGCGAGAGATCACGTTACGGAGCCCGTTCAAGACCGTCGTCCTCGGGGAGCGCGCGGGTGGCCGGTCCGATCGAGCCGCCGCCATCGCCTCCGCGTTCTCGGACAGCGGGGTCGACGCGCGCGCGTCTGAGGACATCACCCTCGACCTCTGGAGAAAGTTTCTGTTCCTGGCTTCGATGGCCGCGGCCTGCGGCCTTGCCCGGGCGCCGATCGGGCCCGTGAGGACCGCGCCGCTCGGACGGCGGCTCCTGGAACGGGCGGTCGCGGAGATCGCCGCGGTCGCTCGTGCGCGAGGCGTCGCCTTCCCTCCCGGCGAGGAGGAGCGCGTCCTGGAGCGGATGTCTGTCTTGCCGGCCTCGATGAAACCGAGCTTCCTTCTCGACGTCGAGCGCGGCGGACCGACCGAGCTCGACGTTCTGTCGGGGGCCGTTTCGCGATACGGAAGCGCCGTGGGGGTCGATACGCCGATCCACGATGCCGTCACGGCCGCCATTTCCGCATCGCTCGTGTCCCGCCATCCTGGGGCCTGAAATATTCCGGCGAGGGTCTCGTGGATCCCGACATCCGTCCCCCCGCCGTGGCCGTAACCTGAAGGCGGGAACGGAATCAAATCCCTGTCCTGGAAGTTGTGGTTGTCATCACAGGAGGTCACCTTGCGGATGCGTCTATCCCTCTCTCTCATTTTTCTCGGCACTCTCCTGGGGACTCTGCGGGCCATGCCGTCGCAGCCTCCCGCCAAAGCCGTCTTCGCCGGCGGGTGTTTCTGGTGCGAAGAGACGGCGTTCGAGGGCGTGCCCGGCGTCTTCTCCGTCACCTCGGGCCACACCGGCGGCCAGAAGAAGAACCCCACTTACGAGGAGGTCTCGTCGGGCGGTACGGGGCACGCCGAGTCGGTCGAGGTCGCCTACGATCCCGCGAAAATCAGCTACGAGAAGCTGCTCGAGATCTTCTGGCATAACGTCGATCCCCTGCAGGCGAACGCGCAGTTCTGCGATCACGGATCGCAATACCGCTCCGCGATCTTCTACCTGGACGAAACGCAGCACCGCGCGGCGGAAGAGTCGAAGCGCAAGCTCGAGGAGGAGCCGCGGTTCAAGGGAAAGATCGTCACGCAGATCGTCGCCGCCTCGACGTTCTACCCCGCCGAGGAGTACCACCAGGATTTCTACAAAAAGAGCCCGGCGCGGTATCACCAGTACCGCGACGGATGCGGCCGCGATGCCCGGTTAAAACAGCTCTGGGGTGATGCGGCAGGAGGTCACAAATGAATCACGCAGGATTTCTCGCGGCGGCAGCGGCGCTCGTCATCGCCATGGTGCGGCCGGCGGAAGGGCAGCAGCCCGCGGCCGGAGGCAATGGTTGGACGGGCAATTTCCACAAGCCTTCGGACGCGGAGTTGAAGGAACGCCTGACGCCCATTCAGTACCAGGTGACCCAGCACGAGGGGACGGAGCGCCCCTTCGCCAACGAGTACAACGACAACCACGCGGCCGGCATCTACGTCGACGTGATCTCGGGCGAGCCGCTCTTCTCCTCTTCCGACAAATTCGAGTCGGGGACGGGCTGGCCGAGCTTCACCAGGCCGCTCGAGAAGGCGAACGTGAAAACGAAGACCGACTACAAGCTCGGGCTTCCGCGAACCGAGGTCCGCTCCGCGCACGCCGATTCGCACTTGGGCCACGTGTTCGACGACGGGCCGGCGCCGACCCGGCAGCGGTACTGCATGAACTCCGCCGCGATGCGGTTCATCCCCGCCGAGCGGCTCGCGCAGGAAGGCTACCCGCAGTACGCGGCGCTCTTCGAGAAAGGCGCCCGCCCGAAGTAGAGACGTCGCGACGCGGCTGGCGGCCGCCCGGACCGCCAGCCGCGGGCCTTTCTCCACGGAGCTCCGACGGCACTCGGCCCGCTCAGGCCGGCGGGTGTCGACGATTTCCTGTGGAAGAAGTCGTCGTCGGCGTCGAGGGCGACTTCTTCGAACTCGGTCCGCAGCGCGGAAAGCCCGCCGCCCCCCCAGATCTCCTGAACCGTCTGCCGCCAGCGGCGCGAATCACCGCGCGGCCGACCCCATCCAAGGCGGGCCCAAACACCGGGTGACGGCCCATCAGAAAGGAGACCCGCGTTTCGGGGTCGAGAGGCCTCCGGAATTGCGCATGGCTGGCCGCGAACTACAGAAGGGCCCGAAAAGCGCTGAAAATCTACATAAGCTGCCGACAGCGCGAGAACCGGCGGTGAAAGGAAGGAACGGACGGATCAGGCGCCGAGACGAAAAGCGTTTTCCTGCCGGCAGAAAGGGCAGACCGAGGTGACGTACCCGTTCAAGGCCGAGAAGAACTTCCCCGCCTCGCCGCCGTCGGGCGAGGGATACGCCCGCCACCCGTGGCCGCAGTCGTTGCACTGAAGGACCATCGAGTGCGCGTCGGTGGGAATCCCGTTTCTCTGCTTCGGCACTCCGTCGGACTCCCGCGAGCGCTCGTATTTCCACTCCGCCCCGAGGACGGTGAATCCCGAATTTTTTTCTGACGCCATAGGCCGAGTTTACATGGTTCTTCCCGCGCGTAAACGCGGAAAAGATCCTGACGCCGACACGGGACAAAACGGCGCGCTCAACGAAAGCATCCGCGAAAGTCGAACGCCTCGAAGCGCAGGAGAGATAAGCTGCGCACCAACACCGACGTTCTTCAACGGCGGCGAATCACTTCGGTCTCGAAGCGAAGGGAAATCTCGAGCGGCGGACCGTCACGGCCGCGCCGCAAACAGAGAAGGAGCGAACTTGGATAGCACGACACTTCTCATCATCATCATCGTTCTCGTGGTCCTGGGCGGTGGCGGGTTCTGGTATCGCGGCCGGAGAAGATGACTCCTCGGGAGCGGGGGCGTTTCGCCGCCGCTCCTCTTTCATCCTGACCGGACTTCCTTACGAGGCCGGTGCGGCCACTACGCCTTCGGCGAGAATGACTTCGACGCGCCGGTTTCGGGCGCGGCCGGCGGGCGTCTTGTTGGACGCGACCGGGAACTGCGACCCGTAGCCCTCGGCGACGATCCGCGAAGGGCCGATCCCCTGCTTCTGGAGGAATGTCGAGACCGAAGCCGCGCGGCTTCGGGACAGCTTCTGGTTGACCGCCTCGGTGCCGGTCGAATCCGTATAACCCTCGACGCGAAGGTTCATATCGGGAAAGACCGAGAGGACGCCCGCCATCTTCGCGAGAGCCACCTGAGCGGACGGTTTCAACGTCGAACGCCCCGTCTCGAAGAGGATCCCCGGCAGGCTGACGACGATTCCGCGCGCCGTCGTCCGGGTCGTGGCGACCCCCGCCAGGGCGCCGGAAAGCCGCTGCTGGAGGGCGTCCCGGTCCTTCTGGACCCGGTCCCGATCCGCGGCGAGCGACTCCTTCTCGGCCGTGAGCTGCGTCCTCTGCTGTTCCAGAGCCGCCGCCTGCTCCGCGGCTTCCGCGCGGGCGCGCTCCGCCGCATTCTTCTGCTCTTCGAGAGCGGCTGTCTGCTGCGCCGCCGCGGCCTGCGCCCGCTCCGCCGCTCCCCTGTCCTCCTCCGCCCTGCGGCGAAGCTCCTCGGAGCGCCGCGACGCCTCCTCGGCCTGACGACGGGCCTCGTCGGACGCCATCGCGGTCTGCTCGGCGGCCTGCTTCTCCCGCGCCAGGCGCTCCGCGGTCGCTTCGGATTCCGACTGCGCGCGCGCCGCCGAATCCCGCTCGACCTCCGCGCGCCGGCGCGCGATTTCGGCCTGCGCAGCCGTCTGCTCCCGCTCCATCTCGGCGCGGCGTCGCGCGATGTCGGCTTCCGCAGCCGACTGCTCCGCGCGCGCCGCCTGGCGGCCGAGCGCGTCGAGCTGGGCGCGCCGCCCGGCCGCAATCTCCGCCTCTTCCCTCTCGGCGACCGCCTTCCACATCGCGCGCGCCGCTGTGCTCACCAGGCTGACCGTCCGCCGCGAATAGTCGGCGACCACGCGGCTGCTCCCTCCCGAGTTGGCGGAGTTCGCCGCCTGCGCGAGAGTCGTTCTTGCCTCCGACATCGAGCGTGCGTCGTAATTGGCAATGCCCGCGTTCTCCGCCGTCTGGTAGATCCGTCGCGCCTGGTAGAGCTCGAGAGGCTCGCGCTCCCGATACCGGAGCGAGCCGATCGAGTCGACGTCACGCGGGACCGCGGGCCGGAAAGCGGAATACGCGAACTGGGAGTTTTTCGCGTATTTCGATTTCACCGGCTGAGAGATGAAGACGACGAGGTCCGAGGGGCGCAGCGACCCGGGGATCGGCTCCGCCGTCACCAGAACCGCGAATTCCTTCAGCCCCGTCTGGAAGCGGGCCTTGCCGTTCTCGTCGCGGCTCCACAACTCGCCCAGATTCTGGGCGCTGCCATCGCGGGCCACGGCCCACACCACGTAGCTGTTGATCTGACCGCCGAACAGGACGGCCGGCTGCAGGCCCCGGAATTCGAGCTCGACCTTCGCCTGGGGGCCCCGGGCCTCGACCTCTCCTTCGAGGGAGGCGCCGGCGGGAGCCTGCCGTGTCGCGAAGAAGGGCACGTCGACGGACTTCCTCTCCGGGAACTGGACCGTGTTCAGGGGAACTTCGAGCGCAAAAACAGCCGCCGAAGCGAGAAAAGACAGAATCA
Organism: Acidobacteriota bacterium; assembly: GCA_040004075.1. Classification (GTDB taxonomy): domain Bacteria; phylum Acidobacteriota; class Thermoanaerobaculia; order UBA5066; family Gp7-AA6; genus JALYUA01. The sequence continues at coordinate 358 of JBDUBP010000277.1, read as the reverse complement.
CGGCACTCAATCCATGTTTCATGAGATCTCCTTCCGCCCACGACCACGGATCGTGCGCGGCTCGGTGTTGTTGACTCCATTCTGACAAGCAATATGCGGGCCTGTCAGGGCGCGGTATCGGGCGTTCCCCGCCACGCTTGTCGATCACCCATCGGAGCCGGCGGATTCCGGCACGGCCCGGCCTCCCGAGGCGGGCTTTCTTCTCCCCGGCGTCGACCCCGCCGGAGACGTCTCAAACAGGAGGCGGCGATCGTGAGGGCCAGCGCCTCGCGGCCTTTAGCGTGCCGGGCGGCGCGAGCAACGCCTTCTGGCGGTTCAACCGCTCGCGGTCACGTTCGCCATCAGTCGCGCGTTGGAC
>JBDUBP010000153.1:0-5530 GCA_040004075.1 Acidobacteriota bacterium | reverse complement strand
GGCGAAGGGCGAAGGGCGAAGGGCGCTCTCCGGGCGGCGCAGGGCGCAGGGCGAAGGCGACGGGCGCCGTGGGAACGAGTCGGACCTGAACCGCCGCCCAACGCCGCTCTTACTTCCTGCGGCCTTTGTCCTCGCCGTCCTTTCGGCGCTCGGCGGCTGCCGCCGGCCCGCCGCGCTGTCGAGGCCGTTTGCCGGAGCGTCGCGCCCGGACGTCGTGCTGATCACGATCGACACGCTCCGGGCGGACTCGGTGGGATTCCTCGGCAACAAGCGCGTTCAGACGCCGGCGCTCGACCGTCTCGCGCGCGAAGGGCTCGTTTTTCCCGACGCGCATGCGCAGAGCGTCGTGACTCTTCCTTCCCACGCCAACATCCTGACGGGGCTCTACCCGTACCAGCACGGCGTGCGTGACAACGAAGGCTTCGTGCTCCCGGAGAATCTGCCGACGCTGGCGACACTCCTGCACGACCGCGGGTACGCGACCGGCGCTTTCATCGGCGCCTTTCCGCTCGACTCCCGCTTCGGGCTTTCACGCGGGTTCGACGTCTACGACCAGTCCTACCCGCAGGGGGCGAACGAAGACCAGTTTGTGATGCCCGAGCGGCCGGCCTCGGAAGTCGTCGCCGCGGCGCGCGCGTGGCTCGCCGCGGCCAACACGTCTCCGCGGTTCGCCTGGATACACCTGTACGACTGCCACGCGCCGTACCGTCCGCCGCCGCCCTTCGACTCCCGGTTCGCCGGCGAGCCCTATCTCGGCGAAGTGGCGGCCGTGGACGCGGCGCTGGCTCCGCTCGTCGGCGATCTCGCCGCGCGCGGACGACCCGTGCTCGTCATCGTGACGTCCGACCACGGCGAAGCTCTCGGGGACCATGGCGAGCGCACCCACGGACTCTTCGCGTATGAGGCCACTCTTCGCGTGCCGCTCGTTCTCTGGTCGCCCGGGCAGATCGCCGCGCGCTCGGATCCCCGCGCAGCGCGGCACGTCGACATTCTGCCGACCGTCGTCGAAGCCGCGGGAGGGGGGACGCTTCCGGCGGGCGCGACCGGGCGCCCCCTTCTCGGTCGCGCGCCGGCCGTTTCTTCGACGAGCAACGGCGCCGTGGCCGACACGTCGTATTTCGAATCCCTCACCTCCTTCTACACGCGTGGATGGGCTCCTCTTCGCGGCGTGATCGGCGGAGGGTTCAAGTACGTGGACCTCCCGCTTCCCGAGCTCTACGACCTTCGCGCCGATCCGGGAGAGGCCAGGAATCTCGCGGCGACGCGGCTGGACGTCCTTCGCGCGCTCAAGGCGCGGCTGCCCGCCTTCTCGGCCGCGGCCGCCGCGCCGGGCTCATCCTCGGCCGAAACCGCGGGAAAATTGAGGAGCCTCGGATATCTCTCGGGCCGCGCCGCCGGAAAAGACCGCTTCGGGCCCGAGGACGATCCCAAAAACCTCGTCGCCATCGACTCGGAGACGCACGAGATGATCGACCTCTATCAGCGGGGGCACGCCGCGGAGGCAATGGCGCTGGCGCAGAAGATCGTGCGCGAACGTCCCGGGATGGCGAGCGGTTACGAGTACCTCTCCTTTCTCCAGGGCCAGTCCGGGGACGACCCCGCCGCGGTGAAGACGCTGCGCGAGGCCGAGCGGCGCGGCCTCCTCGACGAGCGGCTGAAGAGCCGGCTCGGACTTCTCCTGTCGGGCATCGGCCGCGGCCGGGAGGCGCTCGCGGTCCTCGAGCCGCTCTCGGGGAGCGAGGACCCCGACGTCGCCAACGCGCTCGGAATCGCGCGCGCCGGCGCGGGCCAGACGGCTCCGGCGATCCAGTCGTTCGAGCATGCGCTCCGGCTCGATCCGCGCAATGCCGTCGCCTGGCAGAACATCGGGATCACCCTCGTGCACGCCCGCGATCTTCAGGGCGCGCTTCGCGCCTTCGACAAGGCGTTCGCGTTGAACGAGAGGCTTCCGCGCGCATGGAACGGGCGCGGGGTCGTGCTGGAAGAGCTCGGCCGTCATGCCGAGGCCGTGGCGGCGTGGAAGCGGGCCGTCGCCCTCGATCCGGGGCAATTGGACGCGCTGTTCAACATCGGGATCGTCTCCGCTCAGCAGGGAGACGGCCCGACGGCGCGCGTCGCGCTCGAGCAATTCGTGGCCCGCGTCCCGGCCTCTCGCGCTCCCGCGGACGTGACTCGCGCCCGCGGGATCCTGTCGAGGCTCCCCGGGTGAGACTTGCTGACTCAACCCTCGAAAGAAGCTTGTCTGAGCAATGCCTGAGAACCGGCGTCGGCCCCCCTTTGGGTGTAGGCTCGAACGACGTCAGGGGCGTGCCACAGTGAGGACCTTCCACATTGCGCTCGCGGGGCTTCTCCTTTCGGCCGCTCTGCCGGCCGTCGGGCCGAAACCCGAAAAAACGACGGTCCGCGAGACGGCGTCCGCGTCTCTGGTCGAGGTGCCGGTGCACGTGATCAGCCGCGACGGAAAGCCGGTGCGGGGCCTGACCGCCGCGGACTTCGAGGTCGAGGACGACGGGCGCAGGCAGGCGATCACCGCCGTGGACGTGGTCGACCTGAACCGGTCGCGGGAGGTTGACGGCCTTTCGTCCGAGCTCCCCGCGGCCTCCCGGCGGCATCTTCTTTTCCTCTTCGACCTGACGTACGCGACTCCTGCGGAAATCGTCCGGGCGCGGGAAGCGGCGACGCGCTTCATCGTGAGCGGCCTCGACCCGGAAGACCTCGCGGCGGTAGCGACCACCTCGGTGGAGCAGGGAGCACGCCTCCAGATGACATTCACGGCGGACCGCAGGCAGCTGGTCCGCGCGATCTCCTCCGTCGGCCTGCCGAGCCAGGACGAGGAGCACGCCTACGACCCGCTGGCCTTCGTGTTCAGCCTTCCCGGTGATCCCACGACCAATTCGTCCGTGCAGGAACAGACGCGCGGCACGAGCTCCATCATCGATCCGACTTCGTCGACGCGGCTCTATGCGGCGATGGCGCAGAAGGACGCGGACGACTACGCCGTGACTCGCGTCGGACGGCACCTGGGGTCGATGGGATCCCTGGCGGCCGCTCTGGACTCCGTCCAGGGCCGTAAGACGATCGTTTACTTCTCAGAGGGCTTCGATGGACGGTTGCTCTCCGGAAGCGTCGCCCGGTCAAAATCCACGGAAAGCGTCGTCTCGGAGAACAACGCGATGTTCTCCGGGCAGTTCTGGACTTTCGACGTCGACCGCCGGTGGGCCAACGGTCCGCTCCACCGCGACCTCTCCGATACCGTCGACCTGCTCCGGCGGTCCGACTGCATCGTCTACGCCGTTGACATCGCCGGCCTGAAAGGGGAGGGCGATACTTCGCTCGGTTCCGCGGCGGGCCGCGGGGAGGAGTCTCTCTTTGCTCTGGCGCACGGGACCGGCGGGGAGGTGCTCAAGAACACCAACGACCTGTCGGCGCAGTTGAAGAGAATCTCCGAGAGAACGAGTCTGACCTACGTGCTCGCGTTTCAGGCGCCGCAGACCGGCCAGGATGGGCACTTCCATTCCCTCAAGGTGCGCGTCAAACGCAAGGGGATGCGCGTCTCGGCGCGGGCGGGCTATTACGAGACGAAGTCGTTCCAGTCGATGACTCCGCTTCAGCGGATGCTTTCGGCGGCCGACGTGATCACGCAGGAGAAGCAGGAAGGAACTCTTCCGCTCGAGCTGCTCGCGCTCTCCTTTGGCGGAGAAAAAATCAGCCGCGTTCCCGTGCTCCTCCAGATTCCCGGCGCCGCGTTTACCTCGGTTCCCGCCGGACAATTTGCGCTGGAGCTCTACGTCTACATCACGGGGGAGGATGGACGGGTCGCCGATTTCTTCACCCGCGTCGTGTCGGTGGACACGGCGGCGAGCGGCGAGCGGCTGCGGCGCGCCGGGCTCGTCTTTTACGGGACGTGCCGGCTGGTCCCCGGAAAATACCGGGTCCGGGCCTATGTGCGCGACGGACGGGACGGGCGGTTCGGTTTCCGTGTCGCCGCGCTCGACGTGCCGGAAAACTCTTCCGCCGCCATGCGCGCCCTCCCGCCCCTGTTCGTTGATGCCGAGGACGGCGTTCGCCTGAGGGACCATGCGGCGGGCGCGCCCATCGCGGGAGAGGCCGAGCCGTTCCGGGTCGGTAATACCGCCTTTGTCCCTCGGATCGTTCCGACGGTCGTGGCGGGTGGGACCTCCCGCGTGTGCCTGATGCTGTACCGAAAGACTCCCGGCCAGGCCATGTCACCCTTTGAAATCCAGGCGGAGGTGGTGGACGCGGATGGACGCGCTCGGCGTCCCGCGCGGCTCTCTCTGATCGGGCGGTCCGATCCCGATGCGGAGGGGCTCGTCAAGATGCTGCTCGACTTCTCGGCCATCGGTCTTCCGACGGGGGACTATTCCCTGCGTGTCATCTTCCGCGACGCCCGCGACGAACGCCTGCAGAGCGAAAGCGAGGCGCGATTCCACGTCTCGTGACCCGGCGGGTGGTCGCGGCGCTCTCGCTGGCGGGTCTGCTGCTCATGGCGAACATCTCGTCCCTTCAGGGCCAGCGGCTTGCGGATCACGCGGACTCTCCCGCCCGGCGGCTCCAGAAGTTTCGTGAGGACGAACGCCGCCATCCCCTGGCTGCCCGGGAGGCTTCGGCGCGCCTCGCGGAGATCGCGCGCGGCTTCGCGCGGGCGAGCGACAGAGCCCGGTCGATAGAGATTCTTTCGGAGGCGGCGGTCCGGGACCCGGACAGCGGCGAGATCCTCGCGGAGCTCGCCCGCGTGTACCTGCAGAACGGCGACTATGAGTTTGCGAGCGCAACCCTCGACGCTTCGCTCGAACGCGCGGAGCTCCGGCTCGCGCCGCCCGAGCTCTACGCCGCCATCGGCGAGGGCTTCGCCGCGGTGAACCGGCTCGAGGACGCGGTCGCCGCCTGGGAGCTCGCCCGGAAGTCGGGAGCAGGCGATCCCGCCATCCGGGCCCGCCTCGAACGCGCCCAGCGGGAGCTGTCCGTCACACCGGGGCAGCGCCTCGTGCAGAGCGAGAGGTTCGCCGTCTATTCGGACGCGGCGGTCGCCGAATCCGTGGTGGCGGCGGCCGAAGCGCACCTCGAGAACGAGTACGTGCGGCAGCGCGAGTTCTTCGGCGCCGAAGACCTCACCGGCCCGCAGATCGTCATTCTGTACGCCGGCCGCCGCTTCTTTTCCCTCGTCGCCGTCCCGGACTGGGTGTCGGGTGTGTTCGACGGCAAGATCCGCATCTCTTTCGATCCCGCGGCCGGCTTCACGCCGGAGCTTCGGTCGGTCCTCTCTCACGAGCTGGCGCATGCCTGGATCCGGTTTCTCTCGAAGGACCATGCGCCCGGTTGGCTTCACGAAGGGCTGGCGCAGTGGTGCGAGGGGCGGCGATTTCCGCGAAAGGATTTCCACACGGTCTTCGCCCGCGTGCCGGCGTTCTCTCTCCTGGAGATGGAGGGCAATCTGGGCCGCCGGGGGGATCGGGCGGCGGCGCGCGCCAACTACGTCGAAGCGCTCGGCCTCGTGGAGTACCTCGCCTTC
>JBDUBP010000263.1:0-5571 GCA_040004075.1 Acidobacteriota bacterium | reverse complement strand
CCCGAGGCGAAGGGACTGAGGCTCGTCGGTCATCAGTGGTCGCCTCGATCGCACGGAATCAAAGACTTCCTCGCGGGCAATCTCATCCCGTATCGCTGGCTCGACGTCGAACGGGACCCGGATACGCGAAGCCTCCTCGACGCGGCCGGGATCGGGGTCAGCGAGCTTCCCGCGCTGTTCTTCGAAGATGGATCCGCGTTGCGCAATCCGGAGCCGCGCCAGGTGGCCGAGCGTCTCGGCCGGTCGCTTTCGGCCGCCCTGGAGCTCTACGACCTCGTGATCGTGGGCGCCGGTCCCTCCGGGTTGGGCGCGGCGGTGTACGGCGCTTCCGAAGGGTTGCGAACGCTGCTGCTCGACCGGCACGCGCCCGGCGGGCAGGCAGGCAGCAGCTCCAGAATCGAAAATTATCTCGGGTTCCCGGCCGGCGTCAGCGGGAGCGAGCTGACGCGGCGCGCCGTGACGCAGGCGCAGCGGCTGGGCGCGGAGCTGCTCGTGCCCATAGAAGTGACGGGCGTCTTTGTGGAGGCGGGATACAAGCACCTGACGCTGAGCGACGGCCGGGAGATCGTCACGCGGACCATCCTGGCCGCGACGGGCATGGAGTACCGCGAGCACCCCGCCCCCGGCGTGGCGGACCACACGGGCGCCGGGGTCTATTACGGGGCCGCGACGACGGAGGCGCCCGCGTTCCGCGACCGGCGCGTTCTCGTCGTCGGCGGGGGAAACTCGGCGGGACAGGGCGCCATGCACCTGGCGCGCTACGCGATGGACGTGCAGATGGTGGTGCGGCGCGACTCTTTTCGCGACTCGATGTCCCGATACCTGATCGATCAGATCGAAAAGACGCCGAACATCCACCTCCGGCCCCGGACGGAGCTCCTCCGCGTCGAAGGGGAGGGCCGCGTGGAACGCGTGGAGCTCCGGCAAGGCGATGGAGCGAGCCAGGTCGAGGACATCGACGCGGTTTTCGTGTTCATCGGCGCGAAGCCGCGAAGCGACTGGCTCCCCGCCGGCGTGCTGCGCGACGCGAAGGGGTTCGTGATCACCGGCAGAGATCTGTCCGTGGATGCCGGGTACGCGCGCCTCTGGAAAGAGCGCCGCGAGCCGATGCCCCTGGAGACCAGCACGCCCGGAGTTTTCGCGGCCGGCGACATCCGGGCCGGCGCCATGAACCGGGTGGCGTCTGCCGTCGGGGAAGGCTCGATGGTCGTGCGATTCGTTCGCGATTACATGGAACTGACCTGAATCCCGCGCTCCTCGCCCGACCCCAGGGAGGCGTGCGCGCTTCTCACCGGACGCGCGCGTGGAGCGGGATCGTGAAGAAAAACCGGCTTCCGCGGCCTTCTTCGCTCTCGGCCCAGATCCGGCCGCCGTGCGCTTCGACGATCCACCGGGAGATGTAGAGCCCGAGCCCCAGACCTCGCTGGTCGTTTTTTCCCACCTGCCAGAAGCGCTCGAAAATGTTTTCGAGCATGCGCGTTGGAATTCCGGAGCCGGTGTCGCGCACGGAGAACCGGATTTCCTCGCCCTTCCGTTCGACGGCGACCGATACGCTGCCGCCGGGCGCCGTGAACTTGATCGAGTTTCCGATGAGGTTGGCGAGGACCTGGAGCAACCGCTCGGAGTCGAAGTCCGCCACGAGAGGGGGTGGTTCCGTCTTCGTCAGCGAAATGTTCTTTCCGGCTGCGATCGGAAGGAAGGTGGCCATCGTCTCGTCGATCAAGGCCCGGCAGTCCTGTCGGACCGGAGCGACGGCGAGCTTTCCCGCGTCGATACTCACGACGTCGACGAGGTCACCGATGAGCCGGGTCATGCGCGCGGCGTAGCTCTGGATTCTGTCGGTCTCCTGGCGGATCCGTTCCCCGCGTTCCCCCTCCGGGTTTTCCATCGCGAGGAGCCGGACGCGGATCACGATTCCATTGAGGAGACTTCGCAGGTCATGGCTGACCATCCCGAGGAAATCGTCGCGGTTGGCGAGCGCGTCATCGGAAAACGACCGCTCGGTCAGGAGGTCGAAGTCCGTGCGTTCCCGCTCGATTGCCAGAAAGGTAGACAGCGCTCGGGCGCGCAGCTGGCGATCGAGACGGAGAACTTCGTCTTCCGTCGCGCGCGCCCGCCGCAACGCCTCGTCTTCGACGACGCGTTCGCCGGAGACTTTCGACGCCGCCATGGTGCCCGGCACTCCGGCCTCCTGGTGATCCGCCTTCTCCCGAGCGGCGTCCAGCACCGCGTCCGCCTGCTCCCGGGCCCTGTGGACGACCCGGTCGACGCTTTCCTCCCCGGCTGCCTGCCTCCGAAACCGCTCGCGATCGATGTTCCCGCGTTCGGTGCGGAGGCTCTCGTCCGTTTGTTCGCGCTCGGGAGTCGGAGCGTCGGTGTCGTACGGCACAGGGGCACTGTAGCAGGGGAAACGAGACCGGCAGGCGCGACGCCGGAAGCATCGCCTCGCGGAATTCGAAAGAGGGTGCCTCTGCGTCGAAATCTCTTTCTTGTTTCGTCCGTTGTTTTCGCCGCTGTCGGAGAAAGCAGAGGGAGCGGAGGGAGGGAGGAGCCAGCGGCTTCTCTCCGTCAGCGCAGTCCTGTCGCCAGGTAGAGCTCGCCGACGGCGCGCCGGTAGGAGTACACGTACGACTTCTCGTCGGGCGAGATCACGATCGGGCCGACCTGTTCCACGCCGGAGGGATCGGGAGGGTTGATCTCCTTCCATAGCGTGCGCCGGCCGGTCTTCACGTCCACTTTCTCGACGCGGAGCGGGGGCGCGGACGGGTGATAGACGAAGATCGAGGTCCCGTCCGGCGTCCACCGCAGCGGGATGTCATCCGATGCGAGGCCGGGTACAGGGCGGGGCTCTTCGGGCGCGATCTGATAGAGGTCGATTTTTCGATCCGTCCCGGTCGCCACGACCGACTTGCCGTCCGGCGAGATCATGTCGAAGAGAAAGTTCACCCCCTCGGGCGTGATCGCCCTGGGTTTACCACCCGCGACGTCCTGCACGAACAGCCGGGTTCCCCGTCCCGGCTCGTTGCCTGCGAAGAGGATCTGCCGCCCGTTCGGGAACCAGGTCGCGGCCTGCATGCTGATGCCGGTCAGCGAAAGCGGGCGAGGCTCTCCCGCCCCCGTCGGCAGGAGAGTGAACTGACCGTTGCGTCCGTCCCGCGTGGAAAGCACCCACCGTCCGTCCGGCGAGAAACCATACGATGCGCCCTCCCCGATACGAACGGCAGGAGACCCATCGAGCTTGCGCAGGTAGATGCCCATGGGCTGGATGTTCTGTTCGTCGACGAGAACGGTCTTGCCGTCGGCGCTGATGCCCTTGGGAAATGACCAGTTGAGCAACGAGAGGTTGCGCTCCACCTTGTCGCCCTCCGAAACGCCGACGATCTCCCGGCGAGGAGAGTTCACTGCGCAGAGCACCCGTCCGTCCCGGGCGAGGTCGAGGATCGCTCCTCCCGGAGCATTCCAGACCGATCGCGTCCTGCCTGAAAGCGAGGTCGCCTCGACTCCCTTGCGCCCCGCCGACCAGATCTCGTCTCCTCCCGGCGACCAGGCGAGACCGAGGAGAGCGAAGGGTCCGTCCAGCCGCACCTTTCCATTCGTGTCGACGACTTTCACGTGGCCGTCGCTGTCTCCGCGCTGTGGGTGGTCGACGAACGCGACCAGTTTCCCATCCGGCGAGATACGGACGTCGGTCACCCATCCCGGCGCGTCGTACAGCACCTTTCCGATCGGGTAATCCACCCGGATCCGATTTCCAATCTGGCGTGCGACCGCGAGGCTCTTTCCGTCGGGCGACCAGTCGGCGGACTCGACGTCCTCGAGGATCTCGCGCGGCGCGCCGCCGTCGATAGGCATCCGGGCGAGCGTTCCGACGGCCTCGAAACCGAAAAGGAAATGGCGGTTCAGGCAAATCGCCAGCTCGCCGGTCGAGGAGATCGCGAAGATCCCCGCGTGCTTCAGCCCGAGCGGCCGCGATTCCGAGCTGCCGGCACGCGTCGTGAAGAGGTCCTCAGGAAGCCCTTCCCAGGCGGCGGCGTACACGATGGTCTGCGAATCGGGAGCGAACCGCGCGGACGAGATGCCGCCTCGCGAGTACGTGAGCTGCGTCAGCTCCACGGGCCGGCCTGACCTGCTCCCGGTCAGGCCGGCCAACAGGAAGCCCCCCGCGATTCCGGCAGCGAGAGCCGCCGCCGCCGGCAGGGCCCATCCGCGCCGGCGCGGCTTCGCGGGCTCGGCCGCCTGGAGCCCGCCCGACGCCGAAGTCTCCGAGAGGTGATCGCGGACGCTCTTCAGATCCCGCCAGAGATCCTTCGTCGAGGCGTATCGCTCCTCGGGATCCTTGGCGAGCAGGCGCTCGACGATCCAGCGCACCGGCGCCGGGGCCTTCGGGGCGAGTTGTTCCAGAGACTCGGGCTCCTCGCGGATGATCGCGACCAGGGTCTCCGCGCCGGTCTTTCTCTCGAAGGCGCGTTTGCCCGCCGCCATCTCGTAAAGGATCGCGCCGAGCGTGAACTGGTCGGAGCGAAAGTCGACGGCCTGGCCGCTCGCCTGCTCGGGCGACATGTACCCGGCCGTGCCCATCACCGTGCCGGGCGTCGTGGCGGAAGCGACCACCGTCGGCAAGGCTGTCGAGTCCTGCGCCGCCGGCTCGGTCAGTTTCGCCAGGCCGAAATCGAGGATCTTGACGTACCCGTCTTTCGAGACCATCAGGTTCTCGGGCTTCAGGTCGCGGTGCACGATCCCCGCCCCGTGCGCTTTCGCGAGACCCTCGGCTGTCTGCACGGCGATGTCGAGGACTTTCTTCGTCGCGACCGGCTCCCCGGTTGCCATCAGCTCGCGGAGCGTCTTTCCTTCGACGAGCTCCATCGCGATGTAGGTGGTGCCGTCGTCTTCGCCGATGTCGTAAACGGTCAGGATGTTCGGGTGATTCAGAGCGGAGGCGGCGCGCGCTTCCTGCTCGAAGCGCTTGCGGCGCTCCGGATCGCTCGCGGTCGCCGTCGGCAGCACCTTGATCGCGACGTCGCGGCCGAGCCTCGCGTCGGTCGCGCGATAGACCTCTCCCATCCCACCGGCGCCGATGGAGGCGGTGATGCGGTATTGAGAGAGGTTGCGGCCGATCAGGGTGAAGACTCCGCGAAAATGTCGAATGTGACGGAGGCGAGATTCTACAGTCTCAAAAGGCGCCCTCGCTCCGTCTCCCTCCGCGAGTCTGCGCCCTCTCCCCGCGCGCCGGGGAGAGGGCGGGGTGAGGGGCGAAACGGACCGCCTCACATCTGATCACGTGACCCCCGGTGAACCGAGAACGGCTCAGCTCCCTTCGACGCGGCGCCTGTTTCTCGTGAGGTATCGGACCACCAGCGCGTAGGCGCAAATTCCGCTCGGCACCGCGACCAGCGCGCCGCCGACCAGCAGCGCGGCGAGATCGCGGGAGCCCAGGGTCCGGAACGCCTGGGCGAAGGAGCCGCGCGCGAGCGCGCTCCAGTCGATGCCTCCCCCGCCGGCACGATGCCCCACGACCGCGCGGCCGATCGCGTACTCCAGGCTCAGAATCGGGACGACGGTCCACGGGTTCAT
>JBDUBP010000241.1:0-5617 GCA_040004075.1 Acidobacteriota bacterium | reverse complement strand
CAGTGGATGTGCAGCGAGCTGTCCGTCGGCCACCATCGGGGCGGAGGCGGGGATCATTTCGCGGAACCGGCCGCCGTGCCGGGGGGCCTTCTCGGCGCCGACTACGCGGTTGAGAACGGGCGCTATCGGTTCAGCAAAGTCTACGGAGGTCTGAACTGGAACCCGGAGCTCCGGTCGCCGTTGACGGAACCCGGCGTCAACGTGCGGGCCGGTGAGTACCTGCTGGCGGTTGGCGGGCGCAACGTCGCGCCGCCGGCGAACCTCTACAGCTTCTTCGAAAACACGTCCGGAAAGCTCACCGAGATCACCGTCGGACCGGCGGCGGACGGCTCGAGAGCGCGCACGGTCACGGTCGTGCCGGTCGCGACCGAAGCCGCGCTGCGCAACCGCGACTGGGTCGAAGGCAACATGCGCAAGGTGGACGCGGCGACGGGCGGGCGCGTCGCCTACATCTATGTGCCCAACACGGGCAGCCTCGGACACACCTACTTCAAACGGTACTCCTTTCCCCAGGCGTACAAGGACGCGGTGATCCTGGATGAGCGCTACAACGGCGGCGGCAGCGTGGCGGACTACTACGTGGACCTGCTGCAGAAGCCGCTCATTGCGTACTGGGCGATGCGGTACGGCGCGGACATGAAGACGCCGAGCGCGTCCATCCAGGGTCCGAAGGCGATGATCATCGACGAGAACGCGGGCTCGGGAGGCGACCTCCTTCCCTGGATGTGGCGGAAGTTCGGCGTCGGGACCCTGATCGGCCAGCGCACCTGGGGAGGGCTCGTCGGCATCCTCGGACTCCCGGTCCTGATGGACGGCGGCACGATCACGGCGCCGAACCTCGCCATCTGGGACGCGGAGAAGGGATGGATCGTCGAGAACGAGGGCGTCGCCCCGGACATCGAGGTCGAGCAGACGCCGGCCGACGTGATCGCGGGCAGGGATCCCCAGCTCGAGAAGGCCATCTCCGTGGTCCTGGACGAACTGAAGAAGCATCCTGTCGCGCCGCCGGTGCGCCCGCCGTATCCGAACAAGACTCGGGCGGGGGCGTGACCGTGGCGCCGGGCACGCCGGACGACAGCCCGCTCTTCGCTTATCTGCCGGATGCGCTCCGGCGGCTGCGCGGCCACAAGAAGCTCGTCGAGAGGGCGCTCGAGCAGGTCTCCGATGCGGACTTCTTCAGCACGCTCGATCCCGAGTCGAACTCGATCGCGATCATCGTCAAGCACCTGTGCGGAAACATGCGCTCCCGATTCACCGACTTTCTGACGTCCGACGGCGACAAGCCCGACCGGCAGCGCGACCGCGAGTTTCTGGCGGAAGGGGAGACGCGCGAAGCGCTCATGGCGCGGTGGGAGTCCGCGTGGGCGCTGACGTTCTCGGCGATCGAGGCGCTTGCGCCTGCGGATCTCGGGCGGACCGTCCGCATCAACTCGGAGCCGCATACGGCTATGACCGCGATCACCCGGCACGTCGCGCATTTCGCGTACCACTCCGGGCAGCTCGTTTTCCTCGCGAAGCATTTTGCGGGAACGGGCTGGCGCTCCGTCTCGATTCCCCGCGGGGAGTCGGAGAAATGGAACGAGTCGATGCGGCGCAAGCACGGACAGGCCACCTGAGAGCGCTGGTCGAGCGGGCGGCTTTCTTCCTCGGTTTTCTGGCGGGCGGGGTCTGGTTCTTTCTCTGCTCCGCGGCGGGTTTGGTCGCTCTCGTCGTCACCCACGGAAGCCGCAACAACGTCTTTCTCTTCTCCCGCTTTTTCTGCGGCGGGATCGTGCGGCTCATGGGGTGGAAGATCGACGTAGACGCGGCGAGGCTTTCGGCGTCGCGGCCCTGCGTCTTCGTCTCCAACCACCAGAGCATCATGGATCTGCTGGTGTACGGCGCCATCGTCCCGCGACGGACGGTCGCGGTCGGCAAGCGCGAAATCTCGAAGATCCCGCTCTTCGGATGGTTCTTTCGCGCCTCGGGAAATCTCGTGATCGAGCGCGGCAACTCGGAGGCGGCCCGACAGATGCTCGCGGCCGCCGCCCGGAGGCTGAAGGAGGAGGGCCTCTCCGTGTGGTTCATGCCCGAGGGAACCCGCAACGCCGGACGCGAGCTGCTGCCCTTCAAGACCGGCGCGTTCCGCCTCGCCGCGGCGGCGGGCGTTCCGATCGTTCCCGTGGTCGCCGCGCCGCTCGACGCGATCGTCGATACGGATCGGTTTCGGTCGCGTCCCGGCCGTCTGCCCGTCCGTGTGCTCGACCCCATCTCCGTCGACGGCGGAGAGGACGCGATCGCCGCGGCCGCCGTCGAGACCCGGGATCGAATGCAGCGCGAGCTGGAAGCGCTGATCGTGGCGGCGGCGGTTCCTCAGGCTGAGCTCGGGGCAGCGGGCCGCTGATCCGCCGCCTTCCCTTCGACGGGCGCCCCTCCGTCCGACGGGCCGCGGCTGGTCTTGAGACGGAGCGGCGTCCTTTCCGCGAGCACGCGGGGGCGCCGCTTTTACCGGTTCCTGAGGGCGTGCATCGGGTCCGCGCCGGTCGCGCGGCGGGCCGGAAAGAAGCAGGCGGCGGCGGCGACCCCGAGGAGAACGAGCGCCACCGACGCGAACGTCACCGGGTCGGTCGGACGAACCCCGAAGAGCAGGCCCGACAGAAGGCGCGCGAAAAGGAGAGCGACGGCGAGACCCAGTCCGAGGCCCACGCCAACGAGAGACATCCCCTGGGTGAGCACCATCCGAAGCACGGAACCCGGGGCGGCGCCGAGGGCCATCCGGATGCCGAACTCCTGGAACCGCTGGCTCACGGAAAAGGCCAGCACGCCCGTGATTCCGGTCGCGGTGATGACGAGCGCGAGCGCCGCGAAGAGAGCGAGGAGCAGCGCGGTCAGCCGCGGGGACGCGAGGCTGTTGCTGCGGACCTGCTCGAGCGTGCGGAAGTGGTCGACCGGCTGGTCCGGGTCCATCCCGTGGACGGTGTCCCGCGCGAGTTTTTCCATGCTCATCGGGTTTTCGACGGTGCGTATCAGAAAGGTCGATGACAGCGTCGGGTACTGGAGAAGCGAGAGATAGATCTGATCCGAAGGCGCTGCGGCGAGACCGTACTGGCGGACGTCTCCGACGACACCCACGATCGTCACCCACGTTTTCTTCAGATCGAACGAGAAACGGCGGCCGAGCGGGTCTTCGCGGGGCCAGTAGTGGCGCGCCATCGTCTGATTGACCAGGGCGACCAGGGGACGATCGACGCGATCGGCGGGAGAGAACGTGCGCCCGCGCATGACGGGGATCTGGATCGTGCGGAAGTAGTCCGAGCTGACCTGCTGAAAGTCGGCCTGGGGACGGAGGTCCGCCTCCGCGGCCGGCTGCCCCTCGATCTCGAACTGACCGTTCCCGTTACCCGGGCCGCCCTCGTTCAGCGGGAAGGTCCCGGAGGTCGCGGCGGAGACGACGCCCTGCTCCGTCTGAATGCGGCGGAGAAGCTGCTCATGAAAGGCAAGCCGCTTGTCCCGCGTGTCGTACTTCGAAAAGTTCAAGTCCACCCGCATCGTCAGCACTTTCTCCGTCTGGAACCCCGGATCCACCTGCTGCAGGTTCCAGAGCGTGCGGACCATCAGCCCCGCGCCGATCAGGAGGACGAAAGAGATCGCGACCTGAGAGACGATCAGGAGGTTCCTCACGCGGTGGCGCCCGCCGCCCGCGCTGGCGCGCTCTCCTCCTTCGTGCAGCGATGTCACGAGGTCCCGCCGGCGGGAGACCGCGGGGATCAAACCGAGCGCGATTCCGGTGCCGAGAGACACGGCGAGGGTGAAGATCAGGACCGGGCCGTCGATCCGGATCTCGGTCGCGCGCGGCGTGAACCGGGTCGCGAAGGCGACCAGAAGGTGGAGCCCCGCGCGCGCCAGGATCAGGCCGAGCAATCCGCCTACCAGGCCGAGGACCGTCGTCTCGGTCAGAAGCTGACGGGCGAGGCGCCGGCGGTCGGCGCCGAGCGCGGACCGGAGCGCCATCTCGCGCTCGCGGCGGATCAGCCGCGCGAGCGAGAGGTTCGCGACGTTGGCGCAGGCGAGCAGCAGGACGAGTCCGACGGTGCCCAGAAGGATCAGAAACGTGGGGCGCGCCTGCCGCGTCATCTCGTCGCGCAGGGACAGGGGAGCGACCTTGAATCCCGCCTGGGGGTAGGCGTCGGGGTAGGCGCTCTTGAGTCGCCCGGCGACCGTGGTCAGGTCGTTCTTCGCGGCCGCGAGTGAGACTCCCGCCTTCATCCGGCCGAACACCTGGAGCATCCGCGCCCGGCGGTTGGATTCCGTCGCCGGACGTGACCGGAACGGGCACGCCGACACCGCCATGTAGATGTCGTTTTCCTGCGGGTAACCGGGGATCGGCGGGAGGACCCCCACGACGGTGTGAGACTTGTCGTTCATCTCGAAGACGCGGCCGACCACCTTCGGGTCGCCGCCGAACGCGCGCATCCAGTAGGCGTACGACAGCACCAGGACGGGCTCCGCGCCGTGCGCGTCTTCGCCCTTGCGGAACGTGCGGCCGAGGAGCGGGCGGACGCCGAGCGTGTCGAAGAAGTCGGCCGAGACGACGCCCGTCTGGACGCGTTCCGGCTCCTTGCGGCCCAGCAGCACGAACCACATCGAGTGGTACTCGACGAGGCTGTCGAAGCTGCGCGTCTGAGACTTGTAGTCCGCGAATTCGAGCGGCGAGAAGCCCGCGTCCTCGACGTGCGCGGCCGGCGCGTCCATGCGCAACCGGACCAGCCTCTCGCCGCCGCCATACGGCAGCGACTGTAAGAGGACGCCGTTGACGACCGAGAAGATGGCGGTGTTCGCTCCGATCCCGAGCGCCAGGGTCATGACGGCCGCGACGGAGAACGCCGGGTTCTTCCAGAGCGCGCGCAGGCCATACTTCAGGTCCTGCGCGACCGTCTCCAGAAAACGGACGACGCTCTGGTCGCGCACTTCGTCCTTGAACTTTTCGACGCCCCCGAAGCTCTTGAGCGCCTCCCGGCGCGCTTCCTCGGGAGAGAGACCGCGCGCGGCGTTCTTCTCGATCTCCATCTCGAGGTGGAAGCGCATCTCGTCGTCGAGCTCGCGTTCCGCCTTCTTTTTCGAGAACAGATTTCGGATTCCCGGCGCGATTTTCTCGTTCATGAACGTTCCTCTTCGTTGGCTTCGGCGGCGACTCAGGCGGTCTGGAGCACGCGGGCGACCGCCGAGGAGAAGCGCTCCCAGCTCTCGGTCTCGGCGTCGAGCTGCCGCCGGCCGGCGCGTGTCAGCTCGTAGAACTTCGCCTTGCGGTTGTTTTCGGAGACACCCCACTGCGACTTGATCCAGCCCTGGTTTTCGAGCCGGTAGAGCGCCGGATAGAGAGAGCCCTGGTTGACGCGGAGGACGTCTTCGGAGACCTGCTGGATCCGCTGGGAGATTCCCCATCCGTGCATCGGGGCGGCGGACAGGGTCTTTAAGATGAGCACGTCCAGAGTGCCCTGGAGAAGGTCGCTTTTGGAATCGGCCACGGAGTCTCCTTTTGATGTTCGACTGGAGTTTTGTCCCCGCTCCTGTCGAATGTCAAGGGGAGATACGTGGGGCGGGGAGGAAGGTTTTGGTATTGGGCGAAGGGCGAAGGGCG
>JBDUBP010000159.1:0-18930 GCA_040004075.1 Acidobacteriota bacterium | reverse complement strand
CTCCGAGGCTGTCGTAGGGATTCGCCTGGTCCGGCGCCATGAACTGGTACTTCTTCAGATTGAGAATCGCCTTCTCGTAGTCGCCGCGGTAGCCGTAGTAGTACCCGACCTGGTTGTACGCCTCGGCGTTGTTGGGCTCGCGGGCGAGGAGGTCCGCGAAGATCTCGAGGGCCCGGTCCGTGTGCCCCGCGTCGATCTCGAGCCTCGCCAGCACCGTCGCCGCGCGCATGTCGTTCGGATATCTCTCGTGGAGCGTCCGGGCGATCGTCGCGAACTTCTTCTCGTCGTGGTCGTTCGCCGCGAGCGTCAGATCGATGTGCAACCGCTCGTGGTCGGTCAGTCTTCCGCGCTCCCGGTTGGCGCGCTGCGTCAGGGCGATCCGCTGCTCCTTCTCGGAGTTGCGGGCAAGCCCGATCATGGCCATGGCGAACTGGGGGTCGAGCTCCAGGGCCCTGGCGAATCCGACCCGGGCTTCCTTGTAGTAGAAGCGCCGTTCGTTCTCGATTGCCCCCCGCCAGGCCTGATAGGCCTCCTCGGAGGATGTCGTGACCTCGCGGCTGCCTCGTGAATACACCGCGGCCGCCCCGGCCGCCGCGACGAGCAGCAGGACGATCCCGGCGACCTTTCCGGCGCGCGGAACTCTCATTGTCACCTCCTGATACGTCCGGACGGCGCCGGAGTTTTCCTCATTCCACCCTCAAAAACAGGAAAGTCATGTCGTCGTACTGTTCGGCCCCGGACACGTGTCCGCGGATGTCGGAAAGGATCCCCTGGGCGATCTCGCCCAGGGGCTTGCTGGCATAGGCGGCCAGGGAGTCCATGAGGCGCTCCTCCCCGAAGGGGTTCATGGCCGGGTCCATCGCCTCCGAGAAGCCGTCCGTGTAAAAGAAGATCAAGTCCCCTCGCTTCAGGAACATCTCCATGGTGTCGTAGGGCACTTCCCGGAAGGCCCCCAACGGCAGGCGGTGCTCCGGCGGGGCCATCAACCGGGGGCCCCCGTCCCCGGAGCGGATCAGGATCGGCAGCGGCTGGCCCCCGATCGAGTACCTGAGGCTCATCGCCCTGGGGTCGAGCAGAAAATAGCCGAGAGAGACGAACATCCGGCGCTTGATGGAATAGATGCGCCGATTGGATTCCTGAAACAGCGTCCCCGGGTCACGAGTGGTCAACGCACGGGAATAGACGATCTCCTTCGAGGCGACCATCAGAAGGGACGCCGGGACGGACTTGCCGGAGACGTCCCCGATGACGATGCCGAGCTGGTGATCGTCGAAGGGGATGAAGTCGTAGAAGTCGCCACCCACGACCTTGGCCGGGATGCTCCCCCCGAAAAACGAGAACCCGTCGACGATCGGCAGGGTCCGAGGCAGCAGGCTCGTCTGGATGTCGCGCGCGATCTCGAGGTCGCGCTTCAGCTCCGCCTGGCGGGTCATCTCGTCGTGGAGGAGGGCCGTCTCGATCGCCAGGGCCGCCTGGTTGGCGAGCGTCGAGAGGAGGGACTCGTCCTCGCGGTCGAACCGCTCCCCCGAGAGCTTCTCCTTCAGCGCGAGGATCCCCATCAGGCGGTCGCGGTAGACGAGCGGAACGACCATCCGGAAGGACTCCTGGACGAGGCGTGTCCGGAAGTCCTCGCTGTCCGGGTCCGCGAAGTAGACGGAAAGGTCTTCGACGCGGAGGGGCTTGCCCTCCTGCCTCAGGATCCGGCGGACGATCGCCGAAGGCGGAACTCGATCCTCGCGCCTCCCCCGCCGCTCCAGAAACCCGTCGACGTCGCGCAGCCAGATCGAGGCCTTCTCGAGCCGCATCGTTCCCGCGACGCTCGCCGTCAGGTAGTCCGCGATCTTCCCGAGGTCGAGCTCGCCCGTGATCGCCTCGCTCATCTCGAGAAGCGCGGACTGGTAGTCGAGCTTGTCGCGAAAGAACAGCTTGTCGAGAGGGATCTGGATCTTCCTCCGGACGAACTCGAAGAGCGGCAGCACGACGAGGAAGAAGCCGAAGTTGAAGGCGGCGGAAGACCCCGGACGGGACCGGGCGAACAGCGCGTTCGAGCCGGCGATCGCCACCGCGTAGAAGCCGAAGAGGATCGCCGTCGTGGCGGCATAGAGGAACGTCCGCCGCACCACGAACCGTATGTTCAGCATCTGGAACCGGACGATCGCGTAGGCGAACGTCAACGGAATCAGGATCATCGGGACGATCCCGTAGAAGACGTACTCGTCGGTGTTGAACGCGGACGGCAGCACGATGCCGAGCAGCAGGTAAGGGAGGGTCCCGAGGATCGTCCCGACGAACACATGAAACGCCTGCCGCCGCTCCCGCGCGTCGGGCAGCGTAAAGGCCGAGTGCGCCAGGGACGCCAGGCCCAGGATCAGGTAGTCGCCGAGCAGCGCCCACGACGACAACGGGGCGCCCGACAGGATCGAGACCTTGTCGCCTCGCAGCTGCCGAAAGACGTCGTACAGGAACACGATCGGCGGGATCGCATAGAGGACGTAGAACAGCCCCGGGCTCGCCGAGAGGAAGGTCTCCAGCCGGACCTTCCAGCGCGGCGGCGGCTCCCTCGTCCACTCGTCGGGCTGAGCGAAGTGAAACTCCTTGGGCCGGGGGAAGATCAGGAAGAAGTGGAGGAAGACGGCCGGAAGAAGGAAGAGACTGACCGTGCCGGTGTTCTGGACCAGATTGTCGATCCACCAGTAGGAGGCGGGCCGCAGCCGGCAGACGAAGAAGAGCAGGAACAGCACGCACAACAGGAAGAAGATCCGCGCCGCGCGATCCTCGGGGCGCCTGCGAAACACGAAGAGCCCGATGAAGAAGAAGAGGAATCCGATGATCGCCGCGTACAGGTAAGTCGTGCCGCCCAGGCGCTGGGAGGCGAGCTGGAGCGGGACGGTCCGGATCTCCCCACCGTCCTCTCCGACGCCGATGCCGGCCGGGCAGGGTCCCCGCCGCACGAGGTACGGGACGGTCTCCCCGACGCGGTGCTTGCGGAGCTCGGCCGAGGCGTCGGAGATCGAGTTGACGAGCCGGTTGCCGATCCCGAGGACGCAGTCGCCGGCGGGGATCTTGGCCTTCTCGGCCGGTCCGCCGGGCATGGTGGCGCGGACGTCGATGCCCTTGCGGCTGTAGGGCATGGGGATGATGCCGTCATAGGGCCGGGGGGAAAACATGTCGGCGATCGACGCGACCGCAATCGCCAGCCCGACGAACCCGAGCACGTAGAACCAGACCCGGAGAGAGGACTCCCCGGGGGCCTTCTGGGGCTCCGGCGCGGTCGACGGTTCCATGTTCTTCGTGCTTCGGTCGGGCAAACGCCGATGTTAGCCCGGTTATTCGTGCGAGCGGCTTCCGCTATCCTCGCCGTCCCATGCCTTTCGTGACGTTCGAAGGAGTCGAGGGTTGCGGAAAATCGACCCAGCTCTCCCGCGCGGCCGAGATGCTGCGGCAGTCCGGACATTCCGTGCTCGCGACGCGGGAGCCCGGCGGCACCGACATCGGACGCAGGATCCGCGAAATCCTCATGGACGTTTCTCACGACAACCTCGAACCGGCGGCCGAGTGGCTGCTCATCGAAGCGGACCGGCGCCAGCACGTCGCGGAATCCCTGCGCCCGGCGCTGGCGCGCGGCGAGTTCGTGCTCTGCGATCGATTCTCGGATTCGACCGAGGCCTACCAGGCGACAGGCCGCGGGCTCGATCGCGACGCGGTCCGATTCGTGGACGCGATCGCCCGCGACGGCCTCGTGCCCGACCTGACGCTCCTCTACGACCTGCCGCCGGAAGTCGGCCTGCGGCGTGCCCGCGAACGGGACGGCCGGACGGGGCGGTTCGAGTCGGCGGAGGTCTCGTTCCACGAGCGCGTGCGGGCGTCGTACCTCGCGATCGCGAAGAGGGAGCCCGGACGCGTCGTGGTGATCGAGGCGGACGGCACACCGGAGGACGTGTTCCAGGAGACATGGAACGCGCTCCGACGGCGCTTAGAACCGTGAGCACCTCCGCGCTGCTCGAACGGCTCGCCTCACGCGGGACGTTTCCCGGCGCCCTGCTCCTCGTCGGGCCGGCGTCCGAATCGATCGAGCGGGAGGCGCGCCGGCTGGCCTCGCGCCTCCTGTGCGGATCCGGGCCCGAACACCCCGAGGGCGCGTGCGACACCTGCCGCCGGGCGGAGGCGGGGACACATCCCGACCTGCTGCTCGTCGAGCCCGAGGGGGTCGCAGTGAAGATCGACCGGGTCCGGGAGGCGATCGTGTTCGCCGCGGGCCGGCCTTATGAGGCTCCGCGGCGGGTGATCCTGCTGTCCCGGGCGGAAAAACTCGGGGTGGAGGCGGCAAATGCGCTGCTGAAGGCGCTCGAGGAGCCCGGGTCCCAGATCCACTGGATCCTGACGACGACGCGGCCGGAAGCTCTGCTGCCGACCATCCTCTCCCGGTGCGTCACCCTCTCCGTCGCCGGCCCGCTTCGCGCCGAGCGGCTCGAGCGCTGGCGCGAACGGGGATTCTCCGACGACGACTCCGAGGAGCTCGTGCGCCTGACCGGCGAAGACGAGGACGCCGCGGAGCGCCTGCAGGAGTTCCGCGAGCAACGGGAGCGGATCGTCCAGGGGCTCGTCACGGGTCTCTCGGAAAACCGGCCCGCGGCGCTCATCCTGCTCGCGGAGGAGCTCGGTCGCGCCGAGAGTGAGCACGCGCCGCTGCTCGCGGAGGTCCTCGCGGACGCCGCGCTCTCCTCGGCCGGATCCGGCGAGCGCATGAGGCACCGGGCGCTCGCCGGCCCGATCGGAGAGATCGCGCGGGCCCGATCCGGCGAGGCGCTGCGGGCCGCCGCGCTCCGCGCCGCCGACGCGCCCCCCGACAGCCGGAGGGGCAACCGGAGGCTGCACTTCGAGGCGCTGCTCCTGACGCTGTTCCTCGCGGGTCAGCCGTCGACTGTCAGCCGCTGACCGTCCGACCGTTGGCCGTGAACCGCGTCCAAACGAAAAGGGCAGCCCGAAGGCTGCCCTGAAGGACCCGACTCTCTCCGCGCTCAGCGAGCCAGCGAGATCTCGATCGACTCCGTCTTGCCCGCGCCGACCTCGACCTCCCGGCTCTTGTCCCGGTAGCCGGGGCGCGAGACGGTCACCGTGTGCCTGCCCGGCGCCACGACGATCCCCTGATCCATCGAGGAGACTTCGTCCGCCGAGCCGACGAACCGGTCGTCGATGTAGACGGCCGCGTCGGACGGCTCGATCGAGATCTTCAGCCGGCCGCGGTCGCGCCGGGCCTCGCCCCGCGCCGAGACGGCCGCGTCGGGCGGACGCCGCTGCGCGCCTCTCCAGGACTCATCACGCGGCGCGGGCGCGGCGGCCGGACGATCCCGGTCGGCGTCCTTGTCCACGTCGACGTCGCGGTCGCCATCGTCATCCGGCTCGTCGGCCTCGGCCTCGGCCGCGACGACGTCCTCGTCCGAGTCGGAGTTCGCGTACGACTCGGTCTCCCGGCCGGGCGCATACGGGCGGACCGAATCGCGGCCACGATAGTCACGGCCCCGGTCGCGGCGCTTTCCGAAGAACCGCTGAACGTTCCCTTCGAGCTTCGGCGGATCCGCCTTCGAGATCGCCGAGCCGTCGCGGGGCAGCTTGTCGTCGACCTTGAGCTCCGCCCCCGCCCGTGCGTTGACCTCGACCACCCTCGGCGCATAGCCGTTCAGGCGGAACTCGAGCCGGTAGTGGCCGGGCCGCAGGTACAGCTTGTCGGGCCATCCATCGAAGTCATCCGCGGTGCCGATGTACTTGCCATCCAGGTATACGCGGGCGTCTTCGGGCTCGACGTCGGTCTTGACCGAGCCCCAGTTCCCGTCCCGATAGCCGCGGCCGTAACCGCCGTTGTACCCGCCGTAATACCCGCCGTAGCCGTAGTAGGGGTAGCCGTAGCCGTAGCCCCAGCCCCAGTACGGCGCATAGATCCCGCCGCCGATGATGATGCGGGTTCCACCGCCTCGATGCCACCCGCCCCGCGATCCGCCCCCTCGGGAGCCTCCGCGCGGCGCGGCATCGGCCGACGCCGCCGCGAACGAAATGGCCATCGCGAGGGCTGCCATAATGAAGAGTCTCTTTTTCATGTCAGTTCTCCCGATGGGAATCAAAGCAAGCGGGACGCCAGCCCGGGCCCGGCGGACCGGCCGGCCAAAAGCCTGATTTCGCGCGGGTTGGAACGACCCGGTCCGGAGGGAGCGTCGGGGAGATGACCTCTGGTCAGGTCACTCGTCTGCCGGAAAAGGACACTGCGGGCAATCCGGGCTCCGGTTGACCGTTGAGCAGGCTGCGTTGGAGACCTCTCAGATAATCCTCCCGGAGCACCCGGTCGATGGCTCTGCGGCTGCCGGGGATGTCCCAGCGTTCTCCCAGGGCCGCCCACCATGCCGTCAGGCGGCCGGAGACGGGTCCCGGGTCCTGGAAGCGGATCGCCTGCGGCACCGCGAGGAAGTCGCCGAGCTCCGGATGCTTCGAGTAGAAGATGGCCGCCGACTCGCCCGCCTTCTCCTGCCGCTTTCGGAACGAGGAGAAGGTGATGTCGTGGTGGTGCCGGGCGACCGCCTCCGGTCGGTAGACGATCTTCATCCCCCGGCGCATCAGCCGGTAGGCGATCTCGATGTCCTCCCACGCGGCGTGCGGGAAGGTCGTGTCGAAGAGCCCTTCCTCGACGAGGAGCGCGCGCGGAAGCGAGATGTTCGACGTGTAGAAGAAGTTGAAGGGAACCGATTCCGGGTCGTCGATCAGCGCGTAACCGAACTGCAGCCCGTACTCGTTGATGTGATGGAGGAAGGGCGAGACGCGGCGCTCACGGGGCCAGGTCGTATAGCCGAGCACCGCAACGGGATACGTCCGGTCCTCGGCCTGTGCGCCGGCGTGGACGGAGAGCAGCGCCGGCTCCGGCACGGTGTCGTCGCCCAGGAAGAGGAGGAAGCGCCCGGACGCCTCGCGGACCCCGCGGTTGCGCGCCGACGCCGGGCCTCCGTTCTTCTGGGAGATCGCCCGGAACGGATAGGCCGGCCGGAACTTCGCGAGGCGGGCCGGGGTGTCATCGCCGGATCCGTCGTCCACGACCAGGACCTCGTAGGCGGGGGGGTTCTCCTGCCGGCCGAGCGCCTCCAGAACGAGAAAGAGGGTCTCCGGCCTCTCGTACGTCGGAACGATGACCGAAAAAAGAGGCGGCGGCGCCGTCAACCGAATATCTCCTGGAGACTCGAGCGCACGAGCGCCGGCGAGCGTCCGAGCAGCTCCTGAAAGTACGGCCCGTCGAAACGCTCGTCCCCGGGATACGTCGGAACGATCCGGAGCGGGAACCGCGTGAAGATCTCGGAGTCGCTTCGCCGCCGCTTCGCCTGCACTTCCCGGCGCTTTCGCGCGAGCGCCTCCTGATGCCGGTCGATCCAGAGGAGCGCGCGCAGGTGCGCGATCGTCAGGGGATCGTCCACCGCGACGGAGGCGGTCCGGCCGGCGCTCTCCGAGATCCCGAAAGCGCGCCGCCAGAAGCCCGAAGAGGAGGACGAGCGGCCGTTGCCCGAAGGAGCCGCGTAGGGATCGCGGAGCAGCTCCCCCGCCGCGGGATTCCGGGCGGCGAGCATGTGCGCGATCCGCCCCACGAAGGCGCCCAGGATCGCGGGCATGAGCGTTCGGAAGTGCTCTTCGTCGAAGTTCTTGAAGGCGGTCGCGAACGCGTTCTTCTCGAAGAGGAACCCGCGCGAGAAAATCCCGAGGGCCTCCCCCGTCGCGCCGCCGCGATGGCGCGCGACCGCGCCCGGGGCCGACAGGATCCGCCGGCCGAAGATCCACTGCCGCCAGCCGAAGTCGACGTCCTCGAGGTAGGCGAAATAGTCGTCGTCGAAACCGCCGGTGGAGAGGAAGACGTCCCTCCGCACCGCCATCAGGCCGCCGCACGCGAAGAGCCGTTCCTCGGGCGCGAGGGACTGCGTCAGCTCCGAGACCGGGCGGCCAACGTCTTTCTGAAAGGCATGGCCGTCGAACGTCAGGAACCCGTCCGAGAAATCGTTGCGCTCGCCGGAGCGGTCCAGGAGCCGACCGGCGACGGCGGAAACGTCTTCGGGAGCCTTCGAGAGGATCTCGAGGAGCCGGGGAAGCGCCGGAACCTCGACGGCCGCGTCGTCGTTGACGAACGCGATCGCCGGGGCGCGCGCCGCTTCGACGCCCAGCCGGCACCCTCCGGCGAATCCGGCGTTCCCTCCGGCTCCGACGCGCCGGACCGAGGGATGCTCGCGCAGGACGGCGTCGAGGGATCCGCCCTCCTCCGTGTTGTCGACGAGGACGGTCTCCGACGCGAGCCCCTTCGCCGACGCGGCGATGGCCGCGAGCGATTCGCGGAGGTGGTCCTCTCCGCGGTGGTGAACGACGACGACCGAGAGCTCCGGGGTGGGCATGGCGGGGAGAGATTAGCGCAGCCGGATCACTCCGTTCGGCGCCCGGAAAGGCGCTTCCACAGGGACCGGGGAGGATCCGCCGGAAAGGGCCGCCGTCCCGGATCGACGCGGGCGTCCCGGCACCAGGCGGCGAGGGGTCCGGCCACCGAGTTCCAGGTCCTCGCGGCCGCGAAGCGCCGGGCGGCGGCGGAGCATGCGGCGCGGCGGTCGTGGTCGGCGAGCATCGACGAGACGGCGTTGGCCAGGGCGGAGGCGGCCGCCTCCACGCGGATCCCGGCTCCGGCCTCCTCGAGCTCGCGCGCCAAAGGACCGCCGTGGACCGCGACGGTGCACACGCCGCCCCACGCCGCGTCGAGCAGGCGCGTTCGGAAGGCGAGTTCCGTCTCCAGGCCCTGGGACGAGACCGCGACGAGCAGGTCGACGGCCGCGTAGAGATCCGGGCGCGCCGCATAGGGCATCCACGGCACGAAGAAAATGGAGCGCCCCCGGGGGTCGGCCGATCGGGCCCGCTCCCGCACGCGCGCGTAGACGCGCTGCGGCGTGGTCTCCGGGTTCGGGTTTTCGAAGAACAGGAGCCGCGCGTCCGGGCTGCGGGCGAGCACGCCGGGCCACGCCTCCAGGAGGAGCTCCGGGTCGTACCAGTCGTAGATGCCGCCGAAGAGGACGACCGGGCCATCGGGAGGCAGACCCGCGGCTCGCCGGCCCGCGGCCGCGTCGCCCGCGCAGGGTACCGCTGGAGCGCCGAAGGGAACGACGGCGAGCAGGCGCGACAGGGTCGGATCCGAGGGGAAGTTGCCCCCGTCGATGCGGCCGCGGGCGAAGAGCGCTCCCGCATAGAACAGCCGCTGCTCGGCCGAGGCGCACAGGAAGAAATCGCCGCGCGCCAGCGCCAGGTCGAGCGTCGCGTGATCGTGCCGCGCGGTCCCCTCGCCGAGCGTCGTCGAGTAGTGCAGGTTCTCCACGAAGAAGGGGTCGTAGAGGTCGACGGCGACCGGCACGTCCGGCGCCTGGTGAAACCACCAGTTCGCCGTGTGGCCGGAGACGAGTGCGGCGTCGGCCCCCCGGGCGGCGCCGGCGAGCTCGTCGCGCGACGCCTTCTCGATGGGGATCTCCCCTGCGGCCGAGGCCGCCTCCGCCGGGTCGTTCGGGACCACGAGCCGCACGTCGAACTCGCGCTGGAGAGAGCGCGCCAGCTCGAGCGCGCGAATGCCCATCCCGGCCATCCTCGGCCGGATCGGCTCGGGGGCCACCACGACGACGCGGCGAGTCAACGGCGGCCGCGGAGACGGTCCACGAGGAGGTGGAGTTTCCACGTCCTCGATCGGTAGATCTGTTCCAGGAGTGCGCCGCGCTTTTCGATCTCCGCATGCGTCTTCGCGAGCTCCCGGTCGTACCGCTCGTTGACGGCGAAGAGGTCCGCGAGCCGCGCGTGCACGAGCTCGTTTTCGGCCAGCAGCCGCGACCGTTCGGTCTCGAGGTCGAGCATGTGCCGGCGGACCTCGCGCGCGCTCTCCACCTCGCGGGCGAGGCGGCGGTGGCTCTCGCGCTGATAGACGAGCTCGCCCTGCGAGCGCAGGTCGCGCTCGTACCAGAACGCGACCTGCCAGCGCATCCGATCGAAAGCCCGTGCGATGCCCGCATCCGTCCGGCGTGACGCGTACCGCCCGTAGATCTTCTGCCGGGCCGCCTGGAACTCTCCTCCGCCGGCCGGCTCGTGGGAGGACTCCCGCTGGTGCGAATCGAACACCCGGTACTCGCATGTGACGGCCCGCACGTGCCGGAAGGCCGTTTCCATGGACAGACGGATCAGGAAGTCCCAGTCCTCCGAGTAGTCGAGGCCCTCGTCGAACCCTCCGACCTTCGCGAAGAGAGCGCGCGGCAGGAGGAGCGTATGGAGAGGAATGAAGTTCGCGAGGAGCAGGTAGTCGGCATCGAAATCGAGCGAGTACTGAAGCCCTCGAAACGTCTCGACCCACCCGCCGTCCGCTCCCCGCGAGAACGCGGAGGTCACCGCGTCCGAATAGACGACGGGCTCCGGCCCGGCCCGGTATGCGCCGACGAGCCGGTCGAAATGGTCGGGGGCGAGGAGGTCGTCGTCGTCGAGGAAGCCCAGGAGCTCCTCGCGGGCCAGAGACACGCCGCGGTTCGCCGCGGCCGATCGTCCGGCGCGCGACGGGAGCTCCTCGACGTCCAGCCGGAAAGCCTCGCGAAAGCGCTCGAGCCCTTCGAGGCGGGCGCCCCCGTCGTTGACGACGACGACCTGAAGCGGGCGCGAAATCTGCGCTCGGATGCTCTCCAGCGCCTCGACGAGGAGAGCCGGGCGGTTGCGCGTTCTCACGACGACCGAGACGGGGACCGTTCCCCGTGACCCGGCCGCGAAGAGCGCGGGGCCCATCTGGCGGCGGAAGGTTTCGAGCGACGTCGTCGAGATCTCGGTGTATGGCGCGGCCCGGAACGCTTCGACCGGCCCCGAGCCGCCGAGCGTCAGGCGCCGGTACGCGTTCAAGCCGTCGATCGCTCCCCCGTAATCGCGGACGGCCCGCTGCGAAGCGTACGCGGCGATCGCGTCCCGTTTCATGCCGGCGACGCGCGCCACGTCGACGAGAGCGTTGGGAAGCAGCGGATGGGAGATCTCGTAGAAGGCGACTCGAAGGAGCCGGTACAGGTCGTGGTCCGGGTCCGCGGGCCGCGACGACGCGACCCGCGCGTAGAGCGCCTCCGCCAGGGCCCGATGGTCGGGATGGATCTCGACCGGAGACGGGCAGAGGACGAGATCGGGTCGGAATTCCTCGAACAGTCCGCTCAGGGCGAGGTCGAGCTCTCTTGGAATTCGATCGAGCTCCCGGTCCGGAAACCCTCCGAAAACCGGCTCCGGGACGTTCAGGGCCCGGGCGGCCGAGCGCGCCTCTTCGCGCCGCACCTCTCCGTAGGCCGCTGCGTCCCGGGGCTCGACGCCCTCCTGGCGGGCCCCGTCCGTGGCGATCCAGATCCGGACCGCCTCCGCGCCCGAGTTGATGGCGATGGTGCCGCCCGCCCCGAACGTCTCGTCGTCGGGATGCGCGGCGAGCACCAGCACGCGCGCGGCGGCGATCTCGCTCGACTGATAAGGGATCAGCGAGGCTTCATCCACTCCGTTCTGCCTTTCGATCTTTCGGGAGTTTACCCGTTCGACTCTTCGCGTCCGGCTCAAACGACGTCGTAGAGGGACGGCACGAGATGCACGCCGTCCGCGAAACGCGACACGGTTTTTTCGTCGAACGACCGCACGATGATCGGGAACCCGGCGTCCCGACGCTCGCCCGGCAGCGAAGCGATCCAATCGGCGGCCGGACCGCCCGGCGTCTCCCAGAAGACGAGACTCCGCGCGCCCATTCGCCTCGCCTCCGCCGCCGCCCCGGCGAAGAGCCGGGGAAGCTCTCCCGGCCAGTCGCCGGCGGCGAGATAGTCGGCGACAAGGGCCCGCTCGCCGACGACCGAGAGCACGGCCCAGCCTCGCAGGACCGGCGCGCCGGTCCAGACCATCCTGTAGTAACGCGTCGGTCGAGCGTGGAACCTCCAGTTCACGCGCAGCCGGTCTCGAACGACGCCGTACCGGATCGCGTCCCGGGCCGCCGACCAGAGCGCGTCGAACTCGACGCCAACGGCGTCCCCGGCGGCGGCGTCTTCCGGCGGCGAGGCGAACGCGTCGAGGGGCACGGCGACTTCCCGGACGGGAAAGAGGGTCCTCGAGCCGACCAGCCGGTGGCTGATCGCGAGCGCTCGCTCGTTCGGGAAGCCGAGGCAAAAAGGTACTCCGCGCGCGCCGACCGCCCCGTAGAACGCGCTCGCCATCTCGCGGTACACGGCGCGGCCCAGGCCGCGGGACGCAGGGTCGGTCGCGACGTCGCCGACGGAATACACCAGGCTTTCCCCTCCGCCGAGGCGCAGGCGCATCCCCCACCCCGCGTAGTTGCCGACCACTTCCCCGTCGCGCTCCGCGACCATTCCGAACGAGCCGTCCGGATCGTTCGCGAACTTCCAGCGCCACTCCTCCTCGGACAGCTCCACGCCGAACGTGCGGGCGAAGAGTCGTCGGATGCCGGGGGAATCCTCGGCCGTGGCTTCGCGGATGAGCGTGCTCACGCGAGCTCCGCGACGAACGTATCCAGGGGCCGGCCGTCTTCGCCGGAGAAGATCGTGCAGAACCAGTCCCCCGCCGGCGCCGCCGCGCGAATCTCTTCCGGAACGCGGAACGGGAGCGCCAGGTCCGCGCCGGCGAAAGGGATACGCGAGGCGTGCGGGGACAACGCCAGCCACGCGCCGGGTTGCGCGGGCAGCTCCACGCGGTCGCGGCGCGGCGGAGCGGCGCGAGACGGACGGCCCGCCGAGCCTCCCGCCCGCTCGAGGAGCACGCGTCCCACGCGTCCGTAGTGCCGCTCCCGAAAGAGGGCTCGCGATTCCCGGCGGCGCCGCTCCGTCTCGGGGTCGCCTCGGGCGCTTCCACCCCAGAGATGGCGCACGCGAGCTCCGGCGACCACGCGCAGCTCGAAACCCGCCGCGCGGACGCGCCTCTCCCATTCGGTCTCCTCGTATTCGAAGAGGAATCCTTCGTCGAATCGCCCCACCCGGTCGAAGACGTCCCGCCGGGCCGCGAGCACGGCCCCGGAGAGGTGGCGAGCGGCGCCGCCGCGCGTCCAGAGCTGGACCGCTTCGCGCGCGAAGTTCGCGAAGCTCCGGTCGTCCCGGCGAGCGGAGCGGCGCGGACGCAGCATCCCGAGCTCCTGAAGAAAGCCGGGATCGAACCCGGGAGGGAGCAGGACGCGATCCGACGCGTCCCAGGAGCACACGGGGCCGCAGGCGCCCGCGCGCGGATCGTCGAGCGACCGCACGAGCTTCGCGAGCGCGCCGTCCCGGAACTCGACGTCGGCGTTGCACAGGACGAACCGTTCCGCCCGAGATCGCGCCATGCCGGCGTTGACCCCTCCCGAGTAGCCCCGGTTGTCCGGCAGGCGGACGAGCTCGGCCGGCACGGCCTCGAGAGCGGCCGCTTCTTCCTCGCCGGACCCGCAATCGACGAGCACGATCTCGCCGGCGACGTCCTCGCCGTCGAACGCGCGGCGCAGGCTCGCGACGCACCGGGCGGCGAGCGTCGCCTGCCGGTAGTTGACGACGATGACCGACACGGAGGGATTCATCGAGTCCCCTCCAGGGCGCGTTCGAAAGCGGCCTCGAGCCGCTCGGCCGCGCCGGCGGCGTCGTAGCGCGCCGCCGCGGCGGGGCCGGCCGCCGCCGCCCGGATTCTGGCGGGCCCGGTCAGCAGCCGAGGAAGCTCCTTCGCGAGGCTCTCCGGATCGCCGTCGTGGAAGTACCAGGCGGCGTCCCCGGCCATCTCGCGGTGTCCGGGGGTGTCCGACAGCAGGGCCGGGACTCCGCACGCGAGGGCCTCCAGGGAGGGAAGCCCGAAGCCCTCCTCGAGACGCGAGGCCCCGACGAAGACGTCCGCCGCGCGGTACGCGAACGGCATGCGGTCGGGCTCGAGGCGGTGGTGGTACTCCTCGGCGAGGGCGAGATTCCGCTCCTCCTCGCCGCACGGGAAGTAGGAAACCCGCAACAGACGGAACCGGCCTCCGCGGCGACGGAAGGCGCCGAGGCCCGCCAGCGCCACGTCGACGCCCTTGAAGTCGATCTCGAGGGGGCCGACGACCAGGACGGCGGGAGGATCCGCGATCGGGCGCGGGGGATCGGGAAAGAATCCCGTCCCGTCGAACGCCTGTCCGACGTTCGTCACCGGTCCGAAGCCGAGCCCCTCGAGCCGCGCCGCGAGCGTCGAGGAGATCGCGAGCTTGTGGGTCGGTGCGCGGTAGATCCGCTCGATCTCGCTCCAGACATCGCGGTAGAACGTGATCTCTCCCTCGAACCCCTGGCAGAGGTGGAACACCGGCCCGCGGGCTCCTTCGAGGCCGGGCGGAACGGTCTTCCAGAACGTCGCGACGCGCACGTCCGCTTCGGCCAGCTCCCGGGAGTCGCGGAACGAGGAGCGCTCGAACCGCGCCCGCACGAGCGGGAACCAGGAAGGGGGCGGCTGCGGGGAGACGACGGCCACCCGATGTCCTCTCCGCGCCAGTGCCTCCGCCTGACGCAGCACGATCTGCACCCCGCCGAACAGCTCGGTCGACTCGAGGAGGTACGCGACCCTCACGAGGACGAACGGAAGGCGTTTCGGCGGAGGGCGGCGCCGGGCCGCTCGAGCGTCATGCAGCGCCGCACACCGCGACCCACTGGTAGGTCCGAAGGCTCTCGAGGTCCGATCCCGGCCACGAAGCGGCGAGATCCAGAAAGGCCGCGGCATCCGGCGCCGGCGCGCCCCGCTCGCCCTCGATGGCTCGCACGCGCCATCCCGCCTCCTCCAGCGCCTCGGAGAGCCAGGAGCGAGTGAACCAGCGCACGTGGCCGGAGTCGCAGAGACCCGCCGGGATGGGATCGAAGCGGCCCTGGATCAGGTCCCTCACGATCGAGAGATGCCCGGCGTTCGGAACGCTGGCGACGAGGATGGCGTCCGCGGCGGCGAGCCGCCGGCCCGCGCGCAGAGCCGCGACGGGATCTTCGACGTGCTCGAGGACGTCGGCGAACACGATCACATCGAATTCTTCCCCGGCGGCGGCGAGCCGGGGCAGGACCTCCAGGAGGTCGCCTTCGACCACCCGGTGACACCGATCGCGGGCACGCAGGGCGAGATCCGGGTCCCGTTCGATCCCGGTCACGTGCCAGCCCGGGTTCGAGGCGCTCGCGGAGGCGATCCCGCCGCCCGCTCCGCACCCCACGTCGAGGATCCGCGCGGGCCCTCGCGGGAGCCGCCGCGTCAGCTCGGGCCGTTCCCGGCCGGACGGGTCGTCGAAGCGGATCACCCGAAAGGCCGGGTCGGGCCGCGTCGAGGCGAGGGTCGAAAGACGTCCGAGGAACGCTCCCACGGTCTCTCCCTGGGCCGGCGTGAGCTGTCCGGATCGGAACGCGAGCGCGACGGTTCGGCCCGGCCCGCCAGGCCCTCCCTCGGGGGTCCCTCGCAGCTGCGCCGCCTCGAGCTCCCTCAACGTATGGACGAACGGCGGGTCCGACGGGATGGCGGCCTCGGCGAAGCGGGCGCTACCGGCGGGAGGCTCGGGCACTCCCCCCGGTGCGGGCAGCGCGGACTCCTCGAGCACCACGACCCAGGAGTCGGCGCCGCCGAGAGAGGCGCGCGCCGGAGACAGGGTGTCCCACACGGCGACGCGATCGGGCGCCACCGCCCGCCGCCATCGCAGGCGGGAAAAACGCGACCCGTATTCGTCGTGGGGAGGGCTCGAGAGGAAAGCGAGGGCGCGCGTCAAGACGAGGCCGCGAGGCGGTCGGCGGCGGGCGCGGATTCGGAATCCCGCGCCGGAAACATCCAGTGGTGTCGAGGCTTGAGGAGCCCGACGACGTATTCGGACGAGGCGACCGAGAACCCGGGCTTCAGGATCCTCACGTCGTGGACGTGCAGCGCCTTCTCGTCGCCGAGGTAGACGTAGACGCGGAATTCCCCCTGGGCGACCGGGAGCTCGGGAAAGACGAGCCGCAGGCGGTATCGCGTGCGGCCGGTCAGCGGCGCCCACGGCTCCGGCCGGGTGTCCACGGCGAAGGCCTGAATCCCGTCCTCGCGGTCCACGCCCACGCGCACGTGAAAGGCGAGCGAAGGATCTTCGGTCTCGAACTCGACGTCGAGGGCGACGGTCTCTCCCGACGCGAACTCGGACCGGGGATATCCCGAGCCGTCGTGCAGCACGATCTCGGTCAGACGCGCCGGCTTGCGTCCCTCGGTGATCACGGCGACCGGCTCTTCGTGCGCGGCGAGCGCCTGCTGCTTGTCCTGCAGGAACGCCTCGTAGCTCCGGACCACCTGGAGGGCCGAGCCCTTGGACGCGACCTGGCCGTTCTTGAGCCAGATCGCCTCGTCGCAGAGAAGCGCCACGTAATACAGCGCGTGCGAGCAGAAGAGGAGCGTGCCGCCCTTCCTGTGGAATTCCGTGATCCGGTCGACGGATTTCTTCTGGAAGTATCCGTCGCCGACCGCGAGCGCTTCGTCGACGATGAGGACGTCCGCGTCGGCGTGCGTGGCCACCGAGAAGGCCAGCCTCAAGGCCATGCCGGACGAGTAGGTCCGCACGGGCCGGTCGAAGAAGTCCCCCAGCTCCGAGAAGTCCCGGATCTCGGGGAGCCGCCTCCGGATCGCCGCTCCGTTCAGCCCCAGCAGCGCGGCGTTCATGCGCGCGTTCTCCCGCCCGGTGAACTCGGGATGGAAGCCCATTCCGAGCTCGAGGATCGAGGCGATGACGCCTTTTCGCTCGACGGATCCGGAGGTGGCGCGGGTCGTACCCGCCACGATCTTGAGCAGCGTCGACTTGCCGGCTCCGTTCTCGCCGATGAGACCGAGGGCGCGGCCGCGAGGCAGGTCGAAGGAGACGTTCTGGAGCGCGAGGAACTCCTGGTGCCGCCGCCGCCGAAAGATCAACTCCCGAAGCCGGTCCCCGGCGCTCTCGTAGAGGCGATACGTCTTCGAGACCTCCGAGGCCCGGACGGCGATATCGGGGGACGCCACCGTCCTCACCGCCCGATCGCGAACTCGCAGCGGCGGCACAGGAAGTCCGCGGGCGCCTCTTCCACGCCGTAGGTCCACTTGCGGAGGCGGGCCATCGTCTCACCGCCGAGCAGGTCCGCCACCGTCTGCGTCTTGAGGTCCCCGATCGCGAGCTTCTCGTAGTAGTCCTGACAGCAGAGGACGGCCTTGGCGGTGGCGGTGATGTGCAGGTGCTCGAAGGGACGGGACCCCATGAGGTCGCAGCCGCGGAGCTCCTTCTTGGGCAGCGGCTCCGAGACGTACGTGCCGCTGGCGGGGCGGCTGCGGATCTTGAAGGGCTTGACCGTCCATCCCTTCGGACCGAAGCGCTCCTGGATGCGGGCGACGTCTTCGCGGTGGGCCTCGTCCTCGTCCCCCAGAACCACGATCGCGGTCTCTTCCGCCAGGTCCCGGGCGTGCAGGGCGTCGATGTTGGCCAGCACCCGCGCGAGATCCTTCGTCCCGTGCATCTTGAGATACCGATCGGGGTCGAGCGTGGGGAGGTTGATGCCGATGTAGCGAAAGCGCCCCATCGCCGCGAGCCGCTCGCCGCGGTCCGGGAAAAAATGCGACGCATTCGTGAGGATGGAGACCGGCAGGCCCCGGTCGAAGAGCACCCGGCACCGCTCCTCGAACAGCGGGTCGACGGTCGGCTCGTTGTAGTTGGAGAGGAAGACCACGACGCTCTTTCCGCCCGCCTCCACGATCTGGTCCACGAGCGACACGAAGAGCTCCTGGCTCATGACCTCTTTTTCGCGGGGATCGACCGACACCGGGCAGAACGGGCAACGGTGGTTGCAGCTCGTGCAGGTCTCGAGCGAAACGTAGAGGAGGTGCGTGCGACGGGCCTCGGCGTCCACGTCCTCGATCAGGAAGCGCGCCGCCCGGAGGTGCTCGAGGACGCTTTCGTCCACGGCGTGAGGCAGCCCCCGGCCGAGCCGCGTGAGCGCCTGGAATGCGGCGCCGTCCTTGGGCAGGGTCACCCCGCTCAACGGGTTGTACACGACCGGACCGCGGTCGTGAAGAAAGGGCGAGACCGTCTCGGGCTCCAGGACTGCCGAGGCGGGGCGCGGCTCGAAACGCGGCTGATCGCTCATGGGGAGTTGTGGTCGTTTGGCAACAATCGAGCCATTCTAGTTCTAGTCCTAATTCCTTATCCTGCCGGAGTGTACGGCCGCCGGCGGGCTCCCGTCCCGGGGAGGGGTCCCGCGGGCCGGACGGGCCCAAAAAAAAGGCCCTGGCCGGCGCCAGGGCCTCTTCGAAATCCGGCCGAGATCAGAAGGCGTCGACGTCCGCCACGCTCGCGGTCGTCCCGAGCGGGTTGTGGTAGGTCTTCACCCTTCCCGTGGTCGTGTCCGTCACGGTGATCGTGTACTCGAGGTTCGAAAGGGCCCCGTAGAACACCCAGAAGTGCCCGTTGAGGCTCGACCCGTCGACCACCTTGATGACGAGCTCGATGTTGTTGGCGCTCAGGAACCAGAACTCTCCGGTGTCGCTAGTCACGGGAATGGCGTTCCCGAACCCGGACGAGCTGTCCGATCTCCAGTCGACGCGGACCTTGAACCGACCGCCGTTCAGGCAGAGGGTCTTCGCATCGCCCGCGCAGGGCAGGATCGACAAGGGGATCTCTCCGATCGAGAGCCCGGTCGTACGGGTCCCGTCGCCGGTCACGAGCAGCTGGCCGTTGATGGTTCCGCCCTGCGGGTACGTGTGGGTGACCGTCTTCGCATCGGGGGCGTTTCCGCCTCCGACCGATCCGTCGCCGAACGCCCAGCCGTAGCTCGCGGCATATTGCTCCGTAGCGGTGAACGTGACGGGAACGCCGATCTCGGCCTCGTAGCGGCCGGTCACGGAGTTGAGAGTCGCGCCGGACAGCGTGAACGCGGCCGAGGGCAGGCCGGGGCCGGCCGGAAC
>JBDUBP010000005.1:0-5633 GCA_040004075.1 Acidobacteriota bacterium | reverse complement strand
CCGGAGAAGGTGTGACGCGTTTCCTCTGCGTCCACGGGCACTTCTACCAGCCGCCTCGCGAAAACCCCTGGACGGGCGAAGTGGGGATCGAGGCCACCGCGGCGCCCTTTCCCAACTGGAACGAGCGGATCACCGCGGAGTGCTATCGCCCCAACGCGCGCCCGGTCGTGGTCCTGCGCGACGGGTCTCCCGTCGAGCTGCCTCCCAACTACTCGCGGATGAGCTTCAACTTCGGGCCGACGCTCCTCGCGTGGCTCGACCTCCACGCCCCCGACGTCTCCGCCTCGATTCGCCGCGCGGACAAGGAGAGCCGCGAGCGCTTCTCGGGCCACGGCTCCGCGATCGCGCAGGCGTACAACCACGTCATCCTCCCGCTCGCCAACGCGCGCGACAAGCGCACCCAGGTGTGGTGGGGGATCCGCGACTTCGAGCACCGCTTCGGACGATCCCCCGAAGGCATGTGGCTGCCGGAAACCGCGGTGGATCTCGAGACGCTCGAGGTCGTCGCGGCGTTCGGAATCCGCTTCACGATCCTCGCTCCGGAGCAGGCCGCGCGCGTGCGTCGGGTACAAGACGGCGCCGCGGGCGCCGGATGGGTGGACGTCTCGGGCGCCCGGGTCGATCCGCGGCGTCCCTACCGCGTCCGGCTGCCATCCGGCGGCTCGATCGCCGTGTTCTTCTACGACGGCTCGGCGTCGCACGCCATCGCGTTCGGCGCGCTCTCCTCGGGCGGAGAAGCCCTTGCCCAGCGCCTCGCGGGACTGGCCGCGGATGCCCCCGGCCCGCAGCTTCTTCACGTGGCGACGGACGGCGAGACGTACGGTCATCACCACCGCGGAGGCGAAGTGGCGCTGGCGGAGGCGTTCGCGCTCCTGGAGGCGAGCGGTTTCGCGCGGCTGACGAACTACGGCGAGTTCCTCGCGTTCCACCCGCCCGACTGGGAAGCCGAGATCGTCGAGAACACCGCGTGGAGCTGCGCGCACGGCCTCGGCAGATGGCGGGACGACTGCACGTGCCGCACGGGCTTGAAGCCGGACTGGGTGCAGGTCTGGCGCGGCCCTCTGCGGCTGGCCCTCGACGGCCTGCGGGATTCTCTGGCGGAGGTCTTCGAGACAGAGAGCCGCGGGATCTTCGCAGACCCGTGGGCGGCGCGCGACGCGTCCATTGAAGCAATTCTCGATCCCTCGCCGGAGGCCTTCGACGATCTCCTCCGACGCCACGCCTCCGGCCCTCTGAATCCCGAGCAGCGGGACACCGCGCGGCGCCTGCTCGAGATGCAGCGCCACGCCATGCTCATGTACACGAGCTGCGGCTGGTTCTTCGATGACCCCTCGGGTCTGGAGACCACGCAGATCCTCCGCTACGCAGCGCGAGCCGTCGAGCTGACGCCTCCGGCGGCGCGGATGCCGATCGAAACGGCGTTTCTCTCCAGCCTCGCGCTCGCGCCCAGCAACGACCCGGCGGCGGGCGACGCTCGACGCATCTACCAGCAGAACGCGGGCGGACCCTCAGCGCCGCCGGTCGTGATCGTCCCGAGCGTCTGACCTCACTCCAGCCGGTGAGCTACCGAGCCGCCGCCTCGGCCAGCGCTTTCTGTCGCGCGGCTTCGAACTCGTCGCCCTTCTTCCACTGCGGCATCCCCTCGGCTCCCGCGACCCGGCAGCCCAGGTAGAACGCGAGCCTCACATCCTCGACCGCGCCCGCGAAATCCCAGTTCTCGCGAAAATCGTCTGAGGGCTGGTGGTAGTCGTTCTTCTCGTAGGCCTCGATCTGCTGGCGGCCGAAGCCATCCGGTTTTCCGATCACATTGCTGCCTCTCTTCAGATACGCGGCGGGGACGCCGACGCGAGCGAAGTTGAACTGATCTGACCGATAGAACGAGCCCCGGTCCGGAAACTGGTCGGGCTCTACGGTCCGTCCCTGCATCCGGGCCAGAGCGACGACGTCGGCGTCCAGAGACGATTTTCCCAGACCGATCATCGCGATGTCGCGGGTGCGGCCGAACCAGCCGATCCCGTCCGTGTTGATATCCGCGGCGATTCGTCCCGCTGGGATCGGGGAATGCCGGGCCAGGTATTCCGAGCCCAGCAAATTCTGCTCCTCGGCCGCGACGAAGGCGAAATAGATGGAGCGCGGCGGCGGCGTTTTCAAATGCGCAAACGCCCGCGCAATCGCCAGTGTCGCCGCGACGCCGGACGCATTGTCGAGCGCGCCGTTGTAGATCGCGTCGTCGCCGGGCTTCACTCCCGCTTTCACGCCCAGGTGGTCGTGGTGCGCGGTGTAGACCACGGCCTCTTGAGACTTCGCGGCGTCTCGCCCGTGAATCACGCCGACGACGTTGCCGGATTCCTTGCGGGAGACGGCATTGGTGATCGCGAGGGACATCTTCACGCCGAGCGGAACGGGACGGAAGGCGCGCGACTCGGCCGACGCCCGCAGCTGGTCGAGGTCTTTTCCTCCGAGAGCGGCGATTTTTTTCGAAAGCTCCTCGGTCGCCCATGCCTTCACCCGGACGCGCGGCGTTCCGTCATCGGGCAACTGGAAGATCTCACCGGCCCAGGACGTCTGAATGACCTGCCATCCGTACCCGGCCGAATGAGTCGTGTGGATGATGATCGCCCCGGCCGCTCCCTTCTTGCCCGCCATCAAGTACTTGTAGTCCCATCGTCCGTACCAGAGTCGCGTCTTGCCGCCGAAGAGATTCGGGTCGTTCTCCGGATCGTTGTTCATGACCAGCAGGACCTTGCCCTTCAAGTCCGCGTCCTTATAGTCATCCCACTGATACTCGGGAGCGACGATCCCGTAACCCACGAAGACGATCTCGGCGTCCTCGAGCTTCGCCTGCGCCTCCTGGACTCCGGAAGCGGCGACGAAATTTTCGCCAGGCGCTCCCTTCTCCGTTCCGCGGTCCGAGCGGAACTCCGCTGGTCCGGCGAAGCTGGGCTTGATGCCGATCAGGGGCACCTTTTGAATCCACCCGCCGCCGGGGGCGCCGGGCTTCAGACCCAGGGCTTCCATCTGGGACTGAATGTAGGACTCCGCGAGCGCGTCTCCGCGCGTCGCCGGGCCGCGGCCTTCGAGAAGGTCGGAGGAAAGAAACCGGATGTGGGCGCTCAGGACCTCGGGGGTGATCTGCTGCGCGGCCTGCCTCTGAGCATCCGTGATGAGGGGACCTCCCGCTGCGAGCAGGGCGGTACTTGCCAGGCAAGCCAGAAAAAGCGCGGGTCTCTTCATGCGCGGAATTCTAGACCCGCCAGGCCCGGCAGCCATCCCTCCCGGCGCGCCTGCCTGACAACTCAAAGAACCGACCACGCGGCGAGCGCGGCGAGTTTCTGGTCGGAGCCCCAGGGCGCGCCCACCGACTTTTTGAAGAGAGCGACGCGGCGCTCGAGCTCCGGGGCCGGCAGGCCGAGAGCCTTCGACGCGTGGTCCGCGAGCTCCTTGCGGCGGATCCGGGTGACGGCGAGCCCGGACGCCTTCGCCGCTTCCGCGATCGCGTCGCGGAAGAAGTCTCCCTCGGCGGCGTGGATGAGCGCGTGAGACGCCAGGATCGCTTCGAGTTCCGGAAGCGCCCGGTTCGAGGCCGCGAGGACCGCGCAGGACGCCGGTTGAAATCCCCGGGCGGAGAGGGCGGCGAGGAGGCGGTCCATCTCCACCCGGGCGCGCCGGGCGACGTCCTCGGCGGCGGCCTGGAGGAACGCCTGCGCGCGGGGGAACGGCATCGCCTCCGCGGCATGGAAGGGCTGCTTCGCTCGGCCGTCGCCCGGCTCGGCGGCCACGAGCACGACCCGCTCGCGAAGGACCACGGCGGGCTCCCGCCTCGACCCGCCGAGCGCGACGACCGCCGCCCACCCGGAGTGGGACTCGAAGCCGAGCGACGCCGGTTCCTTCGCCCGTTTCAATGCCGACCTCCCGCCGGTTGCCCGTTCCGGTCGCCCCGGCCCCCCGGCCCGGTTAGACCCCAGCCCGGCTAGACCCGGTCCGTTAGACCCGGCCCGGTTAGACCCGGCCCGGTTAGAATAGTGCCGTGAGTTCGAGGCGAACCCGTCCGGAGTTCCTAGACGCCCCTTAACCACAACTGAGGTTGGCTGGCACGACTTGGGCATGACGGGATCGGCTGGGATCCGAGACTCCCGGGCGCCGCCAGTAAAAATCTCAAGTGATTGGACTTACTCGATGCGATCCATGCCGTTGCCGCACCCGCGGCTCCCGGAAAACCTGCAGCCTCTCGACCACCTGTCCCGGGATCTCCGCTGGACGTGGCGGCCCTCCCTCCGGGCGCTCTTTTCCGCCCTGGACCCCGGCCTCTGGGAGACGACGAACGGCAACCCCGTAGCCCTTCTTCAGGCGGTCTCCACTGAGCGGCTCGAGGCGGCCTCTCGCGACTCCCTTTTTCTGGCGTCGCTTTCCGCGGTGAGATCCGAGCTCGGGATCGAGGACGCGGCCGAGCCGGCCCATCCCGCGATGCGGGCGATGAAGACCAAGGGCGATCGGATCGCCTACTTCTCGGCGGAGTTCGGATTGACCGAGCTCCTGCCGGTTTACGCGGGCGGCCTCGGGGTCCTGGCGGGCGACCACTTGAAATCGGCGAGCGACCTGCGCCTGCCGCTCGTGGGCGTCGGGCTCTTCTACCGCCACGGGTACTTCCGCCAGTCGCTGTCCCGTCCCGGGGGGCAGAAAGAGTCGAACCCCGCCATCGACATCGCGGAGCTTCCGATCTCGCTCCCGCAGACTGCCGACGGCGCTCCGCCCATCGTCACAGTCGCGGTTGGGGAGCGCGACGTGCGCGTGCTGATCCGCCTGGTCCAGGTCGGCCGCGTTCCCCTCCTGCTTCTCGATACCGACCTCGAGGAGAACCATCCGGTGGACCGGACGATCACGGCGCAGCTCTACGGCGGAGACCACGAGACGCGGATCCGCCAGGAGATCGTGCTGGGGATCGGCGGCCTCCGCGCTCTCGATCTCCTGGGCTGGCGTCCGACGATCCGGCACATCAACGAAGGGCACGCCGCGTTCGTCGGTCTCGAGAAGATGCGACAGCTGATCGCCGAAGAGGGGCTCACGTTCGCGGAGGCGAAGGAGCGCGCCGCGGCGGGGACCGTGTTCACGACGCACACGCCGGTCCCCGCGGGCATCGACCGCTTCGCGCCGGAGCTGGTGGCGAGGTACATCGCGGGCTACGTTCCCGAGGGACTCGCGCTGGACGAGTTCATGAAGCTCGGGCAGGAGTCGGGCGACCCGCACGAGGCGTTCTCGATGGCAGTGCTCGCGCTGCGGTTGTGCGGCCACGCCAACGCCGTTTCCCAGCTGCACGCCCGGGTCTCACGGCGGCTCTGGCTCGGCCTCCTGCCGGAGCTCGCCGACGAAGACGTCAAGATCCGCGCGATCACCAACGGCGTGCACCGACCGACGTGGACGGACCCGGAAATCGCGGCGCTGCCTTTGCTCGAAGAACCGGATCCGATGTCCGCGGCGCGTTTCTGGTCCGTGCACGAGACCCTCCGCGCGCGCCTGGTCGACGTCTGCCGCGCGCGGCTGCGCTCTCACGCGGCGGCTCAGGGCGCATCGGCGGAAGAGATC
This sequence comes from Acidobacteriota bacterium, assembly GCA_040004075.1. Lineage (GTDB taxonomy): Bacteria > Acidobacteriota > Thermoanaerobaculia > UBA5066 > Gp7-AA6 > JALYUA01. The sequence continues at coordinate 53 of JBDUBP010000005.1, read as the reverse complement.
GAGCGCGCCGGCAGCGTTCTCGACCCCGGAGCGCTCACGATCGGCTTCGCGCG
>JBDUBP010000065.1:0-19003 GCA_040004075.1 Acidobacteriota bacterium | reverse complement strand
CGGGAAACGGGAAACGGGAAACGGGAAACGAAAGCGTTACCGGAAGCCCGCTCCGCGAAACCGCCCTCGCCTTTCGCCGGCGAAAGCCTACGCGTCCTGCAGCCGCTGCCGCGCGGCGGGACTCTCGCGTTCGGGGACCCGGTCGTATTCGAAGGCGATCGAGCCGCCCTCGCGTTTGAGGTCGGCGACCTTGACCGCCGCGAGCTCCGGCGGAACCCGGAGGACCAGCCACAGGTATTCGAACACCTCTTCCGACGTGGCACAGGTTCGGACCAGCACGCACGCCTCGGGCGGGCCGAGCAGAATTCGAGTCTGCTCCTGCCGCCGGCGGTCCACGGCGATCTCGACTCTGGGGCGACCCAACATGCCCGAAGAATAGCAAAGGGTGGATCGCGCAAGCACTCGTTTTCCAGCCGGTGCCGCCGAAAAAAGTGAGACGGAACGAGTCGGCTTCGGCCGACTCCCCGTGGCGATCGATTCAGTCGTCGAGCCGGAGGTCCACTTTGTCCGCGACCTCGTCGGTCAGCCGGTCGATCGGACGCTTCACCTGGCGTTCCGCGGCGGCGGGACCCGCGGCGAGCTCCATCTCCAGCACCACCCCGTCGAGCTCGTTGACGAGATGGCTCATCTGTCCGGCTTCGAGGACCGCCTCGATCAAGGCGCGGTAGTACTGCAGCGTGCCGTTGTTCTCATCTCGAAAGTGCAGGCGAGCTCCGAAATCGAGCTTCCGGTAGGCACACAGCAGAGCGCGCGCGCTTCGAAGCTTGGAAGCGCAGACGAGGCGCCGGATCGCCGGCGAGCTGTGGCGGAAGTACAGCGAGTACAGCCTGGGGTCTCCGCCGGGCCGGAGCGCCGACTGCGCATCCTGACAGCCGCGCGCCAGGAGCGCCACCCGATCGCCGAACCGCTCTCCGATGTCATGGTAGGTCGACTCGGCCACCGGTTCGCCGTCTTCGAGCGGCAGGAGCGCCGCGATCGCCTCGTCTTCGCTGCCGCCATCCTCGATGACCAGAAAAGCGGTGCCGAGAATCTGCGCCAGAGGGGCGGTCTCGGACCCCGCGGAGGACGGCGCGAGGGCCTCGAGCGAATACTGCACGACGCCGGCCACGCGGCCGGCGAGCGCGGGCAGTGAGGCGGACGAACCCTCCGGGCCGGGAACGGGATCCGGGGGAGGGAGCGGTTCCACGGCCGCGCCGGAGGCCGGCTTCTCCGCGCTCTCGCCGGGAGCCGTCTTCTCCGGGGCCATCTTCTGAGGAGTGACGCCCGCAGCCGCCTCTCCCGGGCCGAGGCCGGGGGCTGTTTCATCCAGGTCCGAAGTCTCGGAGAGAATCGCCCGCTGGTTGGCGAGGGTCACGAGGAGCTCGAGGTCGCTCAGGACCGCTCGCGCGGCGGCTGGATCGTCCGCGCTCCGGCAGAGGAAGGAAACTCGGTTGCGCGCACGGTTCAGGTGGAACCGGGAAAATCGGGCGGAGCGGCGCCGGACGAGCACGAACGCCTCCACCCATCGGTCCTCGAGCCCGCCCCTCAGGGCGACGTAGTGCTCGCTTCCCCCCGCCTCCCAGGAGGCGAGGGAATCTCGATCGACGGAAACAGGACCTCCCCCGGAATCCTCCAGCTGGCGCTCCTCTCGGTCAGACTCCAAGATAGCGCACGCGCCGGCGCCGCGTGCGCCCGATGGGGAAAGGCGCGAAGAGAGGATCGCGACGGACCGCCGGGGTTAGGCCTTCGCGTACATCCTGGCGATGAATTTCCGGTCGCCCGTGGAGAGATCGTTGTTGTTCCGCGTTCCCTTTCCGCCCTGGATCAGCTCCGGGGGAAACGAATAGAGCATGATCGACTTCGGGTCGAAGGCGGTCGCGTTCAACTGATCGAGCTTGTACTTCTGAAGGATGTTGAAGTCGATGTCCTCCTTGCTCCAGTTGTTCGGCGGCCCGCTGAAGTAGTCGTACACGGCTTTCTCGTTCCAGCGGATGCCTCCGCGCGGGTTCTGATGCTCGTGAATCGCGGCGAGCGCGTGACCGAACTCATGGAGAACCACGCGCCGGTACTCTTCCTCCTCGGTGTCGTCCCGGAGCCAGCCGAAATTCACCGTGGGCTCCGCCAGCGGAAAGGCGTCGCGCAGCAGGCAGTCCGTTCCGACCGCGGACCACGAGCCCGGATCGGCCTGGAAAGACACCCGGACCTCCGCTTTCGGGTCCGACCCGAACTTCATCCCGATGTTGGCGTACTGAAGCCACATCGTCGCGAAATGCTCCGTGAGAGAGCGCTGCGTCTTGCTCCCGTCCAGGAATCGGATTCCGAGCGTGCGGCCCGGCTTCCAGCGCTTTCCCGTGTAGAGCGCCATCTTCACGGGGTGGGCGGAAGCCCCGAGCATCATGCGCAGGCCCCGTGGCCCGTTGGCCGGGTTCTCCTTGACCGCCAGGGCGGCCGCATCCGCCTTCCACTTCAGGGGGATGACGCGATCGACACAGATGCGCAACGGCGTTTTTTTCATCGTCTTCGCCTTCTTCATCGGGTCCTCATACTTTCCGCGGCCGACATCTCCTAAAACGAGCCGCTCTTCTTCTGCACGCCGAACTCGTCGATGAACGTCTCTTCGGCCTTTCGCGTGCCCGAGTCGAGCACCAGCGACACAAATCCGTTCTTCGCCCGCCGGGGCTCGTCGGGATCGCCGGCGAGCTCGGTCTCGGTCCATTCGACCACTCCCCCGCCTTTTTTCGAACCAGCGGTCTCCGGCGCGTAGGGAACTCCGCCGTGCCCGACGCACCGGCCGAGGAACTGGCGTCCCGGGGCGCCGTAGGGCGCAAACCGCGCGGTGACGTGCTCGTGCGCCCAGTACCAGAAATCGAACGGGTTCGGGTTTGCAGCCTCGAGCATCTGATTCAGGAGACCGTCGTCGAGGCCTCCCTCACCGGCAGGGAGAGGGTTGTGGTGGGTGAGTACGATCGACCGTTGCCCGCGGCGTGCGCCCTCGGCGAGCTGCGCCTTCAACCAGCCGATCTGCGAGTCGGACAACCGCCCCTTCTGGTAGAGAAGGTCCGACGCTTCGTAAGCCGAATCGAGACCGATGACCTGCCACCCGGGCGTCGAGAGGCAGAAGTAGCTCGCCTTCTGGAGACGGAACGGGTCCTGCTTCAACGTGATGCCGAAATAGCCCTCGCCACCGGCATACATCTCGTGGTTCGAGTTGATTGCGAACGTCCCGAGCGCGCCGGCGGGCCAGTCAGGAAGGAAGCGGCTCTTCACCTCGCCGGTCGTGCCGGAGTAATACACGTCGCCGAGGTGGATCGTGAACGCCGGGTTCAGCGCCGTCATATGGCCGGCGATGGCGTGCGAGCTCGGTAGTCCGGTGCCCCAGTCCCCGACGAGCGCCAGGGAAAGCCTCTCCTCGGCGACCTCGACCCGGAAATCCAGCGGAAACGTATGGGCAATGAACCCCACGCGCTTGTGCACGAGCCGATTGGCGAGCGATCCCCACCAGCCCGGGTCGAGGAGCTCGTACCGCTTGACGCCCGTGATGTCCTTCAGGACGCCCGGGCGGGGCGGTGGAGCCGCCGCGTGCTTCTCGGCGATCTGAGTCAGGACGAGCGAGAGGGCGATGTCGTCGGTGTTGACGAACCCGGCGACGGCGATCGGATCGGGCGGAAGCCTCTCGAGCTCCTTGCGCGCGCGGTCCAGGACGTCCGCGGCGAGAGCCGGGTGCTCGTCCTTCGGGACCGGCCGGCCCTCCTGGACCGCCGAGAGAACCAGGCTCCGGCCTCCCGTGGCCTGAGAGGCCGAGAGGACGGCGGCGCGATGCTGCGGTCCGCGAAGCTCCTCGAGCGCTCCCTCGATGCTCGACCGCAGGACCGCGCGCGGGGGCAGGACACTGCCCTGCCCCGGAGACGGATTCCGCTGTCCCATCCTCACACCTCCGCGGGCCCGGAAAGGGCCCGTTCGATCCGTTCTGAATTCGCGAGAAGCGCGGTTGCGAGCTCCGGCAGAGACCCGGGCTACATCCGCCGCTCGAGACGCATGGTCGGGGCGTCGGCCACGCCCCGGTTTCGGACGTGCCGGCCCGCCCGGCGCGCCTTCTGCAGTCGCTCTTTCGCCTCCTTGCGCCTTTCCGCCTCTTTGTCGCCGGCCATCGCGAAGGTGTCGTTGTCTTTCTTTTCGGGGTCGAAGAAGCCGATGTAGCCTCCCTCTTTGACCTTGAAGGATTCGAGCGTCTTCCCGTGGGCACCCGGCCGGCCCAGGAAGTCGTTTCGGCCGGCGCGCTCCTCGGTGGACGTGAAGTAGAGGGGAAGCACGAAGTTCGAGACGTCCACCTCGTCGATCCTGTAGGACTCCGCCTGGACCGCGTCGCAGAGCTCGTACCAGTGGAACACCTCGTGGCCCGTCCTCGGGTGCGGACCCTGGACCAGCAGGTTGACCTCCGGGTCCCCGATCAGCTCGATGGCCTCATGCGACAGCGTGACCGTCCAACTCTCCTTGAGCTCTTTGGCCAGCTTGGTGAAGACGAAGCTGAAGGGAATCCCCCGGTGATTTCGTTCGTGGTATCCGAGGGCGTCATCGACGTCCACGTCGTCCCAGAGGTAGAGCACGGCGTCGCCGCGCATGTCCGACAGAGTCTCGCGGTTCGGCCGGCTCCCGCTCTTGCCCTCCAGGCGCAGAGTGGCGCCCAGGCTCCAGTACGGCTTGAAGTCGAACTCGATCTGCCGGTTGATCGCCCTCAGCGCGTGGTGGATCTCCTCGTCGGGGATGTCCTTCGTGTGGTTGATCACCGAGATGAACATTCTTCCCTCCAGCCCCCGCTTCTCCTCCAGCCCCCCGCCACGGACACGAATCCACGGACCGGCCGGGCCCCGTCGCCTGGAGATCCAGGCCTGTTGGAACCGTTCCGTGCGTGAACCCTTCGGGGCGCGATTCGTTCCGTGCGCCCTGTCGCCCTGTCGCCCTGTCCATCCATACGATCCGAATCGGAGGGGATTCGGGTTCAAGGAAAATGCCGGATCTAAAGGATCGCTCGAAATCGGGAACCAAAAGAGGGGGCCCGCCCGATGGTAATAGTCAGGACGAGAGCCTCAGGGTCGTTTTGTACCCGCAAGCTGCCCTCGCCCGCGGAGAGAATCGAGGAGAGATGACGTCCCTTTCACCGAACGAACGAGATTTGATCCGCGCCCTGGTCGATGCTTTCCGGTCCCCCCAACTGAGTCTCTCCTCCGAGCAGATCGCCGCCCGCGGGGTCCGTTTCGTCGAGGAGCTGGCCGCCTCCGGGTCCGACCGCGTCGACCAGATCCGTTTGACGCTCGCCGTTCTGGACGCCACGCTGAATTTCATCGACCGGTCGGATCGGATGGCGGTGCGGGGAAGGCTGACCGAGCTCGAGAACGGCAGCGGCGCCTTCGGGCTGCTCCCGCAGGTGGCGCGGGATCTCGCGCGATTCGCGCAACGCCTCGCGTTCATCCTCATCTACGGGACGCTCGATTCTTCGAACCGGCCGCCGGCCGGCGTCGCCCTCGGCTACGAAATCTTCCCGGACCGGCCTCGCGGGCCGCTCGCGACGGTCCCGGCGGAACCGCTGCTGTCCCGGGAGATCCTCGTCCTGGCGGACGCTCCTCTTCCCGATCATGTCTTCGACGCGGTGGTCATCGGGTCGGGATCCGGCGGCGCGGTCGTGACACGGCGGCTCGTCGAAGACCACGGAATGGACGTGGCGCTTCTCGAGGCGGGCGACTACGTTCCGGAGGGGGGCTCGTCGGTCGGGCCCCACGGCGAGCGCCGCCCGCTCCCGTGGGATGAGATCGAGACGCTGGCCCGCTACTACAAGCATGGAGGCCTTCAGCTGACGCTCGGCCACGCGATGTTCGTATTCCAGGGGCAATGCCTCGGCGGAAGCAGCGTCGTCAATAACGCGGTCTGCTTTCGCATGCCGGATCGGGTCCGGGCGCGGTGGCGCGACGAATTCGGCGTGCCCTGGACGGGCGCGGAGCTGGACCGGGCCTATGACCGCATCGCCCGGGACGTCGGAATCGGCGGAGTCGATCAGGCCGTCCTGTCCGGATTTCTGAATCCGACCGGGCAGTTCCTGCGAAGCGGCGCCGTCAAGCTCGGAGTCGGAGGGAATCTCCACCCGTGCGACGTCAACCTCTCGCACGACCCCGCGTGCCTCGGATGCGGTTATTGCAACATGGTCTGCGCCTATCTGCGAAAAAACTCCGTGCTCCAGACGATGCTTCCGGCGGCGGCGAAGAGCGCGAAGGAGGGACGAGGACGGCTCACGATCTTCACCGGCCGTCAGGCCGTCCGCCTCTGCGGGACCATGAGAGACGGCTCGTTCGAGGCCGAAGGCGTCGTCCTTCGTTCGCGCACCAGACGGTTTCCGGAAGAGACTCTGCGGGCCCGTAAGGTCGTGGTTTCCGCGGGTGCGATCGGCAGCAGCGCCATCCTCGAGCGCACGGCTTTCATCAACGCGCTGGGCCTTCCCCTGGGAAAGCGTTTTTCGTTCAACTTCGGAAGCCCGGTCCACGCCGACTACGACGGCGAGATCCGCGCGTTCGACGGGCTTCAGATCGCGCACTACTACCGGCCGGAGACCGACGACGGATTCGTGATCGAGACGTGGTTCAACCCTCCCGCCACCCAGACGCTGGCGCTCCCCGGGTGGATGGACGACCTGCAGCGCAACGTCGACCGCTATCGGCACTATGCGTGCGCCGCCCCGCTCGTGGGGGCGACGTCGAAGTCCTGGGTGGACGCCCATTGGATCGGCGACGGCGAGGACATCCACGTCGAGCTCGGGCCCTCGGACTTCGAGCGGCTTCGCTCGGGACTTCTGACGACCTGCGACCTCTTCTTCCACTCCGATCCGCCGCCGCGGCGGGTCCTGATCGGCGCCCTCGATGGTTGGGAGCTCACCGCGGCCAACTACAAGGACCGCATCGCCCGGCTGTCGAGCTTCGACCAGATCCAGATCGGCACGGGCCATCCGCAGGGAGGCAACTGTCTGGCGGCGCGGCCGGGCCCCGCAGGCGACGCCGCCGTCGTCGCGCCCGACTTCCGCGTCCACGGAACGCGCGGCGTCTTCGTGGCCGACGCGAGCGTCTTTCCGACCAGCCTCGGGGTCAATCCCCACTGGACCGTGATGGCGATCGCCGACCTCGCCTCCGCTGCCATCGCGGGAAGCTGAGAGCGGCGAGAGAATCCCCGAGCCATGGCGACTTCTCCTCAAGCGGGCTCGACGCCCGGCGATCCCGCGGCGAAGCCGGCGGCGCCGCGCCGGAGCGAGCGGATCGTCCCCTTTGCCGCCGGGGACGGGTTCGGCTGCAACCTCATCCATGTCGAGCGAACGGGACCGGCGCCGCGCGGTCCGGTCCTCCTCGTCCACGGCGCCGGCGTCCGGGCGAACATCTTCCGTCCGCCGGTCGAGACGACGCTCGTCGACTTCCTGATCGACGACGGGTACGACGTCTGGCTCGAGAACTGGCGGGCGAGCATCGATCTGCCTCCGAACCCGTGGACCCTCGACCAGGCCGCGCTGTTCGACCACCCGGAGGCGGTCAAGACGGTCGTCTCCCTGACCGGCGCGAAGCGGATCAAGGCCCTGGTCCATTGCCAGGGCTCGACCAGCTTCATGATGTCCGCCGTCGCGGGGCTCGTTCCCCAGGTGACCGCGATCGTCAGCAACGCCGTCTCCCTGCATCCCGTGGTGCCTTCGTTTTCCGAATTCAAGCTGCGATTCACGCTGCCTCTCCTCCGCCTCCTGACGAAAGAGCTCAACCCCCGGTGGGGCATCGACGCGCCGACGCTGCCGGCGAAGCTGGTTTCCCTCCTCGTGGCGCTGACCCACCACGAGTGCGACAACGCCGTCTGCAAGCAGGTGAGCTTCACGTACGGCAGCGGGTTCCCGGCTCTCTGGCGCCACGAGAACCTGAACGACGCGACCCACGAATGGCTCAAACAGGAGTTCGCGAGCGTTCCCCTGACCTTCTTCGAGCAGATGGCGCGGTGCGTCGCGAAGGGAAATCTGGTCGCGGTGGACGGCCACCGCAATCTGCCGGAGGATTTTGCCGCGGGGCCGCCCCGGACGGAAGCCCGCATCACCCTGCTCGCGGGGGACCGGAACCTGTGTTTCCTGCCGAAGAGCCAGGTGGACACGTTTGCCTACCTGTCCCGGCACTCTCCGGATCGTTGCGCGCTCCACATCCTGCCGGCGTACGGCCATCTCGACGTGTTCCTGGGGCAGAACGCCGCGCGCGACACGTTTCCCATCATTCTCGCGGCGTTGAACGAAGCGGCCTGAGGAAGGGCAGGAGGAGAGCGGCAGGAGATGGCGATTCCCGGACGGCTCGAACGGCAGGAGGGTCGGTTCGCCCTCGTGGACGGAATCCCGTTCGCGCTGCCCGTCAACTGCGCCCGCTCGCCGGCGCTCTTCGCCGTGTTTCCGATCGACGCGGAGCGGGCGAAGGCCCTGCTGCCCGGAAACGAGATCCATCCCCTGCGGCTGTGGAAAAAGGGTCTGCTCGTCGTCAGCGTCATCGACTACCGGGTCACGGACATCGGCAAGTACATCGAGTTTTCCATCGCGATCGCCTGCACCCGCGGGAGCCGGCCCGCTCCCCCGCTTCTTCCCGCCCTCCTGTGGAATCCGTGGGGGACGGGGCAGTTCGTCTTCGACCTGCCCGTCAGCACCGAGATCTCGGTCAAGGGCGGCCGGGGGATCTGGGGGATGCCGAAGCATCAGGCCAACCTCGACTACGTCATCGGCGATCGAACGGTGAGCAGCCAGTACGACCTCGACGGGCAGCTCTGCATGCGGATCGAGATCGACCGGCCGGCTTCGGCAAGGCTTCCTTTTTCGGCGGCGGCGGCCAACTACGCCGAGTTTCGCGGCATGCTCATGAAGTCTTTCGTGCATTTCCGGGGAAAGGTCGGCGTCTCGGTCTTCCGGAAGGGCTCGGCGCGGCTGACCCTCGGCACCCATCCGCGCCTCGCCGCACTGAAAGAGCTGCGGATCGAACCGGATCCCCTCTTCACCGCCTTCGTGCCCGAGGCCAACGGGATCCTCGACGACCACTGTGAGAGCTGGTTCCTGAGCTTCCCTGAGCCGCCGGCGTCGGCTCCGGAGGGGCTCGAGTCGGTCGTGCGTCTCGGCCTCGGCGAGCAGTGGCTGCCGCCCCCCGGGATTCCGTTATCGAAAAGCCCGAGCCCGAGATCGCCTCCTCAATCGCGAGGGACGACGGCGACACCCGGAGGACCGGGGAAGGGCGCTCCCATTTAATCGGAGGACCACCATGAACGAGGGCAGGGTCGGAATCACTTTCAAGGAAACGATGTCGGGGGGGTTCGCGATCGGCGAGTCGGACCCGGCCGAAGGAGCCCGGCGGGGCAAAGCAGGGGGCACGATGCTTTCGCTGCACGCGGACGTGGCGATCGACGACGTGCGGCGTTTCACGAGCGAGCCCGCTCACGCCGGGCGGCTGACGGGCCAGGTCGAGTTTCCGCCGTTCGGGGCCCCGATCCCGGGACGCAACGGCGTGTTCAACCTGTTCTCGCCGACGGACCAGCCGAAATTGAAGTTGATGATCTACGAGCTCGGCTTCGAAAGAGAGGGAAAGAGTTACTACCTGGCGGGGAAGAAAGAGGTCCGCCGCGACTCCGGGTTCGACCTCTGGACCGACACGACGACTCTCTTCACGCGGCTCCATGAGGGGCGCGACAAGAGCGGCGCGGTGGTCGGCGCCGGCATCCTGACTCTGGGTCCGGGCGACCTCGTGAAGCTCGCGTCGACGATTCGAGCGACGAACGCCCGGGACATCGTCGAGAAGACGGCCGCGATCGCGGATTTCACCCGCTTCTTCTTAGGCGAGCTCGCGGACTCCTATCTGAAGCCGGGCCCTCCCGAAGAGACGAGGCGTCCGGGCCCCGGCGCGTGAGCGTCCCGTTCCCTCCATGAGCTTCGACGCGATCGTCATCGGAAGCGGCTTCGGAGGCGCCGTCACGGCGTGCCGCCTCGCGGAGGCCGGGTACAGGGTCCTGATTCTCGAGCGCGGGCGCCGGTGGGACAAGACGAACTATCCCCGGGCGCCGAACGACCCCTGGACGTGGAACGACGCGCACCCGGAGCGCGAGAACGGATGGCTCGACCTGCGGTGCTTCCCCCACATGACCGTCGCTCAGGGGGCGGCCGTCGGCGGAGGCTCCCTCATCTACGCGAACATCTCGTGCGAAGCGCCGCCCGGCGTCTTCGCCGCGGGGTGGCCCGCCGAGGTCACGTACGCGGAGCTGAAGCCGCACTACGACCGGGTGGCGTCTTTCATGAACGTCCAGAAGGTCCCGGCCTCCCAGTGGACTTCCCGCACGAAGCTGATGAAGGAGGCGGCCGACGCGACCGGGCACGGCGACCGCTTCCGGCCCCTCGACCTGGCCGTTTCCTTCGATTCCGACTGGAACTACGAGCTGGATGACCCGCACGACCCGCAGAAGTCGAAGAGATTCGTCAACGCGCAGGGGGTCGAGCAGGGCACGTGCGTGCACCTCGGCAACTGCGACATCGGCTGTGAGGTCGACGCCCGCAACACCCTCGACCGGAACTACATCCCCCGAGCCGAGCAGAAAGGCGCGGAGGTGCGCCCCCTTCACCTCGTCACGAACATCCTCCCGGTCGAGGGCGGCTACGACGTCTTCTACGACGAGCTGAAAGGCGGGGCCCGGGTCCCCGGCCGGGAGAGGGCGCGGATCGTCATCGTCTCCGCCGGGTCGCTCGGGTCGACCGAGCTGCTGCTCCGGTGCCGCGAGGTGACCGGAAGCCTTCCGGCGATCTCGCCGCGTCTCGGCCACGACTGGAGCAGCAACGGAGACTTCCTGACCCCCGCGTTGCATATCGGCCGGTCCCTGTCTCCCACGCGGGGACCCACGATCTCGAGCGCCATCGATTTTCTGGACCGGAGCCAGGGAGGAGAATCCTTCTGGATCGAGGATGGCGGTTTCCCGGACCTTCTGGCGGACTACGGGAGACGGTGCGCGGACGAGCCCACGAACGGCCTGCGCGCCCGGCTCCTCATCGATTCGATCCGAAATCTGCTTCGCGGCCCGGACTCCTTCCGCGGAGTGATGCCCTGGTTCGCCCAGGCGGTCGACGCGGCCAACGGCCAGCTGCGTTTGAAGCGCACCGGCGAGCGGCACAGTCTCGACCTGGTGTGGGACATCGCGCAATCCCGGCGGGCGGTCGAGGAGGTCGTGAAGATGCATCTGCGGCTCGCCGCGGCGACCGGCGGAATTCCGATGGTGCCGCCGGCCTGGTTCTTCGCCCACGACCTGGTCACGCCCCATCCGCTCGGAGGCTGCAACATGGGAGACGACCGGACGGTCGGGGTCGTCGACCACAAGGGCGAGGTCTTCGGGTACCGGAACCTCTACGTCGCGGACGGAGCGATCATCCCCGAGGCGCTGGGAGTCAATCCCTCGCGGACCATCGGGGCGCTCGGGGAAAGGATCGCCGGACTGATCGTCGCCGAGGGGCGGTGATCACGCGCTGCGGCGACGGACCGAGCCGGACAGCCGCGCCTTCACCGTTTCGGAGATGCGCGCGAGGCGCAGGCCGAGCCGCGTCCGCGGATCGCGGGCCAGGAGCCTTTTGCGGTCCGCGATCCGAGCCAGCGAAACGCTGAGCACCCCCGCGGACACGCCGGCCAGGATGTCGGCGATCCAGTGGATCCCCAGGACGAACGTCGAAAGGGTGACCGCGATCCCGAGGGCCAGAACGACGGCCCGGAATCGGAGTCGATAGAGATAGCAGAATGCGATCAGGATGACCGTGAGAGACACGTGCGAGCTCGGAAAGCAGTTGTCCAATCCGCTGATGGGCCGTATGACCTCGATCAACCGGCTGGACCAGCGGTCCGAGAGCAGCATGGCGCCCGAGTCCGGAAACGCCCAGCGCTCCGGGACGGGGAAGAAGAGAAAAAACGGCAGGCTGACCAGGTAGTCGATCGCGACGGCGACGGCGAAGAGCCGGAAGGCCCGGGGATCCCTCCGCCGCGCCAGAGCGACGGCGACCCCGGCGGCGAGAAGAGGAAACAGGAAGAAGTACGCGATCGAGTAGCCGTAAATCGCAATGGGATCCGCGAGGTCGTGGTTCTCGAAGGTCACTCGCCCTTCCAGAGAATGCACCGCATAGGCGATCCGATGGGAAGAGTCGAGCCCGAGGTCGTACCTCGTCTGCAGCCAGGTCTCCGTCGAGGTCTCCACGAGATTGGCGAGAAAGACGATGGCCAGCAGAATGGCCGGCCCGCGCCAGGCCGACGCGGCCTCCACCGTCGCGAGGGGCTCGGCGCCCGTGAGGTCCTCGGGCGCGCCTTCGGGGACGGGACGTGGCGGGACCCGGGCGGTCGAGGCGACGTCCACTGCCGGGACCGGAACCGTCAGGGCGGAACCGGGAGCCGGTTTCGCCGCCTGCTGCTCCACGAATCGCAGGCGCTCCGCCGCCTTCTGGCTCGCGGGGTCCAACGCGACGAGGTCCTTCAGCTTCTGGACGGCCACGGGCCAGTCGGCCGCGGTCACCGCGCCCTCGGCCTCCCTCGAAAGCTCCGCGATGCGATCCCGCCGGCGGATCTCGACGCTCATCCGGTCGACGTCGAAAACCCGCCCGTCCGCCGAGCGCATGTACAGAACCGGCGTTCCCCATTCGACGCTGCCCTCGCCGTAGATGATCTTGCGCACGTCCGCCAGCGCCGCGTCGACCGCGGAGCCGGTCGCGAGCGCGCTGTAGAACGTCTCCGCGAAGTTCTGCGCGCTTTCGTCGCTGATCTCGGCCTGCATGGCGATGACGGCGGGAATCCCCTGCTGGATCAGGGTCTGCGCCGTTCCGCCGAACAGGTCGCCGCTCGAGACCCGGGCGCCCTCGCACGCGTTCAACACGGCGAGTCGCAGCGAAGGCTCGTCCCGCAGCAGGACTCCGAGCGCCTGCGCCGAGATGGGATCGCCGTTGCCCTCCTCGTCCTCGAACAGAAGCAATCCCTCGTGGCAGTCGTCGTCGAACTGACCGTGGCCCACGAAATGAAAGATGTGGTACGCCTTTCGCTTCAACCCCCTGAGAAGCGCCTTGAACGTCGGCTTTTCGAGGAGGTCCACCTCGACCATGCCGTTCTGGACGAGCGTTTCGAGGGCGCCTTTCAGCTTCTTGAATTCTCGAGCAGAGTCGAGCGGCGCGTTGTCTTTGGGGCTCGCGATGACGACGAGCACCCGCACCGGCGGTTTGACCGGGACCGGCTTGATGCGGTCGGGCAGCTCGAGGTAGCGCACGACTGGCGTGTCCTCGGACAGGGCGAGAAAGCGCCTCTGCGACGGCTCGTAGAGGTACTCCCACGGAAGGTTGACGAGCTCCGGAGTCTTCGAAAGATCCACCCGGATCCGAAGGCCGGTCTCCCCGGGGACCACCCCGTCGAGACTTCGCGTCAGGCAGTCCCGCACGAGGCCCGTGAAGACCGCCTGGAAAAGCTTTTCGCCGAATTCGCGGGCCGCCTTCATCCCCGTCGACTCCATCCGACGCAGGTCGGTCCGCGCCCGGGTCGCTTCCAGGCGGAAGATTCTCAGATCCTGTTCGGAAAACGGCGAAGTGAATTCCGCTTCGCCCTCGCCCCCCGGCGAGCAGACGCACGCGCGGTACTTTCCCCCCGAGGGTTGGAGCGACAGGTCGAAATCGACGTAATTCATCCCGAGACGGCTCCGCCGAGCGGCGCCGCCGCCGGCTCCGGCGAAGGCTTCCGCCGCAGCGCGAAGACGGCGGCCACGGCGGCCAGCGCCAACAGGACCACGAACGCGCCGGTGAGCATCTTCAGCCACAGGCTCTCGAGCGAGGGGCGCACGAGGATCACGCGGTACGCGATGTTGCTCATCGGCTCGAAGTCGAGCGTCACGCCGTTCGGGGTCCTGGCGAACGACGTGCCTTTCAACTGGAACTTGTAGAAATCCGCGCTGCGCACTTCCACGTCGAAGATGGCGCCTTCCGTGAACTCGTTTCGTCCCGGATCGATCCAGCTGATCTTCTGCGCCTTCACCCGGCTCGTCGACGGGATCGCGAAGTCCACGTCGCGGATGACGGTCGGGATCCTGTCCTCATACGGCCAGACATAGCGGATCCGGTGAATCCGGCCGTGGATCAACGCGCCGATTCGCACCGTGAGGTCTTCCGGACTCGTGAAGCTGATCGAGAACTTCTGCGCCGGAATGCCCGAATGGCGGAAGTCGCTCGTCAGGTCGACGGCGCCGTCATGCACGAGCTTCAGAGTCCAGATGACGTCGACGTGTTTGTGGAAGTCGGGGTCGAAGAGGACGAACTCTGTGCCCGACAGCCGGACTGCCTGCCGCGCCGCCTGGACGTATTTCTGGAGGACGGGGTCCTTCGACTCCTCGACCCGGACGGGGACCGGGGCGGGCGGCGCGGCCGCCTCCCGGCGCAGGCCCGCCAGAGCTTCCCGGGCGTCGCTCGCGTCCGCGATGTCGTCCCACCACGCAAAGTCTCCGACGTTGATCTGGGCGGCGGCGTTTCCCTTCATCCCTCGGATCGCGCTGCGAACCCGGTCCTTGAGCGCCGGTTCCATCCAGCTCGAAGCGACCAGCAGGTCGTTCGGCAGGACCTCCGGCAGCTGAATGAAGTAGACCCGCCCGGCGAACTTCTCCCGGAGGTCAGGCGTCTTCTCGTACTTCGTCTTGGTGCCGTCCCAGACGGCCGCGAGGTCGGCGTTTCCCTGCGCGACCGCTTCCACGAGCGCCGAGCTGCTCTTCGCGGCGAGCTTCTCGATATCGATCGCGATCAGGTTCTCCGCCGCAGACGTCATCGCGAAAATCCGCTGCGCGCGAAAGTAGAGCGACGGGAGAAAGTAGCTCGAGGTGCTGAACTTGTCGTGGTAGACGAACTTCGCGGGCGACGGCGTCTGGCTCCTCCGCAGGTACTCCCTCAGGTCGGCGAGGTTCGGCCGGACCTCGCCGGAGATCTGCATCGCCTCCCGGTACTTGTCCCGGTTCACGACGAAATAGGAGTGGTACGTTCGGCTCGAGGTCGCGCGGCTCTGATACGTCGCGAGGATCTCGAAATCCGCGCCGAGCATCTCCGCGGCGACGTAGGCGTAGGGCGTCAGGCGCGCGAGGTATGCGCCGTCTTTCCTGTTCCAGTCGACGACGCCGCTGATCGCGTCGACATAGCTGTCGGGCAGACGGCGCTCGACGATGGCGTGCGTCGATGCCTGAAGATAGGAACAGAGCTTCGAGTCGGCCTGCTTGTACTCCGCGTCCGGAGCGAAACCAAAGAACGTGACGCGATCCTGCGCGATGGCCTGCGAGGCCGCCAGAAGAAGCGCGAGCAATCCCAGGCCGACGGACGCTCCCCGGCCCGCCGCCTTCCGGCGACCCGGCGCGGAGAAAGAGAGACTCAGGGACCGGCCGTTCTCGAGCATGGTCATCCGTTCCCGCAGGGCTGCGGCGGAGGCGGCTGGTTGTGATGCTGGATCGAATAGATTTTCCAGCCCCGACCGGCCCGCTGAAGAGAATAGGTGTGCGAGATCTCGTAACTGGGGATTTCGCCGACGCACGCCCCCGAGACGACCGAGCGGAGCTCGACGGACCACCTGTCTGTCACCTTGACCTGCGCCTGCGAGCCGTCGGGGCTGAACCGGAACCCCTGGTAATCCTCCGCTTCGTGCTTCGCGACGGCATAACCCGCAGACCCGGTGGATGCGGCGAAGGCCTGAAGGAACCCCAGCTGCATCGTCAGGGCGGGGCCCGTGTAGACGCCATAGAGCGGGGCGGGATTCAGGAATCGATACGCCTGAATTTCCGCCCGGGTGGCCTCCCGTATCGCGGACACGATGCCCTTCTGGTCGGCAGAGGCCGCCGGGCCCACGGCAGGCTCTCCCTTTGCGGACACGGACGGATCTGCGGCGATTTTCCCCGGCGGAGCGGCGGTCGCTTTTTCCGGGTCGGGAGAAGGCGGGTGGGCTTCCGCGGTGACGGCGGCAGGACCCGTCCTTTCGGCGGAGCGGGGCCGCACCATCACGCCGACGACCGCCACGGTGCAGAGAGTGATCGTCGCGGCGGCCGCGCAACCTCCGAATTTGAGGGATGTCGCGATTTTCCTGCGGGGCGGAGGAACGGGCGCCGGGACGGGCCCCTTGCCCCCCGAATCCTCGCGTTCCTGCCGGTCGAGCTCGCGTCTGGCCCTTCCCAGAAGACCGTCGACGTCCCGGAAACCGGCATCCTTTTCCCGCACCCGGCGCAGGTCGTCGACGGCGTCGCGCCAGCATCCGGCGGCGAGACTCCTTTGGGCTCTGTCGTACAGCTCGGCGAGCTCCTTCTGACGTTCTGCACGGTTCAGGCGGGCCTGCGCCTCGGCGTGGTCCGGATCCAGGGCCAGGACCTCGCGCAGCCGGCCGACGGCGGCCGTCCAGTCCTCCGCGTCCATGGCGGAAGTGGCCTGGTGGTAGAGGTCCGCGACCTGCACCACGCCCGCCCATTTCTTCGAGCGCGGGGCCTCCTCCGGAGCGCCCGCCGGTTGCCGCCCGGGGTCTTGCCCGGCCGCCTCGCTGCCCGCGGACAGCCTGCTGCTGGCCTCCGAAACGAGAGCGTCTATTTCCGGGGATCTCTCCCCGAGCTCCCGGGCTCGGACGAAAACGTCCAGGGCCTCGCGCCAACGTCCTGCGGCGCGGTGCTCGCGGCCGGTGGACATCAGGACCGCGGCGTCCCGCCGAAGCCGCGCCTTCTCCAGCTTCGCCACTGCATCCGTGTTGTGCGGGTCCTGGGCGGTCAGTTCCTCGAGACTCTCGACGGCGGCCGCCCAGTTCTGCCCGGCGAGCATCTCCTCGGCCTGGCGAACGAGGCCGGACTTCTGCTCCCTGCGGCGGATCTCCGTGCTCAAGCGGTCCACGTCGAAGATCCGGCCGTCCGGCGAGCGCATGTAGAGCACCGGCGTGCCCCATTCCGCGCTCCCGTCGCCGAAGATGCTCTTGCGGGCGTCCGTCAGCGCCGCGTCCACGGGATAACCATCCGCGATGGCGTCATAAAACGTGTAGGCGAGCTGGTGCGCCGCCTCGTCCGTGATCGCCGACTGCATCGCGATGACGGCGGGAATCCCCTGCTGCAGGAGCGTCTGGGCAGTTCCTGAAAACGGATCCGAGCTCGACGTCCGCGCGCCCTCGCACGAATTTAAAATCGCCAGTCGGAGCGATGGCTGGTCATGGAGAAGCGTGCCGAGCGCGGACGCGGAGACCGGATAGCCCTGCCGCCCGTCATCCTCGAAGAGCAGCACGCCTTCCTTGCAGTCTTCGTTGAACTCGCCGTGCCCTACGAAGTGGAAGATGTGGTACGGCTTCAGTCTCAATCTCTTGAGGAGGGCGCCATAGGTCGGCGCCGGCAGCCGGTCGATCTCCACCATCCCGTCGCGCACCAGACCGGCCAGAGCGGCGGAGAGCCTGGTCCACTCGCCCTCGACGTCCAGAGGAGGCTTGTCCGTCGGACCCGCGATGACGACCAGCACCCGGACGGGGGGCTTCACCGGCAGGGGCTTGATGCGCTCGGGCAGATCCATGTACCGCACGAGCGGCGTCGTCACCGAGAGAGCGAAGAACCGGCCGAGGTTGGGCTCGTAGAGGTACTCCCACGGGAGGACGGCGAGATCGGGCGCTCGCGACAGGTGCATGCGCAGACGCAGCCCCGTCGAGGCGCTCTCGGCCCCTTCGAGGCTCTTCAGGAGGCTCTCCTTGACCTCCCCCGCGAATACCGCCTCAAAGAGACGGCCTCCAAAGTCCCGCGCCGCGCGCATGTCGGAAGACTCCATGCGCCGGACTCCGCGACGAGTCTGCGCGGCTTCGAGACGAAAGATCTTCAGGTCCTGCGCCGTGAAAGGCAGCTGGAAATCGGCAGTGCCCTGCCCGACGGAGGGGTTGACCACCGATGCCCGGTAGCCCTGTTCAAAAGGAGTCAGCAGGAGGTCGAAGTCACGGTATTTCATCCGCTGTATTTCTCGTTCCTCCCGGCGGCCGCCACGCTGTGCGGGACAAACACGACGCCGGCATTCATTTTCGGCATCTCGCTAGCCCGACTTCGCCTGCGCCGGAATCCACGGTCCTCCGCGGGCTCTTTTTGCCCGGGCGAGCGCGGTCTCCAGCTCCCGGCGCGGGTCCCCGCCCCCCCTCGCCGTCTCCCCGGCCGCGAGAACGCCCGGAGACCGGTCGGGCATCTGAGCGAGAACCTTCTCCGCCGCCGCGCTGACCTCTTCCAGATGTGTCCCCATCTCCTGCGCGCCCGCTCTGGCCGCGTCGGCGACCTCCTGCGCCTTGTCGCGAGACTCGGAGGCCTGGCGCGCCTCCGCCGTGGCGCTGCGCGCCGTCTTTTCCGCGTTCTCCGCGCGGGCCTCCGTGCTGACCTTGTTGAAGTAGTAGCCGATCACCAGACCGAGAACCGGATTGACGATGAGCAGCAGGTCCTTGGCCCGGCCGAATTTCTCCTTGTCATCCACGTACCGGAAGGACCACAGGATCATTCCCAGAGCCGCGACGATCACGAGAAGGGCGATCCACGCCGCCACCTGCTCGCGAAACCGGCCCATCGTGGGTTCCGGGGCGCCTTCTCCCGGCGTCGATTCGTTCGTCATGCGCTCCTCACCTCATGCCGCCGCGGACACCAGCCGCGTGTCCCCGTCGCAATAGAGGGCGTAGAGAAGCCCGAGAAGGTTGTTGTGCTTCTCGTAAAACTCCCGCCGCAGCTCGAGGAAGACCTCGCCGACGCTCTTGCCTTTCAAAAACGAATCGAAGAACCGCCGCGCCCACTCGGCGGCAAAGAGGGCCGGGGTCTGGCACTCGGTTCCGATGACGCCGCGCGCGCCCTTTCCCATGAAATACGGGACGAACCCGTCGTAGAAGAGCGGCGACATCTCCGCGGACTCGCACGCATTGATGAAGACGAGTGGGGCGCCCGCGAGCGGGCTCCCGATCGGAGCGAAGATGGAGAGATCGCCGAGCGTCAGCCGGCCGTC
>JBDUBP010000255.1:0-19066 GCA_040004075.1 Acidobacteriota bacterium | reverse complement strand
TCCATCCGGAACCGGAATCCTTCGTACTCGGCGGCGTAGGAGCGTCTGGTTTGTGGCACGGGGAGAATTTTAGGACAACTCGGCTGTTGCCCCGCCACAGAATGAACCGACATCTCAGATTCGGCTGGCCGGGCGCGGCGGCGCTCGCGCTGGCTCTCCTCCTGCCTGCCGCCGCCGCGCGGGGTGAAAAGCTCCGGAACCACTTCGACTCGGACGCGGTCATGCGCGAGCCGGCCTTCTTCGACTTCGTGGCGCTCGGCGCGCCCGGGGAAACATCGTGGAAGGTGGTCGCGGAATTCAACCCGCCCTCGGCCCCGAACGCCATCAGCCAGGTGGTCTCGTCGCGGCCCGCCGAGTCGATCGGCGCGGCGCTGCGGCGCACCGTGACGCTGCGCGACGGGACGCTCTCCCTGGGGATCAAGAAGACCCCGGGCATCGGCGGGATCGTCTTTCGGCTCGCGGACGACAAGAACTACCTGGCCGTCCTGATCGATCCGGTGACGGGTCAGGCGCGGCTGCTCCAGTGCCGCGCGGGCAGGACGACCGAGCTCGCCCGGGCGACGTCGGAAACGCAGCGGGAGTGGGGCGTCCTGACCGTCGAGCTGTCGGGGCCGCGCGTCGCCGCCGCCTGGGAGGGCAAGCCTCTCTTCGAAGCGCAGGACGCGGCGCCCGCGGCCGGCCGGACGGGCATCGCGACCGCGGGACCCGGGATCATGACGTTCGACGAGTTCGTGATCGACGGGAAGTAGTTTTCAGCTTTGAGTTTTGAGTCGACGCCGACAACTGACGACCGACAACTCATCACGGCCTTGCGGCGAACTTCGTCCGTCCGTTCTCGACTTTCAGGATCACCGGCAGCTTCATCGGATTTCGGTCCGCGTCCATGGTGATCGTGCCGGTCACGCCCGGGAAGTCCTTCGTGGCCGCCAGGGCATCGCGCAGGCGCTTGCCTTCCGTCGAGCCGGCCCGTCGAATCGCGTCAGCGATCAGCCGCGCCGCGTCATAGGAGCTCGCCGCGATCGAGTCCGGCTCAGAGCCATAGCTCTTCCTGTAGACGTCCACGAAGGCGCGCACGGCCGGCGTGGGATCGTCCACCGAGTAGTGGTTCGAGAAGTACGCTCCTTCGACGGCGGCACCGCCGATCTCGGCCAGCTTCGGCGAATCCCAGCCGTCCGCGCCGAGGAGGACCGCCTTCATCCCGAGCCCCCGGGACTGCCGGGCGATCAGCCCCGCGTCCGTGTAGTACCCGGGGACGAACAGCACGTCCGGCTTGAGCGCTTCGATCGACGTGAGCTGGGCGCTGAAGTCGCTATCCCCCTCGGCGTACTTGACCTCCGAGAGGACGCGGCCGCCCTGTCCCGTGAACGACGTCCGGAAGGCCTCCGCGAGTCCCACGCTGTAGTCGCTCTTCGAGTCGATCAGGATGGACGCGGTCTGCGCCTTCAGGTTCTGGCGGGCAAACAGAGCGAGGGCCTTTCCCTGGCTGGGGTCGATGAAACAGACGCGGAAGATGTAGTCGCCCTTTTTCGTCACTTCGACGTTGGTGGAGGAAGGCGAGACCATCGGGACCTGGTACGACTGCGCGATCGGAGCCGCCGCGAGGGAACGGGACGAGGCGTTTTCGCCGATCAGGGCGACGACGTGGTTGCGCGTGATGAGCTTCGAGACCGCCGAAGCGGCCTCGGAGGGCTCGTTGCGGTCGTCTTCCGAGAGCAGCTCGAGCTTCTTGCCGAGCACGCCGCCCTTCGCGTTGATCTCGTCGATCGCGAGCTTCGCTCCGTTCTTCCCGGACAGCGCGAAGGTGGCCTGCGGCCCCGTCAGCGCGCCGAAGAAGCCGATCTTGATTCCCTGCGTACCCGTCGATTGTTCGCCGCCGCAGGCGGCCGCAAACGCCGCCGCGAGAAGGAGGAGCCGCCGCAAGGAGGCGTTACGCATCGGGGCATTCTAACTGGGCGCTGGGCGCTGGGCGAGAGGCGAAAGGCGAAGGCGGGGAATAAGTTATCCCTTCGATTCCGGATTCCCGATTCCCGATTCCCTCTAGTTGACCGCGGAGTACCGCGGCCGTCTCGCTCCCGTTGGTCGCTCGGCTCCCGATTCCCGGCCCCAGTGTCCCGGTTCCTGATAGCGTTCTCCCATGTCGCGGATCAGCCGGGTCGGACGCTCTTCCGTGTCGGGCGCCGCGCGCGACGCGTTCGAGCGGAAGATCGCGGAACGCGGAAATATCCCGAACCAGTACCGCGTGTTCGCGCACCGGCCCTGGATCCTTTCCACCATGGACGCGCATTTTTCGGCCGTCATGGGGTCGGGCACCGTTCCCTTGAAGCTGAAGGAGCTGCTCGCCCTTCAGACCTCCCTCGCCAACGCCTGCCACTATTGAACGCGTTCGCACACCGCTCTGGCAGAGCGGCTGGGCGCGACACCCGAACAGATCGCGAAGCTGCTCGACTTCGAGAACGGGCCGTTCGAGCCGCGGGAAAAGGCCGCGCTGCGGTTCGGGCTCGAGATGACCCGCAACGCGAGCCAGGTGTCGGATACGACGTTTGCCGAGCTGCGCCGCCATTTCGAGGAGGGCGAGGTCGTCGAGATCGCCTGCGTCGTCGGCCTCTTCGCCTACTTCAACCGGTTCAACGAGGCGCTCCAGACGGAGCCGACCGGCCCGGGTGAGGGAGTGGATACCTAAGACGGGAGCCCGGATTCGGGAATCGGGAATCGAAAACCCAATTCGGGATTGTGGGATTGTTTTGCAATCGGGTCTCCGCTTGCGCCCGGCGCCTCGCATCGCTTGCGCCTTGACCCGGCGACTTTCGCCTCCGGCCCTCCCAAGCTGAGAGCTGAGAGCCGACAGCTTCCCCGCCCTTCGCCATTCCCCAGTCCCAAGCTGATAACCTCCGCCCTCGAATAAGGACCTCTTCATGAACGAATCCAAGACTTACGACGTCTCGATCATCGGCTCCGGCCCCGGCGGCTATGTCGCCGCGATCCGCGCGGCGCAGCTCGGGCTCTCCGTGCAGGTGATAGAGCTCGAACCCAGGCTCGGCGGCGTCTGCACCCTGCGCGGATGTATCCCGACGAAGGCCCTCCTCCACACGGCGGACCTCCTGGAAGAAGCGCGCCACGGCGCCGACGTCGGGGTGATGGCCCGCGAGGTCAAGCTCGAGATGGCGGGGGCGCAGAAACACAAGGAAAAGGTGGTCCGCCAGAGCTCCAACGGCGTGGCGTATCTCATGAAGAAGAACCGGGTCGACGTCACCCCGGGGTTCGGCCGGATCGCGGGACCGGGCCGGGTGGCGGTGAAGGCCGCCGACGGGTCGGAGTCCGAGTTCGGCGCGAAGAACATCCTCATCGCGACCGGTTCCTCTCCGCGCTCCCTTCCGGGGATCGACATCGACCACCGCACGGTCCTCTCGTCCGACTCGATCCTGGAGCTCGCGGAAGTCCCCAAGTCGCTCCTGGTGATCGGCTCCGGAGCCGTCGGAGTCGAGTTTGCCTCGATGTTCGCCCGTTTCGGATCCAAGGCAACCGTGATCGAGGTGCTGCCCAGGATCGTCCCCGTCGAGGACGAAGAGATCTCCCGCGAGCTCGCCGCCTCGTTCAAGCGGCAGGGAATCGCCGTGTACGTGGACACACGCGTCGAGAAGGTCTCGAGGATGGACAACGGCGTCGAGGTGCTCGCGCGAACTTCCGGCGGAAAGACGGAGACGTTCCGGGCGGAGAAGATGCTCCTGGCCGTCGGTCGAAAGCCCCTCTCGGAGGGCATCGGTCTCGAGGCCGCCGGAGTCGCGACCGACCGCGGGTACATCCGCGTCGACGGGATGATGCGCACGAACGTCCCGGGCATCTACGCGATCGGAGACGTGGTGCCGACGGCGTGGCTCGCCCACGTGGCGTCCGCCGAAGGGATCGTCGCGGTCGAGCACATGGCGGGCAAGAACCCCCCGGCGCTGAACTACGACCAGGTGCCCGGGTGCACCTACTGCTCGCCCGAGATCGGCTCGATCGGGCTGACGGAGGCGAAGGCCCGCGAGCGCGGCTACGACGTGGTGGTCGGGAAGTTCCCGTTCTCCGCGATCGGCAAAGCCAGGATCATCAACGAGACGGCGGGCTTCGTGAAGATCGTGGCCGAGAAGAAGTACGACGAGGTGCTCGGCGTGCACATCATCGGCCCGAAGGCGACCGAGCTGATCTCAGAGGCGGGCGCCGCCCTGCGTCTCGAGGCCACCTCGGAAGAGCTCGTTCGGACCATGCACGCGCATCCCACGCTGTCCGAAGCGATGCATGAAGCGGCGGAAGCCGTAGCCGGGCACGCGATTCACATTTGAGGACTCCCGCCTCCCGTCTTACTGCGGCCCCTTCGGCGGCTCGCCAGGCGCCGCCTGGGTCGCCGGCGCCGCCGGGTACGCGACGGTGCGCCCCTCGCGGTAGTCGTTGGCGGAATTCGGCATCCCCGTGCTCAACCCCGGCACGCGCTTCGAGTCTATGTCGGGCTGGTACTTGCGGTCCGGGTTGAAGAGCGCCGTCCCGTCCGGCCGCGCCCCGGGTCCCGGAGGCTCGTTGCGCGCGGACTTTCCTCCGGGCGCCGCGGACTTTCCGCCCGCCGGAGCGGCTGCTTCCCGCCGGCCCGCGCCCGTGACGCCCACGTCGATGTAGGAGGACGGCGCCGACACGACTCTCTCCACCGACACGCGCACGACGTCGGAGCGGCGCATGCTCACGAGGGTGCCGCCGGGGTACTGGTGAAAGGACACCTGCCCTCCGCTCTGAAGCGGAAGGTCTCGCGACCAGAGAACCGCGCGGCCGGCCGTCTCGATGCGATAGAGCCGGGAGGCGGGAGCCTCGGCCGCCCTCCCGGGCGGAACGACGCCGGCCGCCAGAAGCAGCATCACGGGCAGGGCGAGTCGGAGGGGCAGCATGGAACTCTCGATTATACGGGCCGTCCGGTGCGTCCACGAATCTCGACAGGCGGGACTCGCCCCTCCCGCGGAAACGTTTTTTTGGATTCGGCGGACATAGAATGGCGGGCTCCGAGCCATGAGTCAGGAACGAGACCGTGCGGGGACGGACCTCTCCGCGCTGAGAATCCACCGGGAGCCCGAGAAATCGGGCGGAGCCCGCGGCTGGCTGCTTCTGGCGGCGATTCTGATCGTGGCCGCCGGGGCGGCGGCGTACTTCTTCGCCGGCCGATCGCTGCGGCCCAAGAAGGTGGATCTCGTGACCGCCTCCGTCGTCACCGAGGGACAGGCCACCACCGTCCTCACCGCGACCGGCTACGTGGAGGCGGAGCGCAAGGCGGACCTGTCGCCGAAGATCACCTCGCGGATCACCGAGTTGAACGTCACCGAGGGCTCGCGGGTCCGAAAGGGCGACGTCGTCGCCCGGCTCGATCACACCGACATCGACGCGCAGCTTTCCGAGGCCCGGGCGGCGTGGGTCAACGCCCGGGCGGAGCTCGCCCGGCAGAGGTCCCTGACGGCCGAGGGGCTTGCGCCGCAATCCACTCTCGATTCGGCCGTCGCGCAGGAGTCCTCGACCCGCGCTCGGGTTGACTACGTGCGGGCCCTGCTGGCTTACACGGAGATCCGCGCCCCTTTTGCTGGCGTCGTGACGGCCAAGCGGGCATTCGTCGGCGAGGCGGTGTCTCCCTTCGGCTCCTCGCCCTCCGGCGGCGGCTCGGGAGGCGCGATCGTGACGCTCGTCGAGTTTTCGTCGCTTTACGTCGGAGCGGACGTCAATGAATCGAACCTTTCGCGCCTCGCGCCGAGCCAGCCGGCGGAGATCTCGCTCGACGCCGTCCCCGACAAGACGTACCACGGGCACCTGAGGCAGATCGTTCCGGCGGCCGACCGGCAGAAGGCGACGGTCCGCGTCAAGGTCGCGATCGACGACGCGGACGAGAAGATCCTTCCCGACCTCTCCGCCCGGGTGGCGTTTACGTCGGAGCCAACTTCTGGAAAGATCCACCGTTCGCGGATCCTGGTGCCGAAGAGCGCGCTCGCGACCTCGGACGGAAAGACGGGAGTCTTCCGGGTCGTCGAAGGCAGGGCGCGCTTCCTTCCCGTTCAGGCGGGCGGCGAGATGCAGGGTCAGGTGGAAGTGACGTCGGGCCTCCAGGGAGGTGAGAAGCTCGTCGCGGCGCCCGCGGCCGTCCAGCTTCGCGAAGGAGATCGGGTCCGCTCGGAGGCCGAGGGCGCCAGTTGAGAAGAGTTCGCGCATGCGAGGAGAAGGAGGATCCATGGCAGAACCGCTGATCGGCATCGAGCACGTCGAGAAGGTCTATAAGCGCGATGCGCTCGAAGTGCCGGTGTTGAACGACGTGAATCTCGAGATCCCCCAGGGCGAGTTCGTCGCGCTGATGGGTCCCTCCGGATCCGGAAAGACGACTCTCCTGAACCTGATCGCCGGCATCGACCAGCCGACCCGGGGACGGATCGTCATCGGCGGAAAGGACATCGCCCGGATCGGGCAGAGCGAGCTCGCCCGCTGGAGATCGCGGACCGTCGGATTCATCTTCCAGCTGTACAACCTGCTGCCGGTGCTGACCGCGTTCGAGAACGTGGAGCTTCCGCTGCTCCTGACCCCGCTGAAGCGCGCGGAGCGGCGGCGGCATGTCGAGACGGCGCTGAAGATCGTGAGCCTCGAGGACCGGACGGACCATTACCCCCGCCAGCTCTCGGGCGGGCAGGAGCAGCGGGTCGCCATCGCGCGCGCGATCGTCTCGGACCCCGCGATCCTGGTCGCTGACGAGCCGACCGGAGATCTCGACGCGAAGTCGGCCGAGGAGATCCTCGTGCTCTTGAACCGGCTGAACGCCGAGTTCGGCAAAACGATCGTCATGGTGACGCACGACCCGAAGGCCGCGGCGCGGGCTCACCGCATGGTCCACCTCGACAAGGGCGTCCTTCATGCCGACGAGCAGACCGAGGCCGGGGCGGCGAGGAAAGCATGAAGTTCTTCAATCTGGTCTGGAGAAACGTCTTCCGCAAGAAGACGCGCACGGTCCTGACGACCAGCTCGATCGTGCTCGTCCTCGTCCTGATCGTCGTCCTCACCTGCCTGCTGCAGGCCATGGAGCAGGACCCCTCGGGCAACCGCGGGTCCAACCGGCTCGTCGTGCAGCACGCGACCGGGCTCGCGAACTTCCTTCCGCTCTCGCAGCGGCAGAGGATCGAGCAGATCCCCGGCGTGGTCGCGGTCTCGCCGCAGATCTGGTTCGGCGGCGTGTACAAGGACGACAAGCCCGAGAACTTCTTCGGTCAGCTCTCGTGCGATCCGGAGATCTTTTTTTCCAAGGTCTTCGACGACGCCACGATCGACCCCGCTGTCGAGAAAGAATTCCGGGCGACGCAGAACTCGTTCGTCGCGGGACAGAGTCTCGTGGACAAGTTCCACTGGAAGAAGGGCCAGCGCATCACCCTTCGCGGGACATACATCCCCGTGACGCTCGACCTCGTCTTCGTCGGCGGGTACAAGTCCGGCGACGAGTCGAACGCGTTCTTCCACAACGAATATCTGAATCAGGCGAAGTGGTTCGGGGCGAACAAATACACCGGCATCTACTACCTGAAGGTTGCCAACGCCGCCGATCTGCCTCGCGTCACGTCCACGATCGACAAGATGTTCGAGAACAGCGACGCGCCGACAAAGACCCTCACGGAGAAGCAGTTCCAGGCGTCCTTCATGGAGATGATGGGCAACATCAAAGGACTGATCCGGTGGATCTCTCTCATCATCCTGTTCGCCGTGACGCTGATCGTCGCCAACACCGTCGCGATGTCGGCTCGCGAGCGCGTCACGGAGATCTCGGTCATGAGGACGCTCGGGTTCCGGCCCGGACACATCCTGGGGTTCATCCTGTCGGAGTCGGTGCTGATGTCGCTTCTGGGCGGAATCCTGGGGGTGGTGCTCGCGAAGTACGTCTTCGTGCCCGGCATGGTCAAGGGCATGTCGACGACGCCCATGGCGCCGTTCCTGATCAATTTCAAGGTGACGGGATCGGTTCTTCTCGCCGCCTTCCTGATCTCCGTCGGAGTCGGGGTGCTCGCGGGCTTCGTGCCGGCGATCCGCTCGAGCCGGATCCGCATCGTCGACGGTCTGCGGCAGGTGGTCTGACATGGCGATCCCTCTCAAGTACAACGCGCGCAACCTCGTCAACCGGAAGGTCTCGACCGGGATGACGGTCCTGGTCATCTGCCTCGTCGTGACGGTGTTCCTCTTCGTGCTCGCCCTCTGGCAGGGCGTGAACCGGACGCTTTCCGTCAACGCGTCCACCCGCAACGTCCTGACGATGCGCGTCGGCTCGCAGGCGGAAATGCAGAGCGTCGTGACACGCGACGCCTACGAGATGATCCGCGCGCTCCCCGGCATCGAGCGCAACGGTAAGGGGGAGCCGCTCGTCTCTCCCGAGCTTCTGACGCTCATCAACATACCCAGGCAGGACGGGAAGAGCTCGAACGTGCAGATCCGCGGGATCGCGCCGGTCGGTTTCGAGATGCGGCCGGGGCTCAGGATCGTCGACGGCCGGATCATGAATCAGGGCACCAACGAGGTGATCGTGTCGAAGAACCTCGCGACGCGCTTTTCGGGGATGGGCATCGGCGACACGATCAAGTCCGGAAGCTTCCGGTGGATTATCGTCGGCCACTTCGACGCGGCCGGCAGCGCGTACGAGTCCGAGATCTGGGTCGACGTCAAAGACCTGCAGGCGCAGTCCAAACGCCCCATCTTCTCCGCAGTCTTCGTCCGCGCGAGCGATCCGGACGCCGCCGGGCGATACATCGAGACCGTCAAGGGGGACCAGCGCCTGAAGCTCGAAGGGAAGACGGAAAAAAAGTATTACGAGGAGCAGATGGTGACGGGGGCGCCGATCAAGATCCTCGCGATCCTCGTTGGCCTCTTTACCGCCATCGGCGCGTCGTTCGGCGCCATGAACACGATGTACGCCCAGGTCTCGGCGCGGACCCGGGAGATCGGCACCCTCCGCGCGATCGGCTTCTCGCGCAGGGCGGTACTCGCCTCGTTCATCCTCGAGGCTCTCCTGCTGTGCGTCGCCGGAGGCATCGCGGGAACCGCGCTCGCTTTCATCCTCTTCAATCTGATCCTGACGAAGCCGACAGGCACGATGAACTTCCGGACCTTCTCGGAGGTCCTGTTCAACTTTCGCCTGACGCCGCCGCTCATCGCCGGAGGAATCGCGTTCTCGCTCGCGATGGGCGTCTTCGGAGGGTTCTTCCCCGCCTGGCGTGCGTCGCGGCTGAAGATCACGACGGCGTTGCGGGAAGTGTAAGAAGCGCGTTCACCCCGGATCCGATTGCGGAACCACCTCCCTCTCCCCCGCGCGCCGGGAGAGGGTCCGGGTGAGGGACGGCACTTATTCTGGAAGGCGACGCCGAGAGGGGGGCGTGCTTGCGGCGCCCCCGCAGAAAGCTTCGACGTCCAGGAAGTGGAGCAGGCGGCCGTTGGGGGAGAGGGCCTCGAATCCGGGCGATCGGCCGTCGGCCCCGGAGGCTGCCGGCCTTCCGCGCTCGACTTCGACCCAGGCAATCCCGTTGCGGCGGGCGACGTCGCAGAACTGCCGTCGAGTCGCCGCGCCGTAGAGGTCGAGCAGCTCCCGCTGCCTTCGCGCGACGTCGAAGCCGGCTGAGGCGACCAGGGAAGCCGTGCCCCGCTCGTCCGAGTCGTTCCCGAGAAACAGCTTCCGGCCCGCCATGTGGAGGGCGTTCGCCTCGAACGACACGAAGACGTCGCGCGGCGCCGTGAGCTCCCGCACGAGGCGCGTCAGCCCGGTCGGGTAGGGCGCATAGAAGACGGTCGGACGGCTGCGCCAGAACGGAACGAGCTCGAGGACGCCGGAGAAGGTCATCAACGTCATCGCCGCCGCGACGGCCGCCAGGCGAAAGGCGGCGTGCGGGCGCGAGAACCAGATCCTTTCCACCAGGAAGAAGCCGGCGGCCAGGTCGAGGAAGAGGCTCATCGGGCGCAGCCACTTGTGATTGTCGTAGATGGAGAGCGGCAGGACCTGCACGGTGTTCACCAGCAGAAAGGTGGGAATGAGAATCGACGCGAGGGCGTCGAAGAGGCGCCCGCGGCATCGGTACGCCAGAATGAGGCCGGCGCCGCCGAGGATCGCCTTTAATCCCCACCCGTAGAGCCAGTACCCGAGAGCGTGGAGGAATGAGAAAGGCGGCCCGCCCGGCATCGTCGAGAACGCCGTGTTGAATCGCAGCGCGGGACGGCCGCCCGGGACGAACCATTCCGGCCGCGAGACCCACGCGACCCACGCCAGGAAGGCGCCCCCGGACACGGCCATCCCGATGAAAATCGCCGCGGTCTTCCGGCGGTCGGGCGCCGCGGCGAGGAGCCACACGAGTGCCAGCCCCAGAGAGATCGTCACGAACAGATGCCATCGGGCGAACAGCCCGAATGCGGCGCCCGCGGCGACGCAGAACGGGAGGCTCCAACGGCCGCGCGTCGAGAGGAGGAGAACGGATGAGAGAAGGAAGGCGCAAGCGAAGACGAGCTGCCGCTCTTCCAGAAAGTAGAAGAGATTGTACATCGTGCCGTTGTAGGCGAAGGGATTTCCCGCGACGAAGGAGGCGAGATAGGGATGGTCTCGGCGCGTGAGGAGGTCCGCGACCCCCCCCACGACCGCTCGGCCGCCGCGGGGCGCGAGCGCGTCCCAGAAACGCAGGCTGCTCGACGTGCAGGCGAGCAGGGCCGCCAGCATACCGGGGCCCGCGCCGCCGGCGAGCTCTTCCGCGAAACCGGCGAGAAGCCCGAGCACGGCGAACAGGCTCGCCGCGCTGACGAGCAGAAACGCGGAAGCCAGCGGGACCCCGAACGCGACCGGCACCGCGGTCAAGAGATCGAAGAAGAAGTGGTACGTCTCCGGAGCTCCGGCGAAGGACTCGTTCTGCGCCGGGAAGTTGTCGCCGAAAGCGAAGTTCTGAACGATGGGGGCGTGGACGTTCAAGTCCCAGTACACGGGGCTGCGCGAGAGGGCCTCGGCGTTCTGTGAAAGATGGGGCCGGTAGAAGAAAAACGCGAACGCGCCGCACGCCGTCAGGAAGACGACCTTTCCGGCAACCGCCGGCCTGAGCCTGTAAAAAAAGAGAGCGCGCGCGGCTCGGGCGGCGGCACGGCGCGCGAAAAAAAGGCCGGCCGCCGAGGCAACGAGAACGGCGAGCGCGGCCTTGCGGAGGACTCCGTCCGTCCAGGGCGCGAGACCGGTCGCGACCCCGTACACGACGGTGGTCGCCGAAAAAACACCGAAGACCCAGGCGGCAAAGCCTCGCGCCAGCCCGGAACGAAGGAGCGCGGCGCGGTCCAGGGCGACGTAGGCCAGCAGGGCCGGAACGACCAGAAAGAGGAGCGAAAGGATCATGCGGGGCCCGCATCGAGGCGGAGTCGGCGCCGTCCCCTCCAGGGGCGGAGCGGCGATAAGGCCCGCGCGGCGTTCCTCAGTCGAAACTGTCCTGAAGAAGCGGCACGACGTGAACGCGCCTCTTCCCGTTCGGTTCGTCGACCACGATCCCCCACGGGACATCCGGATCGTGCTCGAAGATGCACAGCCACCGCTCGCGAACCGCGTCGGCGAGCAGGCGCCTCTTGTTGTCGAGCAGCTCCACCGGATAGAGGTCGTATCCCATCATCCAGGGCAGCGGAAGGTGCGCGGAGGTCGGCAGCGCGTCGGCGAAGTAGAAGGCCGTCCTTCCGCCGGAGTCGATGCGAACCGCCTGCATCCCCGCGTTGTGCCCCGGAAGCGGAACGACATGGAGGCCGGGCCGGATCTCGACTTCCCCCTCGAGAGCTTCGAGCCGGCCCGCCGCCGCGTAAGGCTCCCAGTTCGCCGCGTCGTACGAGGCGCGGTCGCGCTCGTGGGGCGCGCGGGCGTGGGCGAGCTCCGCGGACTGGACGTAGAGCGTCGCGTTCGGGAAGACCGGCACCGCCCGGCCGTCCTCGAGGCGCGTGGCGCCGCCCGCGTGGTCGAAGTGAAGGTGAGAAAGCACCAGGGCGTCGATGTCCTCGGGCCTCACCCCGAGGGCGGCGAGCGATGCGCCGAGAGTCGGCGAGCTTTCGATCGCGTAGAGATCCCGTCCCCGGTCATCCCACTTGGCGCCGAGTCCGCACTCGATGAGCGCGGTGAATCCTTCCCCGCGGACCAAAAGACAGTTGGTGGCGAGCCCGATCCGGTTTTTCGCATCGGCCGGGAACTTCCGCTCCCAGAGCACCTTCGGAACGACGCCGAACATGGCGCCGCCGTCCAGCCGGAAAGGTGCGTCGGGGACGATGTCGAGCCGAAGATCGCCCAGGCGCATCCGGGAATGGTAGCCCCAGTCGCGGGAGCCGGGAATCGGGCTTGACTCTTGACTCTCAACTCTCGACTCTCAACTTCCTCATGCTTCTGCGCTTCTTTGGCACGAAGGGATACGTCGACGCGGCGTCCCCTTCCCACGCGGGCCACTCGGCGTTCACCGTCGAGGCGGCCAGTTTCCGGCTGCTGTGCGATTTCGGGGAGAACCGCCGGGGAAGCCTGGCGGAGATCGCCCCGGACGCCGTCTTCGTGTCGCACGCGCATCCGGACCACGCGTGGGGACTCGCGGAGGGCACCGCGGTTCCGGTTCTCGCGTCGGAAGCGACCCATGCGCTCCTGTCCGAATTCCCGATCGCAAGCCGCATCCGGTGCGAGTCCGGCGTCGCGCAGGCGCTCGGGCCCTTTCGTGTCACGACGTTCGAAGTGATTCATTCGATTCGATGCCCCTGCGTCGCCGCGCGGATCGAGACCCCGGAGGGAACCCTCGTGTATTCGGGCGACATCGTGAGCTTCGCTACCGGCGCCGCCCGGGACGAGGCGCTCGCGGGAGCGGACGTCTATGTGGGCGACGGATCGACGCTGACCGCTTCCCTGGTGCGGAGGCACGGGAGCGGCGCGCTCGTCGGCCACACGACGATCCGCGCCCAGCTCGGGTGGCTCGGAAAGGCGAACGTGCCGGAGGCTGTGTTTTCGCACTTCGGCGATGGTCCGATCGCGATGGGAGATCGGGATCTCGAACGCGCGATCCAGGATCTAGCCCGGAAGGCCGCGCCGGAATGCCGCACCAGGGCCGCCCGCGACGGACTCGAGGTCGAAATAAGACCCGTCTGAAACAGATCCGCCCGGCGGGGCCGGGCGGATCGCGATGGCAGCCTGACGCCGGGAAGGTCTAGTTCGATTTCCCCGAGCTCGACCCGTTCGGCTTGGCGGGAGGACTCGATTTCGAGTTGGCCGGAGCCGTCGTCGTGGCGGCCCCATTCGAGTTGTTCTGGTTGCCCTGATTCGCCGTGCCCTCATTGGTTGTCGCGGCGCCATTCGGGTTCGCCGCCGCGCCGGTGTCGGTCGTCCCGGTGTTCGCGTTGGTCGCGGTCGTTCCCGTGCCCGTCGTCGGGAATCCGTTCGGGCCCACCGGCTGCGTCGCGCCGGGCTGCGGGCCCGGGCCGGACGTCGTCGGGTATCCGTTCGGGCCGATGGGTTGTGCCGCGCCCGGCGTCGAGGCGCTGGCCGCGGTCGCGGCCGCGGGCGCCCCCGTCGTATTCGCGGGAGCCGTCAGCGTCGGGTTGATCGCCGTCGTGCCGTTCATCGTGCCGTTCGTGGAGCCTCCGCTCGTGTTGCCGGTCTGCGCGGGAAGGTCACCCGGGAACACCTGGGCATCCACCGCGGCCCGCGCCCGGATGTCCCCGGAGGGGCTCGGCGCTCCTGAAGGCTGTGCGGCCGTGCGCGGCTGGGCGGGACCCGCCGCGGCGTCGCCGCCGGTGGGACCGATCGCGATGGCCTCGCCGGGGGCCAGCGGACGGGCGGGCGCCGCGGGGGCGGGCGTTCCAGCCGTGCGGGCGAGGCGGGGCGTCTTGACGACCGTCGTGGACGTCGTGCGAACAGTCGTGGCCGTGGCTCCGTCGACGGCCGTCACGCGGGCGACGGACTCCGAAGGCACACCGGTCAGCCGGCCGTCGGGATGCCGGTGGAACAGGAGAACGCTCCCGTGCGCGACCGGCTCGTCGCGAGTCAGAATCGACGTATTGCCCCGCAGGTCGATGCGATAAAGAGCCCGTGCGCCGGCGAATCCGGCGATCCCGGAGACGAGAAGCGCGAGGGTAATCATTCGGGTTTTCATAGTCCACTCCATACGCACCTCAAATGCAGGATCCGTTCCGGACTCCTGTCCGGATTCCGGAAAAAGGAGGAGGCCCGGACGCGCCGGCGGCCCGCAGACCTGAAATCAGAGAGGGGAGCGAAGATGCACGGGCAAGGCCGGGCCGACTCCCGGGCCGGCCCCCGGGGCCGCCGAGCCCGCGTGGAGGCGGGGGCCGGCCTCGGCTTCGATGGCGGCGACGGCGCGGCTCGCTTCTCTGGAGCGTTTCACCAGCGCGAGCAGGGCGCCCGCCATCATCACGTAGAACCCGCCCCAGACGAGCGAGATCAGCGGCTTGCGGGTCACGTCGACCGAGAGGCTCTCGACCGTCGCGGGCTGGTGCTCGGCGGCCGGGTCTTTGGAGACTCCCCGCATCTTGAGCATGACGGCTCCGTCGGTCGGCGACACGGCCATCACCTGGAAAAACGCATTCGAGAGGCCCGGTATCGCGACCTCGGGCGACTCCGCCGGCTGCCCGTCGGTGTGAAAGACGTAGCGCGCGGTGACCTCGTGCTTCGTGCCGTCCGGAGGTGTCACCGTCAACTCGGTCAGCACCAGCATCGACTTCTCGCCCCGGAGCATCGCGGCGCGATCGGCGTTGAATTCGCGGAAGGTGAATCCGGTCCCCTCGATGTTGGTCGTCGTGCCTTTCGTCAGCCGAACCTCGCGACCGAACTGCTCGGCCTGTCCGGGATCGTAGGACTGCGGAGCGACGTAGAAATCGAACAGGGGAGAGTTCCGAATAGCGGGGTTCGCCATCAGCTGGTTTGTCTTCGTATTCACGTACATCTTCGGATACAGGTAGCCGACTTTTCCGCCGGCGGACTCGACGCGCACTTCCATCGCCTGCTTCGTCCTCGCCGTTCCCGGCACGACGCGCAGAAAAGTGAGCGTGGAGTCGCCCGCCCGGACCGGTTTGCCGGCCGGGAGCGTCATGCGGGTCGACTTCGCGTAGACGCCCGAGACCACGACCCCGGCGAGAAAAATCCCGACGCCGACGTGCGCGAGATACCCACCGGCGCCGCCAAACTTCCCGTTGCGGGCCTTCCGGATGACCGCCCGCAAATTCATGTCCGCCGAGAACGCGGCGAGAAAGAGGAGGACCAGGGTCAGCGGATCGCGCGCTCCCACGATCGCCGCGAGCGACAGGATCGCCGCGCCGACGAGGAGCGACCGGCGCGCGCTGCGGGCGACCGATCGGGCCGTGTCCCCCTTCCAGGAGACGAACGGAACGAGCGCGGTGAGCAGAATCAGAAGGGCCGCGGCCGGAGACGTCGTCTGGTTGTAGAAGCTGGCCTGGACCTGCGACGGGTTTCCCGTCAACCGGGTCAGAAGCGGCGCCGAGGTCCCGAGGAGGATCACGAAACCGAGGGCGCAGAACGCCGCGATCCCGAGAATGAAGAGAACGCTGCGCGAGAGGAGCGCCGGGTCTTCCTCCTGCACCGCCGGTATGGAACGCCATCTCCACGCGATCAGGGCGGCGGAACCCACGAGGAACCCGAGGAGGATCCCGACGAGCCATCCCGTGATTCCCAGGTCGATGAATGAATGAACGGAAAAGTCGGCGAGGATTCCGGACCGCGTGAGAAACGTCCCGTACAGGATCGCGACGTATGCGACGCAGGCGAGGATCAGGTTCACCTTGCGATGCCGCTTCTTCACGCGCTGAAGAAACATCCCGTGGACGAGCGCCGCCGTGAACAGCCAGGGGACGAGGCTCGTGTTCTCGACGGGATCCCAGCCCCAGTAGCCGCCCCACCCGAGCGTCTTGTAGGCCCAGTAGCCGCCCATCAGGATGGCCGTTCCGAGCGTCACGAACGTGAACAGGGCCCAGGGGATCGCGCGCGTGACCCACCCGTCCCATCGCTTCTTCCAGAGAGCCGCGATGGCGAAGGCAAACGGCACGGAGAGGGAGGCGAAGCCCGAGAACATGACCGGGGGGTGGATGACCATCCACGGGTCCTGCAGCAGAGGATTCAACCCGACGCCGTCGGCGGGCGGCACGCCGGGAAGGAGGCGGAAGGGGCTCTGACGGCAGAGAATCGCCACGAGGCCGAGGAACGTGGCGAGATAGACCACCATCACGGGGGCTTCCTGCTCCTTCGCGGTCCGCCAGACGAAGAGGCCGATGATCGCTCCCCAGAAGCACCAGAGCAGGAACGATCCTTCCTGGCCTCCCCAGAAAGAGGAGATCAGAAAGTGCAGCGGAAGGTCGCGGGCGGAATAGGCGTTGACGTACGAGACGTCGAACCGGTGCTGGAGAAGCAGCGCCAGGAGAACCCCGCACGCCGCCACGATGCAGGTGGCGAACGCCGCGTAAGCGCTGCGCGCCAGCGGAATCAGGTGCGGGCGTCCGCGGTCGGCCCGGAGGTAGAGAAGGAGTGAAGCGGTGCCGGCGGCGAGAGCGCCCCAGATCGCGGCCACGCCGGGCCAGAAGTAGGACATCAGGTGCGTCCCACCGCCTTAGGAGACGCCCCGTACGCCTTCTCGACCTCCGCGCCCTGGTACTTCGAGGGACACTTGACCAGGAGACGCTCTGCGTCGATGCGCCCCTTCTGATAGCGGCCGATCGCGACCACGGAGATCGCGTCCTTGAAGTTGCCGGGTTTGATTCCGCGATAGACGACCGGCATCCGGTGGCCCGAGGCGTCCAGGATGTCGAATGAGAGCTCCTGCCGGCCGGTGTCGTAGCGGTCGCTCTGCTTGTCGAGACTGCCCATCACCTGGACGGTCCCCCTCGCGCGCCGCGCCTCATCGAAGGAGAGATACGGGGTGAGGGTCTTCTGAAAGGCCGTCACCCCCAGAAAAACGAAACCGGCGGCGAGGACGGCCGCGATCCAGTAGCCCTTTTTCATCGCGGACGCTCCCGCTCGGAAATGCGCCGGTCGAGGCGCCACAGGTAGAGAAAGAGTCCCGCCCAGACCACCACGTTGACGGCGGCCAGAAACCCCAGGCTGTTCATAGGGGGAGTGTCTCCGTCCCGGCAGTCAAAAGCAAACGGGCTTCGGGATTCCCTTGAGGCAACGCGGCTGCCGGAGAGGACATTTCCATCCCCGTCAACCGGAAGCCGCCGATTGTCGCGCCGTCCGGATCAGCCTTGACGCACGCGCGTCGAGGGACAGCATCCAGAGAAAAATGGCCGTGAATCCAGCGAGCCCGGCGAAGAAGACGACCCGTGTCGGCGTGTCCATCAGGATCTTTCCCTGCGGGTTGATCACGGTCTGCGGGTGAAGCGACGCCGTTACGCGGGGAGCGACGAAGACGAGAAACGGCATCAGCACGGCCGCAAAGAGCGCATAGGCGGCCGCGATCCGCCCTCGCCGCACCGGGTCGTCGACGGCAGCGCGGAGAAACAGATAGGCGCCGTAGAGGAAGAGGAGCAGAAGAAAGGAGGATTCCCGCGGGTCCCAGTTCCAGTACGCACCCCACATGATCTTAGCGAAGAGGGATCCCGTGACGAGCGCGAGGACGGCAAAGAGCACCCCGAGCCGGACGGCCGCCGCGGCGATCTCGTCATGCCACGGGTTCCCTCGCGCCAGATACGCCGCGGAATACCCGGCGGCGACCAGGAACGCCAGGCTCGCGGTCCACGCGCAGGGGACGTGGAAAAAGACGATTCGCGAGGATTCGCCGAGAAAACCCGCGGCCGGGCTCGGCCACAGGAAGGCCGCGGCGACCATGGCCGCCATTCCCGGCAGGAGGAGGAGCTTCAGGATCTTCATGTCGCCGGAAGCTTATATGGAGCCGGCGCGGGGCGCCGGCTCGGGAGGCGGGAGGCGGGAGGCGATTGAG
Organism: Acidobacteriota bacterium; assembly: GCA_040004075.1. Classification (GTDB taxonomy): domain Bacteria; phylum Acidobacteriota; class Thermoanaerobaculia; order UBA5066; family Gp7-AA6; genus JALYUA01. Next base: position 1,115 of record JBDUBP010000255.1, on the reverse strand, counting down.
GCGGTTCTCGTAGAGGGATGGGGATGGGTCGGGGCGGCCTTCGTCCTTCGTTTCCCGTTTCCCGGTAAGATCCGCGGACACAGCGCACGAGGGCACGACGGCGGGAGGGTAGGGCTTGCCCCGCCGTTCCCGGAATCCGAGGGGAGGGGTCTTGAGCTCTTACTCGCCGGAGGCGATGAGCGATTTTGCGCTGCGCGTGCGCAAGGCGTCGATCACGGAGTGGGGTTACCGCAAGGCCGTCGACATGGTCGGCGCCGCGGCGAAGTTCCTGGCCATCCAGAAGACGATCGAGAAGGTCGCGTCCTTCAATGAGCCCGTCCTGATAACCGGAGAGAGCGGTTCCGGCAAGGAGGCGCTGGCCCAGGCGGTCTACCTCGTCGGACCGCGGAGGGGAAAGCCTTTCGTCTCGGTCAATTGCCCGCAGTACGTCGAGGGCAACCTGACGGTCAGCGAGCTCTTCGGCCACAAGAAGGGCAGCTTCACCGGCGCTTCGTCGGACCGCCGCGGATGCTTCGAGACGGCGGACAAGGGAGTGATCTTCTTAGACGAGATCGGGGACCTGCACATGAGCGCGCAGGTCATGCTGCTGCGCTCGCTGGCCAACGGCGAGTTCCAGCCGCTCGGGTCCGAGATCACGCAGTCGGTCAACGTGCGCATCGTCGCTGCCACAAACCGCCCGCTCACCCAGCTCATTGCGAGCGCCGGCTTCCGGCACGATCTCTACCACCGCCTCTGCTACTTCCCGATCCGCGTTCCCGCATTGAGAGAACGGGAGAACGACTGGTTTTATCTTCTGGAGCACACGCTGCAGAAGCTCCGCGCTCAGTACGGGGCGTCCCGGCGTTTTTCCCAGGCCTCCCTCAAGATGCTCGAAGACTACGAGTGGCCGGGCAACGTACGCGAGCTCATCAGCGTCACAACGACCGGCTATGCGCTGGCGGACGGCGACCGGATCGAGCCGGAGCACTTCATGTCGCATCTGTCGGAGGGGAGCCCCGAAAACGAGGACCCGTCGCACGACCTCTACCGCCGGATCACCTCCAACGGCGCGGGCTTCTGGGAGCTCGTGCACTCTCCCTTTCTGGACCGCACGTTGAATCGCTCTCAGGTGAAGG
>JBDUBP010000056.1:0-19211 GCA_040004075.1 Acidobacteriota bacterium | reverse complement strand
GTTTCTCGTTTCTCGTTTCCCGACTCCCGTTTCCCGATCGAGTTGACCGCGGAGTACCGCGGCCGTCTCGCTCCCGTTGGTCGCTCGGCTCCCGGCCCCGTTACGTCCCGAGCGCGCGCACGCCTTCGATCAACCGCTCGACTTCCTCCTCCGAGGTGTAGCAGGCGCAGCCGGCGCGGACCACACCTTCGGGGGCGCAGCCGAGGCGCGCGATGACCGTCGTGGCGTAGAAGTCTCCGTGGGAGAGGAAGAGCCCCTCTTCGGCGAGCGCGCGGGCGACGTCGCGGGATGACCGCCCCGCGACCGTGAAGGAAAGGGTCGGCGTCCTCGGCGCATCGGGAGGAGGGCCGTAGAGAGTGACGCCGGAAATATTGCCCAGGCCCTCCCACAGCCGCACGAAGAGCGCGCGTCCGCGGGTCTCCAGAAATTCGAACGACTCCCGGAGGGCCTCGCGCCGGGACATCGTGGCGTCGGCCGCGAGCGAACCGAGAAAGTCGACCGCCGCCGCGGCGCCCACGATGCCCTCGTGGTTCTGGGTTCCCGTCTCGAGCCTCTCGGGCCCGGCGTCGGGAGCCGGAAGGATCTTCGAGAAATCCAGCTCTTCCAGAATCTCGCGGCGCGTCCACAGGATTCCGATGTGGGGCCCGTAGAATTTGTATGCGGAGAGCACGAGGAAATCACAGCCGATCGCCCGCACGTCCGTCAACCGATGCGGCGCGGAATGCACGGCGTCGACGAAGAGAAGGGCTCCGCGGTCGCGGGCGAGCCGGGCGGCGAATCCGAGGTCGTTGATCGTTCCGAGCGCGTTCGAAGCCCCACCGATCGCGATGAGCCTCGTCCTCCGCCCGACGGTGCGCTCGAATGCGTCCCGGTCGATCTGACCGGTGCCGGGATCCATGGGCGCCGTTCGAACGCTCAGTCCCCGCTCGCGCTGGAGGCGCCGCCACGTATCGACGTTGGCGTGATGATCGAGCTCCGTCACGACGATCTCGTCGCCGGCTCCCCAGCGCATCCCGAGCGCTCGCGCGAGGTGAAAAGTCAGGCTCGTCATGTTCGCGCCGAACGCGATTTCCTCCGGCGCGCCGTGGACGAAGTCCGCCAGCGTGTCCCGCGCGCCGGCGATCGCCGCATCGGTTTCCGCGCTGGTCGGATAGGCCCAGTGGGTGTTCGCGTTATGTCCCAGGAGGTACTCGTCCATGGCGGCGACCACGCTGCGCGGGACCTGCGTTCCTCCCGGGCCGTCGAAGTACGCCACGGGAAGACCGCCCTGGATGCGCGAAAGGGCGGGGAACCGCGAGCGGATCTCGGCCGCCCCCGGGCCTCCCGGAATCACCCCGACAGGCTCATCCGGGGAGAATATCCCTCGGCGGGCGCCGGCCGTTTTGTGTCAGGGGACGGTTCCGCGGGGTGCCAGCGGTTGGCCCCGAGCGGCTCCCGACGGAATGTAAGTGCCTCATGGCACGGCGGCAGGGGTTCTGGCGTGAACATTGGAAGGGACCCGGGCGAAGCTCTCAGTCTGTCCAACATCAGGAGGGATCGGTGGCCGTAAACCGCCCCGCAGGAAAGGGACCGTTGCGCGCGACATCGGAGAACCTCGAGTTCTCGGTTCGCGCGCCCTTTCCCGAGGCCGTCCGCGCCGCCGCCGACCCCGAGGTCGATCTCCTGCGCGACCACAGTCCGGCGCTCGAATTCCTGAAGGACGAGTCCGGCCGGCTGATCTACTACAACCGCGCCTTTGCGAACATCTTCGAAACGGGCCCTTCGCTTCTCGGAAAAGGCAACTCCGACTGGCTTCCCGCGGCGGCCGCCGAGCGAGTCCGCATGCACGACCAGACGGTGCTCGCCACCGGCGCCGTGCTCGAGGTCGAGGAGATGCTGCCGAGCCCGAACGGGAGCCGGCACTGGCTCGTGTTGAAGTTCCCGCTGCGCAGCGAATCGGGCCGCCCGCTGGTTGGAGCCGTGGCGGTCGACGTCACGGAGCGCCGGCGGCGTGAGACGACGCTCTCGCGGATGGCGGCCATCATGGAGTCGTCTCACGACGCGGTGATCTCGACGACGCCGGACGGGCGCGTCGCGAGCTGGAACGCGGGCGCGGTCTCGATGTACGGGTACACGTCGTCCGAGATGGAGGGGCAACCGATCTCGGTCCTCGAGCCCCCGGATCGCGACGGAGAGATCTCGATCATCCTCGCGCGGATCGAAAAGGGCGACACCGTCATCCGTTACGAGACGGAGCGGGTGCGCAAGGACGGGTCGCGGGTGGAGGTCGCCGTCTCGATCTCACCGATTCGAGACGAGCTCGGCGAGCTCACGGGTGTCGCCTCGATCGCCCGCGATATCAGCGACCGCAAGCGCGCCGAAGAGCAGATCGTCTTCCAGTCGGTGCATGATCCGCTCACCGGACTGCCCAATCGCGCGCTGCTCATGGAGCGGTTGAACGATTCCATTGCGAAGGCCCGGAGAACGGGTCGTCTTCTCGCTGTGCTGTTTCTCGACCTCGACCTCTTCAAGGCGATCAACGACGGTTACGGCCAGCGCGCCGGAGACGTGATTTTCCAGGAAGTCGCGCTGCGGCTCGCCCAGAGCGTCCGAGGGGACGACATGGTCGCCCGCATCGGCGGGGACGAGTTCATCGTGCTGCTTCCCGAGATCACGCGCGCGGAAGACGCCGTGGTGGTCGCCCGCAAGCTGCTCGAGACGGTCGCTCAGCCCTTCTCGTCCGGCGGCCGCCGCGTCGATCTGACGACGAGCATCGGGGTGTCCGTCTATCCGGATGACGGACAGGATTCCGAAGCGCTCCTTCGCAGCGCCGACAACGCCATGGAGCGCGCGAAGGCGAAGGGCCGCAACAACTACCAGGTGAGCATTCCGGAGCTCACCGAGGAAGCGGTTCAGCGCCTGGCTCTTCAAGCCGGCCTGCGGCAGGCGATCGAGAAGGATGAGCTCGTGCTGCACTACCAGCCGGTTCTGTCGCTCACCACCGGCCGGATCGTCGAGATGGAGGCGCTCGTCCGGTGGCAGCATCCCGAGAGGGGACTCATCATGCCGGGGGCGTTCATCGACGTCGCCGAGAAGGCCGGGATGATGGTGCCTCTCGGCGAGTGGGTGCTCTCCCGAGCGTCGCGGCAGGCCCGGACTTGGCACGACATGGGGTTCACCGACCTGCGCATGGCCATCAATCTGTCCCCGAGCCAGTTTCACGAGCGCAACCTCCTCTCGAGCGTGCGCGCGGCGTTGTCGGATGCCGCGTTGGAGCCGGAGACTCTCGAGATCGAGATCACCGAAGGCGTCGCGATGGAAGACGCGGAGGTCACGGTCGCCAACCTGCTCGCCCTCCGGGATCTGAACGTTGGCGTCTCGATCGACGATTTCGGCACGGGCTACTCGTCCCTCTCGTACCTGAAGCGGTTCCCGGTCACGACGCTGAAGATCGACCGCTCCTTCGTCACGGACGTGGTGACCAACTCGGCCGACCGCGGCATTGTCCGGGCCGTCGTTGCCATGGCGCACGGCTTGAACCTGAACGTCATCGCGGAAGGTGTCGAGACCAAGGAGCAGTTTGCCTACCTGAGGGAAAGCGGCTGCGATGCTCTTCAGGGCTACTGGTTCTCCCATCCCCTGCCCGTCGAGAGAGTCGACACCCTGCTTGCCGAGGAGCAGGAGCGGTGGAGCGCGCACGCCTGAAGAGGGGAGATCGGGAAACGGGAAACGAAGAGACGCGGCGGCATCTGAGGCTCATCTAAACTCGACGAAAGCGCCGCGGAAGCATTTGGAGCGGGCGGAGATCCCTTTCCCTCAGTCGTTTCCCGTTTTCCGTTTCCCGTTTTCCGGCCCGGCTCCCGCTTTCACGAGCCATTGCTTCATCTGGCTGCTCGGGACCACGCCGGCCTGCTGGTAGACCACGGACCCGCCTTTCAGGACCGCGAAGTTCGGGATGCCCTGGACGCCGAACTGCGCCGCGAGCTCCGGATATTTTTCCGTGTCCACCTTGAGGACGAGGGCGCGTCCCGCCATCTCGGCCGCCGTGCGCTCGACTTCCGGCGCGGCGGTGCGGCACGGGGCACACCACGCCGCCCAGAAGTCCACGAGGACCGGCACGTTCGCGCCCTGGGTGATCTCGCGGAAGCCCTCCGGGTCCGCGTCGAGCGGGCGCGCCACGGGAGAGATCGCCGTTCGACACGCGCCGCAGCGGCCAACGTCCGTCAGGCGTTCCGCGGGGGAACGGTTCTTTTTTCCGCAGGAAGGGCAGGTCAGGATCATGGAACGGACGCCTGCAACCCTTTTGCCGCCCGAAGGCTCTGCTGGAGCTAGCGGGTGACCAGCCGGGGAGCTCGAGAACGGCGCACGGGGACGATTTCCTCGGGGTAAGCGCGCCCTTCGAAGAACTCCTTCGCCCGGCTCCAGGCGAGAGCGCCGACGGCGCGTCCGAGGGTCCGGCCGGCCAGATCGCCCGTCCGGAAATGGATGCCGCCGTATCGGCGCGACATTCCCGCGGCGTCCGCGGCTTCGGAAAACGTGTTCCACGAGAGAGTCATGTCGGAGGCGGGAACGATCCCGGGTTCGCCGGCCGAGCCTCCTGCCGGAATCCGCACCGAATAGGCGAAGGCGTCGCTGCCGGTGAACGAGGCGAGGATCTGCGCGCCGGTGGCGCTGAAAACGGAGTGGCCCGAAAAGAACTCCGGGAAAGGCGGGGTGACGACATTGGGCACCTGGTACGGGCGCCACGTCTCGCCGAGTAGCGTGACGGTTCCCATGCCCGGACCACCCCAACCCTGCACCAGCTGCCCGCGGTAGAGAAAGTGGATCGCGGTGTACGGGCGGACGGAGTCGTACGCGCGTTTCGCGTCCCAGGCGGCGATGCTCGCATCGAGAAGCCCGTTGCCGAGCGCCAAGAACATCTTCGCGTCGTCGTCGATCGAGTGCGCATCGCGGCGGGACACGAACTGACCGAAGAGGGCCCAGTGGCCCGGAGGAAACTCCGAGCTGGGGCCGTCGGCGAAGTACTCCGCGAGGACTTTCTGCGCGTCGGTCAGGGAAGCGTTGATCGCCAGGACTTCGTCGGCCTCGACTTTGTACTGTGGGTCCGGATACCGGGGAGGGCCGGCCGGCCGCAACGCCGAACCGCTCGGAAGCGCAAAAGGAGTGACGAGACCCCAGTGGGGCGTCGTGAAGCTCTGGGTGACGATGGCGCCATTCACGACGAGCGCCAGCGGCTGCCAGCGGTTCGGATCGTTCACCACGACCGACGTGTTGACGGGAACGTACCCGATGTAGTCGGCGTAGGCGCCCGGGGCGCGGTCGCCCAGCTGGTTCGAACCGTCGCGATGCCGGACCTCCAGCACCGCCGCCGCCGCCGAGTTCCCGACCCCTCGCGCCGTCGAGGGATCGAGGGTCTGCTCGTCGGGCGCGTATCCCTGCTGGAGCAGGAGGGCCCGGTAATACGGCGCCTCGGAGGGGAACAGATCGACGACCGCGCGGTAGCCGGCGTAGCTGATCGCTTCGGCCTTGTTCGTTTCCGTCCGCTCGCCGGGCGGCCGCCGCCATCCCGCGCGCGGGACCGTTGGAACGGCGCGCTCGTCGTAAGCGGCCCAGGCGTCGAACATCGCGCTGTGCGCCACCGCCAGCGCGCGAGCGACGATGGTCGGACCCGGTTTCGTGATGCGAATGCCGTGCAGGACCGCCTCGTCCCAGACGAGCACGGCGTTGTCGCCCGGCTGAGCGGCGGCGAGCACGGGCTCTTCGCGCACCAGGCCGGATCCGGATGCCGAAGCCGCGGTCAGGACGAGGCAGAAAAAGGCTCCGGGGATCCGCGCTCGCATGGGTGCCTGCATGGAAGCAAGACTCGCGCCGAGAGCGCTATCGGGGAGCGCGCCGCCTCTGGACGGGTGATCCTGTAAAATTCTCCCACTTCCGTGAAGAAAAGCTCCTCGATCACGCTCACGCTGATGGCGTCGATGGCCATCGTCTCGTGCGGCCAGACCCGGCGGTGCGCGGATCCGGCCGGGCAGATCGTGCCCGACTCGATGTGTCGGGGTCCGGTCATCATCCCGGGATACCACTGGATCTACGGCGGCCGCGCCGGCATGACGTCCCGGACGGGCTCGGGAGTCCGCAGCGGCACTTCCGGCTCCGAGAGCGGAGTCTCTCGAGGCGGTTTCGGCGCGCACGGCGAAGGATCGTCCGGGGCGCACGCCTCTTCGGCGGGACACGCCTCGTCCGGCGGTTCTGGCTCGTAGCCCGTGCGGCGCGTCGCTTCCGAGCCCCGCAGGAACTGGCAGTCGAAGGTCGAAGAGCTCGGGCTCTCGTTCCACACGCCCGAACACCCGTACTGGTACGAGTCGTCGCACTACGTCCTCTCCGCTCGCGAGGTGGACGTCCTCGAGAAGGCCACCAACCGCCTGCACCAGCTGTGCATAGCGGCCGCGGGTCACGTGATCGAAAAGCGGCGCTATGCGGAGCTGGGGATTCCGGGCGACGTTCGCGACCTCATAGAGCGCTCCTGGGAAGAGAACACGCCGTCGATCTACGGGCGGTTCGACCTCTCTTACGACGGGAGCTCGCCTCCGAAGCTTCTCGAGTACAACGCCGACACGCCGACGGCCCTCTACGAGGCCGCCGTCATCCAGTGGAAATGGCTCGAGGAGGTCTTCCCCGGAAAGGACCAGTTCAACAGCATTCACGAGCGTCTCATCGCGACATGGAAAGAGCTCAAAGGTTATCTCCGGGGCGAACCGGTCTACTTCGCGTCGCTCGACGACATCGAGGACATCGTCACCGTCACCTACCTGCGGGACACGGCGACATCAGCCGGAATCGCCACCGATCAGATCCTCGTCTCGAAGATCGGATGGGACCGGGGACGAAGCCTCTTCGTGGACGAGGCAGTCAAGCCGATGGAGTCCGTCTTCAAGCTCTACCCGTGGGAATGGATGCTCGAGGAAGACTTCGGCGACATGCTGCTCGGCGATCGTAAAACACAGTGGATCGAGCCCGCCTGGAAGGTCATCCTGTCGAGCAAGGGAATTCTGCCGATCCTGTGGGAGCTGAACCCGGGAGACCCGAACCTGCTCGAAGCCTCGTTCTCGAAGGGCAACCTCACGCGGTACGTTCAGAAGCCGCTCTTCTCGCGCGAGGGATCGAACGTGTCGCTCTACGACGAGCGCGGCATCTTCGCGGAGACCGGCGGCGACTATGGAAAGGGAGAGTCTGTCTACCAGGCGCTCGCGCCTCTGCCGGAGTTCGACGGCCAGCACCCGGTCGTCGGCAGCTGGATCATCGGGCAGGAGGCCGCCGGGATCGGCATCCGCGAGTCCGAGGGGCCGATTACGGACAACCGCAGCCGGTTCGTGCCGCATCGGATGGAGTAGGGGGAGTTGAGAATTGAAGAAGACCCGTCCGCGGCGCTCGCGGGCTCTTTTCTTCGAGACGGAGCGGATTTCGTATCCGCTGACACGACCGGCGCCAGCCGGAACGTTGAACGAACGCGGCGCGTTGAAAGACGCATTCGGACAGCCCGTGCATTGCGCCCCAGCCGGACGGGCGGAAATCAGGACAGAGAAGGCAAGGCCCAGAACGGAGATGCCTAGACGTGAATTCATTGTGAGGGGAGTGGTCATTCTGAAGCAGGCGTAAGAACCCGTCCGGCGCAGTCGGACGGCGCGCCCCCTACTTCAGGGGTCTTGGACCTTAAACTGTCTGGAGTGGAACTTCTGAATCGGTCACGTCCATGCCGGCACTGGTCCCTTGCCCTCATCCCGATAAGGAGCCCAGGCGAGGGCCACTAACTTTACCGAGAGGTCGGACTTCTTAGGCCGCAGCGTGATTGGTTCCAGCCTTTCGGTCAGCGGGTCCGTCGCCGCAGCTCTCTGATCCAGCTCGGCCTGGAGCTCGCTCTCGAGCTCCGCGATCTGCGCGTCGATCGCGGCCACGTTTTCCTTTGCGCGGCCGATGTCCCCGGCCTGCTTCATGGTCCGGCCGGCGCCGCGGGCCGCGGTCGTCGCGCGACCGATGTTGGTCGCGCTGACGGCTTTGCGGCCGAGGAGGGCGCCGAGGACCGTGGCGCCGACGGAGATCGCGGTCTGGATTCCCGACGACGTCGCCTCCTCTTTTTCGCGCGCGACGGCCTGTTCACCGCGGCGCTTCTTCTCCTCGAGGGCGGCAAGCCGCGCGGCGTAGCGGGCGCGAAGGGTCTCCGCGACGGCGTCGCGCTCCTCGCGCGCCTTCTGCCGGAGACGCGCGCGGAAGTCGCGCTCGCTTTCCCCCGGCTTCGACACCTCACCCACCGAGGGGCTTCGGAAGAGGTCCATCCGCCTTGTGCGAAAGAGAGACGCGGCGAAGTCGCTGGACCACGCCTCCCAACTCTTCGGGGCCGACGCTGCAGCCGCGAGAGGCACGAAGCGCGCGCCGGAGACGGGGTCGCGCTCCAGGTCGGCGAGCGCCAGAGAAGCCGGCTCAGCGTCGTCCCAGCTTACGGGCTCCGGGCCGTCGGAGACGGGCGCGAGGACGAGGACGTCTTCACGCGACTCCGCGCGGGACTTCGCGTCGGAGTAACGGACCTCGGCGGCGCCGAGCGCCATCGCGCGGTACACGAGGCCCGATTCCGCGCCGCGCGCCGGCAGGAAGTACTGAGGAATCGAGGGCGGAAGGGGCGGCCGCTCGGAGGTGGCGTCGCCGGCGGTCCCGGCCGCGCCGCGGGCCGAGCCTTTCGACCGGGACGCATCCACCTCGGTAGCCGAGACGGCGGCTCGCGCCGGCCCCGCTGATTTTCGCGGATCCATCAGGGTCTTGATCTGCCCTCGCGTCAGCGGACCGCGCAGGTAGGACATCGCCCAGCGCGACTCGAACACGACGGGCGCGTCCTCGTGGACGTCATTCATCACGAAGACTCGCGACTTCAATCCCGCCAGCGTCTGTGCCATCGCTCCGCGGTCGAACTTCGGACCGCCCCCGGCGGCCACTCCCTCGAGCCCCTCGAGAACGCGCGCCTTGTCGCGCTCGGTCTGGAGCCTTCCCAGAAACCACGTCCCGGCGTTCGACAGGCCTTTGTAGTCGAGGTCCACCGGGTTCTGCGTTGCGAGGACGACGCCCAGCCCGAATGCCCGGCCCTGCTTCAGGAGCGTCAGCAGCGGGGCCTTGGAAGGAGGGGTCGCGACCGGGGGAAAGTATCCGGCGATCTCGTCCATGTAGACGATCGCGCGCAGGCTCGTCGTACCGGATTGCCCGCGCATCCATCCCACCGTTTCGTTCAGGAGCATCGTGACGAAGAACATGCGTTCCGCGTCGGAGAGGTGGGAGATCGAGAAGATCGAGATGCGCGGCTTTCCCTCGGGCGTGCGGAGGATGGCTCCGACGTCGAGGGGTTCGCCTTCGAGCCACGCGGCGAACCCGGGCGCCGCGAGAAGGTTGTTGAGCTTCATCGCCAGCGCGAATCGGTCTTTCGCGGGAAAGAACGAGTCGATCGCGAGCACGCCCACCCGCGCGACCGGCGGCTTCTGGATCCGGCCGATCAGCGCCGCGAGGTCGAGGTCCTCCCCCTTCTTCCACGCCTCCCCCAGGATGGTGGACAGGAGGATGTGCTCCCGGCTCTGGATGGGGTCCGCCTCGATCCCGAGCAGCGCAAGCAGGCCGGTCGCCGTGGTTCCGACGCGCTCGCCGAGGAGCTCGCTGTCGGACCGGGTCGCGTCGTTCGGGGCCTCGAAGGACTTGAGAATCGAGACGGGCAGTCCGGCGGTCGACCCCGGCGTGTAGATCGAGAAGTCCGCGGCGCTTTTGAGCTTCGCGATCCGGGCGCCGTCCTCCCCCCAATCGGCCAGGCCCGACTTCCACAGCTCCGCCTGCTGCTTCGCGAGCTCGTCGGCCGACAGGCCCTTCCGCCCGGCGTCCTCCTCGTTGATCCACGGACGGAAGTCCTCGGGGCGAAGCTCGGGAAACGTCAGAAGCAGGTTGCCGAGATCGCCTTTTGGGTCGATCAGGATCGCCGGAATGCCGTCGATGGCGGCCTCTTCGATCAGAGAAATGCAGAGTCCCGTCTTGCCGCTGCCCGTCATTCCGACGCACACGGCGTGCGTGACGAGGTCGCGGGAATCATAGAGAACGAGCTTCTCCGCGGCCTTTTTGCCGGCGCCGCTCTCGCGGCCCAGGTAGAAGACGCCGAGCTTCTCGAAGTCCTGCATCGGCCGGATCATATCGGCGGGCGCCGGGCGCTCGGAGAAGGACGCTGGGGGCGAGGCACTGGGCGCTCGGTGTGGGGGCCGAGTCTTCGAAAGGGAGTCAGGGATGAGAAGTCAAACGTTCGTGATTTCGATTCGCCGTTCGCCGTTCGCCGTTCGCCTCTCCCGCCAGCGCTTCCCGCCTAGCGCCCAGCGCCTCCGTACGACACCCGCCAGACCAGATCTCCTCCGTCGTCCGAGACGAGCAGGGAGCCGTCCTTTGCCACGGTGACGCCAACGGGCCGGCCCCAGACCTGGCCGTCGGCGGTCACGAACCCGGTCAGAAAGTCCTCGTACTCGCCGGTCGGCGCGCCGTTCTGAAGCGGCACGCGGATGACCTTGTATCCCGTGCGGTGCGCGCGGTTCCACGATCCGTGCTCGGCGGCGAACGCTTCGCCCGAGTACTCCTTCGGAAACTGTCCGCCCGTGTAGAAAGTCATCTGCAGCGACGCGGAGTGCGACTGCAGGAGCACGTCAGGGACGAGCACTTTGTCCCGCAGCTCGGGATGCGCATTCGGGTGTCTCGGATCGGGGTGGCCGCCGATGTAATACCAGGGCCATCCGTAGAACCCGCCCTCCCGAATGCGAGTGATGTAGTCGGGAACCAGATCGTCGCCCAGGCCGTCGCGCTCGTTGACCGACGCCCAGAGGTCTCCGGTCCCCGGGTGGACGGCGATGCCGACCGCGTTTCGGATGCCCGACGCATAGATCCGGCCCGCCGTGCCGTCGGGGTTGTACTCGAGGATGTCGGCGCGGCGCTCCTCGTTGCCGCTCTGATCTTCCCAGACGTTCGAGTGGGATCCCACCGAGATGTACATCTTCCGGCCGTCTCTCGAGAACTGGATGTCGCGCGTCCAGTGTCCGCCTCCTCGCAGCAGTCCGCCGCCCGGCAGATCGGGGACGATCACCTCCGCTTTCGCTCGAGCCTTGAGATCGCCGCTGGAGTAGGCGAAGCGCACGACGCGGCCGGTCTCCGCGACATAAACCCATTTCGGGTCCGCGCCCGGCGGGTAGAACGCGATTCCGAAGGGGCGCGAGAGCCCGCTCGCGAAAATCTCGTTCTGCTCCGCGCGGCTGGCCCCCTCGCGCGCCCGCAGGACCCGCACGCGTCCGGGGAAGCTCTCGGCCAGAAAGACGTCCCCGTTCGGAGCTGTTCGCAGGAGGCGCGGGTTGACGAGCTGCGTCTGGAACTCTTCGACCTTGAATCCCGGAGGCACCCGGGGCCGAGCATTCGCCGGCCGGTCGATGACGTGCGACCCCGAATCCACGGACTTCGTCGCGAAGGGCCGCGGCAGGTCGGCGACGGTGATCCTCCGGCGCACGCCGGGAGCATCGGTCGTCCAGTCGCCGAGCGCGCCCTGTCCGGTCAGCACTTTCGAACGATCCGGGGATCGCTGGGCGCTCGACTCCGCCCCGACCATGAGAAGAACGCCGACGACCCCGCTCACGAGAATGGGGGCGAGGCGATGGCGGGTGGGCATGCGATCGGTGGATGCAAGAGGAGTACCTCAGGGACGGGAGGCGGGAGGCGGGAGGCGAGAGGTGTGAAGCCGGTTGAGAGTTGAGAGTTGAGAGTTGAGAGTCGAGGGCTCAGGGCCTCAAGCCTTCGTTTCCCGTTCGCCGCCTCCGGCGGAATGAAAGCCTGCCGTCTCCCGCCGCCTACCGCCTTCTTTTCTGGCACTTTCCGCAGAAGAACATGCGGCGGCCCGACAGCGGGACCTCGCGAATCCTGCTTCCGCACCGGCGGCAGATCTCGTGCTGGTAGACGTAGAACGGGTCGCGGGCGCCGCGGCCGGCCGCCGGATGGGGGACTTCGCCCGGGTCCACGGTCGAGATCCGGCGCAGCGCCACTCCGCGCCTCATGAGGTTTCGAATCAGCTTCCAGAGGACCAGCCATTCTGCCGACGAGATCCGGCCGGAGCGCTCGAGGGGATGAATTCCGGCGAGGAAGAGCGCTTCGTTGCGATAGATGTTTCCCACGCCGGAAATCACCCGCTGGTCGAGCAGGGCGTCTCCGATCGGGCGATCCGGGCGTTTCCGCAGAGTCGCGAAGACCGTAGCGGGATCCGCTCCGCGGCGAAGCGGATCCGGCCCGAGCCGGGCAAGGATTCCGGCCCGCCCGACCCCGTCGATGAGCTCGCACGTGGGAGGCCCTATCAGGTCCGTGGTGACTTCGGCCGTCGAGAGACGCATCCGCACGGTCGGCCGGGGCTCGGGCGCCGGGCCGGCAAAGCGGTAGAACTCTCCGGCCATTCCGAGATGAACGTGGACGATGAGCCCTCCCTCCCAGAGGTGGAAGAGGTGCTTCCCGAAGGCGTCGGCGGCGCGGAACCGGCGTCCGTCGAGCCGTCGCGCCTCGCCGGCGAAGCGGCCCTGGGGAGAAGACACGCGCACGAGACGTCGCGCGAAGTCCCGGGTGTGAGCGAGGGCGAGCCGGTGGATCGTGTTGCCTTCAGGCATAGGGTCGGGGCGAATATAGCCGCTGGCTCGTTCGCGCCGAGGAATGACGGCGCCCGGCCTGCTACGATCACCGCCTTTTCCGACACTCGGTTCACGGCGTTTCCCATGAAACGGAAAACTGACAAACGACAACTCTTGATGAGTTTTTTCTGGACGCCGTAATCCTTCGTTCGCGGTTGCGTCTCAGGCCTCGACGGTTCACCCTCCTCCTTTTCGTGGTGCTCGGTACCGGTTCCTGCGCGACGCGCCAGCCCGCGCCGGCGGCCGCCGCGCCCGCCTCGGGGCACGCCCGGCGCGCCGTTTTGATCTCGATCGACGGAATGTCCGGGTTGCGCCTGGAGCGGCTCCTCGCGAAACCGGGCGCCCTGCCCGCGGGCGGGCTGAAAGAGCTCGCCGACAGAGGGTTCTTCGCCGTCCGATCCATCCCGTCGACTCCGTCGCTCACCCCGGCCGCGCACGCGACGCATGTCACGGGCGCGCTTCCGCGCGACACCGGCATCGTCGGGAACTTCCTGATGGACCGCGGCAAACCTTTCGGAACCCGGCGCACCGGGTTCGAAACACCCCTTCGCGCAGACACACTCTGCGAGGCCGCGCGCCGGCAGGGCAAAAGGGTCGGCGTGATGGCGTACCCCCACGCGGCCGGGACTCCGCCGAGCGGCTGCGCCGGTTTCGGGATGAACTGGGTGTCCGACCCGGCCTCGCGCGCCCGCATCGCGAGACTCCCCGCGTCCGCCTGGACGGCTTCCCTCGCCTCCGGCGGCACGGGCGACTCCGGATTCTCGCCCATCCAACGCGCCGTGATCGACTTCCCGCCGACGTCGCATCGCGTCGTGCTCGCCGCCGTCGACTCGACTGATGACGGCGCCGTCAATTACGACCGGTTGCGGGTCGAGGCGGAGGTGGGCCCGCCGGCGTCCGTGGCGCCCGGAGAGTGGTTCGCCGTCGAGGTCCAGGGCCGAAACGGCCGCGCCGGCGCCTGGTGCAGGCTCCTGGCGCTCGCGCCGGACCTGTCGAGCGTCGAGATCTACGTCGGCGGCATTTCGGAGACGGACGCTTATCCGGCTTCGTTTCGAAGAGACATCGACGCGCGGGCGGGGTTCTGGCCGGGGCGCGCGGACTCCACCGCCTTCGGGCCGAGCTCCGGCCGCGCCGAGATCTACCAGGAGCAGTCGCGCCACCTGACCGATTTCCTGGCCGCGGCCGCGATGGTGGCCGAGGAACGCACCGACTGGGACCTGCTCTTTCTCTATTTTTCGGAGGTCGACGCGACAGAGCATCACTTTCTCCTGGTCGATCCCAGACAGGAGGGCTTCTCCGAGAAGCGCGCCGAGCTCTATGGGCGTTGGATCGATGAGGCCTACGCCGAAGCGGACGCCGCGATTGCCCGTCTCGAGCGCGCTCTGACGCCTCGCGACGCCGTCTTCGTGACCGCTGATCACGGTATGGCGCCGCTGTGGGCGGAGATCTATCCCGACGAGATTCTGCGGGAAGCCGGCCTCGTGACGCGCGCCGCAGACGGCTCGATCGACCCGTCGTCGAAAGCGGCCGTGATGGCGACCTCGGGGGTCGCGCACGTCTACGTCAATCCGGCCGCGCCTCCAGGGACGCTCGACCAGGCGGAGCGCCTGTTGTCGCGGTTTCGAGTCCGCGGCGAAACACCCTGGGACCGGATCGTGCGCCGCGAACAGGCCGGCCCTCTGACGCTCGACGCGCCGGAGTCAGGCGACCTCATCCTTCTGGCGCGGCCCGGCTACCACCTGTCGATGAAGATGGTGCCGGGTCAGACCTCCGGAGTTTCCGAGGAGTACGGCGGGCACGGCTACAGGGCGGCGTTCCCGGAGCTCGACGCGACCTTCCTCGCCGCGGGCCCCGGGGTTTCGCGCGGACGGGTGAAGGAGATCCTCTCGACGACGATCGCGGCGCGCATCGCGGCGGCGCTGGGAATCGAGCCTCCGCGCCAGGCGCAGCGGTAACGCGAGCGCGTCACTCCCGCCGCTCGCCGGCTCTCACGAAGCGGGCGAGTTTTCCCCGGGGATCAACTCGCCCCGCGCGATCGTGACGGCGCCGCCCACGAGGATGACCCGGGTTCCGGCGATGCGGACACCGACCACTCCGCCGCGCGACGACGCCTGGTACCCGGTGAGCTCCGTCTTCGAGAGACGGTCCCCCCAGAAGGGCCCGAGACAGCAATGCGCCGAGCCGGTGACAGGGTCTTCGTCGATGCCGTACACCGGCGCGAAGTAGCGCGACACGAAATCGTATTTCGCAGCGGCGCTCGGCGCCGTCACGATAACGCCGCGCGCCGGGCTGCAGGCCTCGCGGAGGCAGCGGAAGTCGGGCGAGAGCGCGAGAACCTCCGGTTCGCCGCCGACCTCGACCAGGTAGTCGAAGCGATTCCGCCCGGTGAATTTCGCCGAGAGGATTCCGAGGGCGGACAGGAGGCCGGGAGGCGCAGGCGCGGGCGCCGCCGGCTCGGCCGGAAAATCGAGCTCGATGGCGCCGCCGCCGTCCGGGCGGCTTCGCGCGGCGGAGAGCCGTCCGCTGCGGGTCTCGAAGTCGAGCGTCGTTCCCTCCTCAGCGAAGCCCGCCTCCCAGAGCACGTGCGCGGAGGCGAGCGTCGCGTGTCCGCAGAGATCAACTTCCGCCGCCGGCGTGAACCAGCGCAACTGCCATCCGCTGCCGTCCCTCCGGAGAAAGGCGGTCTCGGAGAGGTTCATCTCGTGAGCGACGCGCTGCATCCACTCGTCGGAGGGCGACGATCCCTCGGGCAGGAGACAGACGGCGGCGGGGTTTCCGGAGAAGGGGCGGTCCGTGAAGGCGTCCACGTGAAAAAGGGGAGTGGGCATGAGATGGGTTTTAGAGCAGCGGACGTCCATTTCCAAGAGCCAGATTGAGGAAAGGTGGATCGAGGGGAGAGGTCGAGCGTCGAGCGTTCGGCGTGGAGCGTTCGGAGGCTGAGAGCTGACAGCTCCAGCCTTCCCCTGCGGTACTGTTTCGCGCTCATGTCCGCCAGCCTCCCTCCGCGCTTCGATCCCGCCCGCCGCCGCGCCGTCACCCTGGCGCTGCTGCTGGTGTCCGCCCTGGCGTCCTTCGAGTCGACCGTCGTCTCGACGGCGATGCCGACGATCATCGGGGACCTCGGCGGGCTGCCCCTCTACGCATGGGTCTTTTCGATGTACCTGCTCACATCGACGATCGGGATGCCCGTTTACGGCAGGCTCGCCGACGTCTACGGACGGCGCAGGGTTCTCTTGAGCGCGATTGTCATCTTTCTGACGGGCGCCCTCGCGTGCGCCTTCGCCCGGACGATGCCGGCCTTGATCGCCGCGCGCGCGCTGCAGGGCCTCGGCGCGGGAGGCATGATCCCCGTCACGCTGACCATCGCGGCGGACATCTACTCGCTCGAAGAGCGCGCGCGGGTCCAGGCATTCTTCTCGGGAGTGTGGGGGTTTGCGAGCCTCGCGGGGCCGCTCGCCGGCGCCTTTCTCACGGTGCACTTCGGCTGGAGGTCGATCTTCACGATCAACGTGCCGCTCGGACTGATCGCGCTCGCGATCGTCGCCTCGCGGCTGATCGAGTCGCGCGCGTCCCTGCCGGATCCGATCGACATCGCCGGCGCCGCGACGCTCGCGCTCGGTTTCGCATTGCTCCTCTTTGGGGTCCTGCGGGCTCCGGGGGGCACGGGCGAGCCGGCCGCCCTGCGTCTCTCGCTCCTCGCCGCGGGAATCGCGATGCTGGCCGCCTTCGTGTGGCTTCAGATGCGCCGCGAGCACCCGCTCGTGCCTCCGCAGCTCTTCCGCCGGTGGGAGACCGCCTCGCCGTATCTCGCCGCGATCCTGATGGGAACGACGGTCTACGCGGTGGATGCCTACGTCCCTCTGTTCGTCCAGGGAGCGCGGGGCGGAACCGCGACCGCGGCCGGCGCCGTCGTCACGCCTCTCGTCCTGATGTGGGCGCTGTCCGCCGCCGCCGGGGCGCGGATGGTCGTCCGCGTCGGGTTCCGGTTCACCGCCCGGGCCGGAGCCGTTTTAGCGCTCGTGGGCATCGCGCTTCTGCTCGCGGGGGCGCTCGGGAACGGATCGGTCGCGTGGATGAGCGTGGCCTGTGGCGTGATCGGGGCGGGCCTCGGCCCCTCGTCGATCGCACAGGTTCTCGCGATCCAGCACGTCGCGGCGGAGCGCCAGCGGGGCATCGCGACGAGCCTCGTGCCTTTTTTCCGAACCGTCGGAGGCTCGCTCGGCGTCGGAGCGCTCGGGGGAATCTTCGCCGCCGGTCTGTCGGTGCGGTTGGGGGACCGGATGGAGGCGGCCAGCCGGTTTCTCGCGGGCACTCACGCGGGGGCGACCGGGGAAGCGCCGGTCGCGCCGCCCCTCTTCCGCCAGGCGATCGAGCGGTCGCTCGTTCCCGTCTTCGCGGTCCTCGTGGGCCTGGCCGCGATCAACGTCTTTCTCGCGTCGGGCTTTCCCGAAACCACCGTTCCGCGTTCCGAGATGCCCACAGCCTCGGAGGGCGTCTAGCGGCGCCCCGCCCGAGTTCTACAGTCGCGTACCACTCCCTGGGGGCGCCCCGCGTACTCGCGGAAAGGTCGCCGCCCAAATCTGCTCAAAGCCAACGGTAATCCCGGACTATTTCAGCCGCTCCCGCAGAAACGCCACGGTCTTTGTCCACGCGTCCGCGGTGGCCTTCAAGTTCGCTCCGCTGCGATCCTGCTGCGCCCGGAGGAACCCGTGGCCCGCTCCCTCGTAGACGCGCGGCTCGTACGATTTTCCATTTTTCTTCATTTCCGATTCCGTGGCGGGGACGGTCGACGTGATCCGGGCGTCGTCGCCGCCGTAGAAGCCGACGACGGGAGCTCCGATCCTCGCCATTTGCGCGGGGTCGGGTGACGCGCCGTAATAAACCACGGCGCCGTTTAACGCCGGCTGGGTTGAGGCGTAGGCGAAGCTCTGCCCGCCTCCCCAGCAGAATCCCACGGTGGCGCTTTTGCCATTCGCGGACGGAAGCTTGATCGCCCAATCGCGGACGGCATTCAATCGCGCCGTCGATTCCTCCGGGGTCAGGCCCCGGACCATCTTCACGACGTCGTCGCGGCTGGCCGCCGATTCCGTTCCGCCGCCGCCCGGCCCGCGCCCCGAGACGAGGTCGGGGACGACGGCGATGAACCCTTCCCGCGCGAGCTGGTCGGCGACGCCGCGCATCCAGTCGCTCAGCCCGAAGATCTCGTGGATCAACAGGACCACCCCCGCCTTGTCTTTCCTTTCGGGATAGACGATCCAGGTGCGAATCGAAGCGCCTCCGCCCGGCAGCTTCACGTCTGCGTACTCGCCGTGCCGCGGGGACTTCTCCAGAACCGCTTTGGCCTGCTCCTCGGAGGGAGGAAGACTGAGGTCGCGAACCGCCGCGGGCGCGGACGGCCCGGCAGAAGCTGTCGTCTGAGGCGCGGCTCCGGCGTGGCCCGCGTGCGGATCCTGGGCGAAGGCGGGCACGAGGGCGGAGACGAACATCAACGTGGCGGCGGTCGCGGTAAGGCGCATGAGACCTCCTCTTCGGAGGGGCGATTCTAGCGGTGTGGCACGGCGCATGCTCCTGGGACTCTCAGGAGGGCCCCAATGAAATTCACCCCGTCACTCCTCGCGGCCGGGCTTCTGATCTCGACACTCGCGTGCCATCGGACCGAGACGCCGAAGGTCGAATCGAAGACCGAGACGAAGAGCACCAATGCCGATGGGAGCCGCTCGACCACGACCACCGAAACCAAACAGGTCGGCTCGACGGTGGCCGTGACCACGGAGACGCGCGCGGGCGGCGCGAAGGGCGGAAAGAGCGAGAGCGAGACCGTGATCGGCACCGTGACGGACCTCGGGCCCGGCAAGTCAATCGTCGTGCTGACCGGCGACGGCGAGAAACACAGCTACGACCTCGGCGACAAGAAGACCGTGGCCTCGATCGATCCGCGGGTCGCCGTCGGCACCAAGGTGCGGCTCGACACGACGAAGGACAACGACGGCCGGCGTTCGCTGACCGTGGTCCCCGTCGCGGAACGCTGACGCGCACCCCGCACCCCGAAAAAGCCCGGGCGCGGAGGCATCGCCCCGCGCCCGGATTTCTATTACAGCGAGAGCACCCCGGTGCGAATCAGATACGCCAGTCGCGCGCGTTGAGGCGGCTCGAGCAGCTTATGGATCCGTCCGAGCCCGTGGACGACGGCCGTCCTGAGCCGTTCCGCGCTTTGAAGGCGCAGCGCCGCTCCCGTGGCCGCTTTGGCCTCGTCGAACCCGTCGCCCGACACGGCGTCGGCAAACGACGAGAGGGCGCGCCGGTGGTCGACCGCCGCCTGCGCCCGCTCCGTCTTCAGCTCGTCGAGAATCCTCGCCAGCTCGGAGACCTGAGGCTCGGAGAGCTCCAGCTTGTAGGCGAGAAACCGCAGGGGCCGTCGCACGCCGAACGCTCCGCCGCCGAACTGGCCCGCATCGTCCTCGCCGCCCGCGTTGTACTCCCACTCCGCGTGCCGCCCGCGTCCGCCGCGGGGCTCGAAGCCCA
>JBDUBP010000271.1:0-5783 GCA_040004075.1 Acidobacteriota bacterium | reverse complement strand
TGCGGCACGTACTTGAACGGCGAGGCGATCCCCGTCCCCGACGATCTCGGCGGAGCGACGGAGGACGATTGCGCGGCGACCCTGCGCTCCGGAGACTTCTTCTCACTCGGCCCGACGGCCGTGAATCTTTTTCTCTTCTTCGAGAAGTGACGGCTCTCCTTCGAGAAGGGACGGTTCTCTGACGGATCCGGCGCCGCTCTTCGCGTGAGGCGGGGGAGCCCGGCCGCTTTCGTCGTCGGGCTCCTCTTCGGGTTCGTCGCGGCGGTGGACCTCGCGCGGGCCTTCCGTCCGTTGACGCTCACGGATCCGGATCCCGCCTGGGCAGTGCCCCGGCTGCTGCTCGGCCTCGCGGCGATCGCCGGGACCGCTCTCGCCGCCGGCGCCGCCGCCGGGATCTTCCGCGTATGGGCCGGCCGCGGCGGGGCGCTGACCGCCCCCGTCAAGCCTCTCGCGCTTTCGCGTCGGTCGCTCGGCGCGCTCGCGCTGCTCGCGCTGATCCTGGGCGCCGTGCTTCGATTCGCCGCGCTCGAAAGGCTGCCTCCGTCTCTGTGGATCGACGATCTTTCGCTCGTGTCTCCCGCCCTCGAGCTGCGGGGATCGCCGTCGGACTTCGCGAACGCGATCCGACCCGCCCCCTACGGTGTCGAAAAGCCATACGGCAGCGTCGGTGTTCTTTACCTCGAGGTGTATCGCGCGGCGCTCTCGAGGTTCGGCACCACGGTCCTGGGAGTGAGGTTCCTCGCCGCGGCGGCGGGCGTGTGCTCGATCGGAACGGTCTACCTCCTCGGACGGATGCTCCTCCCCGCCGGCGGAGGCGCCCTGGCCGCTCTTTCGTTCGCGGCGCTGCGTTGGAATCTCTTGAACTCCCGGTGGGGCTGGAACGCGGTGGTGCTCGCTCCGATCGTCGACGCGGCCGGTTTTCTCGTTCTCCTCGCGCGGCGCCGCCGGAGCGCGGGGCTCGCCGGCGCCGCCGGCGCGGTCGCGGGGATCGGAACGCACGTCTATCTCGCCGCATGGGTCGCCGCGGCGGCGCTCCTGCTCCTCTCGCTCTGGCCCCTGCCGGGGGAGACGGCCGCGCGGCTTCCCTCCGCACAGGACCGGGCCTCGCGGCCTCTCGCCCGCCTTCCTCTCGCCTTCGCCGCCGCCTTTCTGTTCGTCACGCTTCCGATCTTTCTCTGGAAAGAGGGGCGCGTCGCCCCTTATTTCGCGAGGGCTTCGGATCACAACGTGGTTCGAGAGATGCACCGGACGCGCTCTCCGATGCCGCTCTTCGCGGCGGCCGCCGACTCTCTCGCCGCTCCCTGGGGGCGCGCGGATCCCTTCTCCCGGCGTGCGCTCCTGGGCTGGCTGCTGGTCGTGCCGGTCGGAGTGGCGGCGGCCCGCGGGATCGCGCGTCCGGGAGACGAGCCGTCCGCGTTTTTCCTGTCACACGGCGCCGCCGCCCTCGCCGCCTCCGTGGTCGGAGGTCAGGCGGGGATTCCCAACGGTTACCGATTCGGCTATCTCGCCGACGTGGCGGCGGTCGCCGCCGCGTGCGGGATCCTGCTGATCGTGTCCCGCGTTTCCGCGCCGTCGCGGCGGGCGGCCGCCATCGCGGCGGTCGGCGTCGTGGCCGTCTCGGGAGCTCTCGGCGCCCGCGACGCTCTGGCGGTCTGGCCTGTCCAGCGGGAGACCTTCGACGCGTTCCACGGGCAGGACACGCTGCTCGGGCGGGCGGCCGCGCGGTGGGAGACGTTGGGCGTTGTTTCGGTCGAATCCGGCACCGAGCACTCGCCGATCACCGTGGGCGCGGTCCGAAAATACCGTCTCGATCCGGATGGGGCCGCGCCGGTCGGCCCGGCGCTCCCGCCGGTCTCCGCGCGCGCCTTCCGCGTCTCGGCCCCGCGATCCGCGCCTCGCGGAGGAGAGAGAGTGGTCGAGCGCGTGCGCGACGCCTGGGGACGCGACTGGGGGGTGGTCCTGGCGGCGCCGCGGCCGGCGCGCGGCCGCGCATGACGCTGTCGCGGGCGGAGCGCGCGGCGGTAATCTTCGGGCTGGGAGCGGCCCTCGTGGCGGCGGCCGGCGCGGTCCGCGCGATCCGTCCCCTGCTGCTGACCGACCCCGATCCCGGGTGGGTGATGCCCCGACTCCTTCTGACGCTGGCCGCCATTGCCGGGACGGCGGCGGCGGGCAGTCTGTGCGCGGCGGCCTTCCTTCTCTGGAGCAGGAGCGCGGTCGCGCGGGCACCGCTCGACCCGCTGCCGTGGCGGGCGACGACTCTCGCGGCGGTCGCCATCGGCGCGGTTGCGGCGGCCGCGGCGGCGCGGTTCACGCGGCTGTCCTCGGTGCCGCTCGCGTTGTGGATCGAGGACCTGACGTTGATCGATCCCTCGCTCGCGCTCTCCGGGACCTTTCGCGACTTCGCGGACGCGATCCGCCCGGCGCCGTTCGGCGTCGCCCGTCCGTATGGCAGCGTGGGCGTGGTCTACCTCGAGCTCTTCCGCGCGACTCTTCACGCGTTGGGCGCGACGGTGTTCGGCGTGCGATTCCTCTCGGCGCTCGCGGGCACCCTCTCGTGTGTCACCGCGATCGCGCTCGGACGCGCCCTGCTGCCTCGCGGGGGAGGGACCCTCGCGGGCCTGGTCCTCGCGGGGCTGCGCTGGAGCCTGATCCTGTCCCGTTGGGGATACGTCGCGATCGTGATCGCGCCTCTCGTCGATCTCGCGGCGCTCGCTCTCCTGCGCGCGGTGCGCCGGCGATCAGCGGCGTCGGCGTTCGCCGGCGGAGCCCTTCTCGGCCTCGGCGCGCACGTCTATCTGGCGACGTGGATCGCTCTCGCCGCCTTTCTTCTCTTCACGGTCTGGCCTCTGGAAGGGGGGCCGCCGCCCGCGCGCCGGGTCCGCCATGCTCTGGCGGTGGCGGCGGGCTTCGCGCTGCTCGCCGCGCCGCTCTTTCTGCTGCGCGAGGGACGGCGGTCTCCTTATTTCGCGCGCGCAGGCGACCAGAGCATGGCGCGCGAGCTGCGCGCCGCGCGTTCGCCCTGGCCGACTCTCTCCTCGGCGGCGGACGCGATCGCGGCGCCGTGGTGGCGGCCGGATCCCTCTCCCTGGCAGGACGTCCCGAGGCCCCGGCTCGGGTGGCTGATCGGGATTCCGGTCGCGGTCGCGCTCGCGCGCGCGCTGCTCTTCCCGGCCCGGGAGATCTCGGCCTTCCTGCTGGCCCACGCGGCGGCGGCTTGCGCGGCCTTCGTGGCTTCCGGGCCGGTCATGCAGCCGAATGGATTTCGTTTCGCGTACCTGACGACGGTCACGGCCGTCGCCGCGGCGGCGGGCGTTCTCGCGCTCGTCGGGGCGGTCCCGCGCCGGGCGGCGCGACCGGTCGCGCTCGGCGCCGTCGGGGTTCTCCTCGTCGCGGGAGCCCTGTCGGTCCGGGCGCTTTTCCTCGAGTGGGCGCCGCGGCTCGCGGTGCTCGACGGGTTCGAAGGACACGACAATCTCCTTGCCCGCACCGCGCTGGTGTGGGAGCGTGTCGGCCGCGTGGAGATCGACGCCCGGCTCGTCCACTGGACTCCCGCCGTGGAGGCTGTCCGACGCGTGCGCCGAGCCGACGCCGCAGCGGCGCCGGTTCCACCCGGCCGGCGCGTATTCCGTGTCGCGCCCCCGAAAGCTCCCCTCGAGACCGGAGAGCGAGTCGTCTCGCGAATCTCAGACGAGCGCGGCGCGCCCTGGGCCGTCGTGCTAGGGAAGCGGACGAATCAGGAGGTGGACGCTCAACGCTGAAACTTTCAACCCATGACGCTCAACGCATGACGCTCAGCGCTCGACGCTCAACGGCCGACGCCGGCAAACTCCTCCACGCCGATCTCGAACTCGGAGCCGCGGATCTCGCGCAGCCCTCCGTCGTCCCAGATTCCCATGCTCCGCAGCGGAGGCCTGTAGACGTGGAGCGTGACGGCGCGCGGCGTCTGCGGCAGGAGCCGGTGCAGAACGGTCGGGCCGGTCTCGCACAGGTCTCCCTCCGGACGGACTCTCGAGTCGGAAAGCTGCGGCGCGAAATGAGGCGTCGTGAACCGCTCTTCCAGAACGGCGCCCGAGAGCACGGCCATTCCTCCGAGGACGCCGCGGTGGTCGTGAATCGGAGTGATCTGGCCGGCCTCCCATCCGATCACCATGACCTCCCAGTCCTCCCAGAGAAGAAGCGCGTGCCGGACGTACCGGGCCGGATCGAATCGCACGCGTTCCAAGAACCGCTCCGCTTCGCGGGCGATCCGGGGCACGAGTCCGGCGGGCGTGGGACGTTCCGGCGCGGCTCCGGCCTCGATCAGGATCTCCCGGACACAGTCGCCGATTTTCATGCCGCAATACTAACCGGGCGAAGGGGAGGGGCGAAGGGAGAAGGGGGGCGCGGGCAGGGCGCGAAACGCGAAGGGCGCGGTTTTCAGCGGCTGACGGCCGAAAGCTGAGAACTGAGAACCGCTCAGAGCTGACAGCTGACAGCTGAGAGCGAACCCTCCTTCTGCTATCTTCCCCGCCGCATGAAGATCGCGATCGTTCCGGGGGACGGCATCGGGGTGGACGTCACCCGGGAAGCCGTCAAGGTCTTGGAGCGCCTGGACGCGCGCCGCTCTCTCGGCCTCGAGCTCGTGTCGTTCCCGTGGAGCGCCGACCACTACCTGGCGACGGGCGAGACGATCCCGGCCGGCGCGTTCGAGGACCTCTCGCGCCACTACGACGCGATCTTCATGGGGGCCTTCGGCGACCCCCGGGTTCCGGACATGAAGCACGCGGCGGACATCCTCCTGGGCGCCCGATTCCAACTGGACCTCTACGTCAACTACCGGCCGGTCCGATGCCTAGACGACCGGCTCTCACCCCTCAAGGGATACGCCGCGTCGGACATCGATTTCGTCGTCTTTCGCGAGAACACGGAAGGCTCCTACGTCGGGATCGGGGGAAACTTCAAGAAGGGAACTCCGGACGAGGTGGCGACGCAGGAGGACCTCTCGACCCGGCGGGGCGTCGAGCGCATCATCCGCCATGCCTTCTCCTTCGCGAAGGAGACCGGGCGCCGGCGGGTCGTCATGTCGGACAAGTCGAACGCCATGCGGTTCGTCGGGGATCTCTGGCAGCGCACGTTTGCGGAGGTCTCGCTCGAGTACCCCGGGATCGAAGCCTCGCACCTGTACGTGGACGCCCTCTGCCTTCAGCTGATCCGCGACCCTCGACCGTTCGAGGTGATCGTCACGAACAACATGTTCGGGGACATCGTGACCGACCTCGGAGCGGCGCTCCAGGGAGGGCTCGGCATGGCCGCGTCGGGGAACATCCACCCGGGACGCGTGTCGATGTTCGAGCCGGTCCACGGCTCGGCGCCCAAGTACGCCGGGACGGGACGGGCCAACCCGTTCGGCGCGATCCTGACGGTGGCGCTGATGCTCGAACACCTCGGGAAAAAGGAGGAGGCGCTGACCGTCGAGAGGGCCGTGGCCGCCTGCGTGGCCGCCCGGAAATGCACCTCAGACGTGGGAGGGGAGCTCTCGACGTCCGCGGCCGCGGATGCCGTGTGCGAGCGCCTGGCCGGGTGATGGCCTGCCCAGGAGGCCGGGGTTTTGGTAGAATTCCACCCGCAATTAAGGAGGCCCTGATCATGCTTCGTTACACGACGCGTTTGTTCGCCATGTCTCTTGTCGCCTTCCTCGTGCTCTCCGCCCGCCCCGCAGAAGCGGCTAAAAAGGGGTTCCAGGACTCGGACGATGCGAAGGAGAGGGACGAGCCCGCGAAGTTCCTGCCCGACTACGACAAGCT
>JBDUBP010000080.1:0-19636 GCA_040004075.1 Acidobacteriota bacterium | reverse complement strand
ACGTCCGGGGCCCTTTCCGGCTCTCGCGTCTTCTCTTTGCTCCCACCCGCCGCCGTCGGTGTCCGAGGAAAAAACCGCGTGGCCTACGCCTCCACCAGCACGGGCATCTATCGCGCGAACACGTTTGCCACAGGCTGGAGGCGCTTCTCCGACGGACTTCCGGAGGGAGGGGTGAGCGACATCGTGGCGACCACTGACGGCCGCCTCGCCTACGCTCTCTCCGAGCACGGAGAGGGGATCTAGGCGTACCGATATCCCTGAGCCTGTCGTTCGAACCTGGTTTCGCGGTTTTTTCCAGTACGCGGACCTCTTCTCTGCGCATCCGGCTCGATCCGCCTCAACCGATCGCTTTCGAGATCCAGGTCGAGGCGGGGGACCTGACGACCGCTCGATCGCGGACGGTCGAGGTCGAGCCGCTCGCATCGGAAGTCGACATCCCGGTCGTTCCTTCAAAAGCCGGCGCGACGACGCTCACGCTGAGTGTTCTCCCGAGGTGGGCGGCGCCGCGCTCGAGATCCCGATCCGGATCGAGAATCCACGCCCCGTGATAGGCCGTCTGTTCCCGGCGCGCGCGAGTGCCGGGGCGGCGGCATTCACGCTTCTGGTTTTCGATTATTTCAATCCCGGGACGTTTGCTTCGGATGCTGTCGTCTTCTGGAAGGGATCGCCGCGCCCCACCCGATTGGTGCTCCCCGGCGCGTGCCCTGGATTCTGCCCAGCGGCCGTCCTCGTTGCCGACATCACCGCAGAGGACCTCGCTTCGCCCGGCACGGTCGTCGTGACGGTGATCAACCCGGCCCCGGGGCGGCGGCGCCGCCGATCCGTTTGAATTCCACATCGACCCGCCGGCCCTGCGCGCGGTCATTCCGCCTTGCCGGGACTGCAGCCTGCGAAGCCGGGAAGTGGCCCCGCGACCTGCGATGCGGTGAGCTCTAGCCGCGATTTGCCAGAGTCTCGAGCTCCTCGCCCTCGAGCGAGTACTTGATCCACTCGGTCGTGGGGCGCGCTCCGAGGCGCTCGTAGAAGGCGATCGCGCGCGCGTTCCAATCGAGAACGCTCCACTCGAGCCTCAGGGCGCCGCGCGAGACAACCTCCCGGGCGAGCGCCGCCATCAGCGCCTCCCCCACCCGGCGGCTGCGCGCGCCGCCGGAGACGACCAGGTCTTCCAGGTAGAGAAACGGCTTCGCGCGAAACGTGCCCAGCCCCTCGTAGAAGAGCGCCATCCCGACGACTTCCCCGCTCTCCTCCGCAACCAGGGCCTCGAGCCTCTTTTCGTCGAAGATCCACGCGAGGAGCCCCCGCCCCTCTTTTTCGTCCGGCGGCGTCAACTTTTCGAAATGCGCCAGCTCGCGGTCGAGCTCCAGGATCCTGCCTCCATCCGCGGGAACGGCGCGTCGGACCCGGATCGAGTCGGTGCTGCCTTGGGTCACCGGGCGGCCGCCACCCTGGGATAGTCCACGAGCCGCACGAGCTTGAGCGCTTCCTCGCCCGCGACGTTGGCCCCCTGGCCGAGCACGAGGCGGCCTCCGGAGACGAAGACGGTCACGATCGTCGTGGGCTTTCCTGTGGAACGGTCGGTGACCACGAACGCGCGGTGCCCGGCCACGTCGAGCTCGCGGGTTTCGGCGCCCGAACGGCCCGCCTCCGAGACCGCCTTCCGAAGCTGGGGGAGGAGGTCGTTGCCGGCCCCGTAGTCCTGGACGGCGATCCGGAATTGCTTCGTCGAGCTCGCGCTCTCGATCCGCTGAAAGAAGCGCGAGACCTCGGTGTACACGCCCATCGCGTTCTCGTTCTCCTCGGGCAGCGAGTCCGTCGGGGCCGCCGCCCAGCCGGGCAGACCCGCAGGCAGGCCGTCTCGCAGCGTCAGCGGCCAGCGGGGCGCGTCCGGAAGCGCGCGCGCGACGGTCGGCGCCAGGATCGCCGCGCACAGCATAAAGACCAGAAAAATCTTCCGACGCATCAGAACGAGGATAACGCCGCGTGTCCCGTTCTGGGCACGATTCTTGGATCGTTCGTCAGGGACGGTCCCGATTTTGGGGCTAGAAGGAGAGGTTCTATGAAGCGCATCCGAGAGGTGGCCGTGATCATGGCCCTGAGCGCCGCGACGGCGGTCCTGGGCCAGACCACGCACACCGAATCCACCGTCAAGCACACCGGTGCGGGCCCGAATACGAAAGCCAAGACGGAATCCGTCTCCGGACCGGTCAAGACGTTCGATGCAGGCAAGAAGATCACGGTCACCGGACCCGGAAACAAGGACTATTCGTTCGATCTCGACACGAATGCGCAGGTCGAGTCGGGCGTGGCCGCCGGGCAGACTGTCACGGTCCGGTACACGAAGGAATCGGGCGGCAACAAAGTCACGACGGTGACGAAGGGCGCGGCCAAGGCCATGGGCGCGGGGGCTGCTGGCTCCGCCGCGATGGCGAGCGGGAAGAAGACGGAAGCGGCAGCTCCGGCTGGCGGATCCATGCACATGGAATCCACCACGAAGCACACCGGTCCCGGCCCGAACACCAAGGTGAAGACGGAGACTGTCATCGGAAAGGTGAAGACCTACGACGCGGGCAAGAAGATCACCGTCACGGGTCCCAAGAACAAGGACTACTCGTTCGATCTCGACGAGAACGTCTCCATGGCGGGGTCGGCGGTGAACGTCGGCGACAAAGTAAAGGTGACGTACACGAAGGGCGACAACGGGCAGAAGGCCACCACCGTTGCCCCGTACACGGGCAAGACCGCGGCGAAGTCGAAGAAGAAGGCGGCGTAAACCGAATTGCACTGTCGCGGCCCCCGGTCCGGCCGGGGGCCTTATTAATTTGATCGGTTCCCTCGGACCGAGTCGAAAGGAGATAACGATGTCCTGGAAAACAAATCTCGCTTCCATCGCGTTCGCCTCCGCGGCCGCGGTCGTCGTAGCGCAGGCGCCTCCCGCGGGGAGCACCTCGACGACGCGAACCACGCAGACGACCACTCAGAACCCGGACGGAACTTCTTCGACCTCCACCAGCAGCGTGACGGTGACGGGCGAGGTCGTTCAGTACGAGCCGGGCCACACGATCGTGATCCGGGAGCCGAATAAGGAAGCGGTCACGTATACGCTCGACCCCGCCATGACCGTTCCATCCGATATCCAGATCGGCCGCCGCGTCATGATCTACACGGAGCCCTCGGATGGATCCGTCCGGGTCGCCCGCATCACAACGGTCACGGCTCCGGCGAAGCCCGCGGGCGAGGGCGATCCCCAGCCAATGTCGTCCCAGGCGACGTCGTCTCCGCAGGCGACCTCATCGCAGCGCAAGACGACCACGACGACGTCCGCTTCCGGCACCGATTCGGGCGCTCCGGCGCAGACCATGCAGACCACCACGACGACCCGCGCGACCTCCATCAGCGGCACCGTCCAGGCCTATGAGGCCGGTCAGTCGATCACCCTGGTCGGCCCGGACAGCAAGACGACGACGTATACGATCACGACCGACTCTCAGCTGCCGAAGGACATTGCCGTCGGCAAAAAGGTCACCGTGCAGACGACGGTCGTGAGCGGCAAACCCGTGGTCCGGTCGGTCCAGTACAAGACGACGACCAAGACCGTGCACACGAAGACCGTCTCGCCCCAGTAAGAGAATAAGGTTTCCCGGAAAAGAAAAAGCGGTCCCGTCCCGGGACCGCTTTTTCTCGTCTCTCGACGGGCTATGTCGCCTCGAGGTTACTTCTTCACGCCGAGGATGGCGTCCTTCGCTTTTTTCGAAACGCGGAATTTGACCACGCGCTTCGCGGGGATCTTGATCTCTTCGCCGGTGGCGGGATTGCGGCCGATCCGTGCCTTGCGATTGACGAGAACGAGCTTTCCAACGCCGGGGATCGTGAAGCTGTTTTTCGCTTCCTTGTACGCGAGCGACGTCAGGTCGTCGAGGAACTGAGTCGCGACGCGCTTCGTGTTGCCCGTAGACTTCGCCAGGTGATCCGCGATCGCCGACTTGGAAAGCGCCTTCGAATCTTTTGCCATATGCACTACCCCTTCTTCTTGTGGAATCGCCGTTGCCGGCGGGATCAAAATTTGTGCGCTATTCTAACCACCGATCCGAGCAGGCAAACAAGTAAAACCACTGCCCACACGTTTTTTTCCGCTCGACCGCCCGGGCGTAAGATCGGTTCGCGATGCGATCGGCAACTCCGACTTCGGAGGCGAAGGTGTCCTTCGCGCCGCTCGACGCGCGCTCGCCCGGCGCAGCGGAGCGCCCTCGGCGCGCCCCAGGCGAACTCCCCGCCGCGGGAGGTCGGTGAGCCTCCCTGCGTTCCGCCGGGTCCCCGTCCTCGCGGCGCTCGCCCTGTTCGGCCTCCTCGTGGCGACTTCGGGTTGCGGCGGGTCGGACGTCAAGCTCGCCCGGAGGATCCTGGACGACCATCGGCGCGCGGCCGGCGTGCGTCCTCTCGCCGGCTCCCAAGTCGTTCGCCTCGCCCTCTTTTCGACTCGGGCCGGGTCGGCCGGGACGGGGACCGACCAGATCGAGTGGGACGCCCGCGCCTACCGCGAGACGGTCTCCTCCGCGGGAGCCAGGACCGTGCTGGGCATTCAGGGCGGCAAGGCCTACTTCACCGACGAGGACGGCGTCACCCGCGTCGCGTCCGAGCCGGTTCTCGCCGAGCTGATGACGCGCTCGTACTTCTGGCGGCGCGGGTACCTTTTCGGGGACGCCGAGCGGGCCAGGATCGCCCTGGGGCCGGCGGACACGGCCCGCGTGTCGATCCTACTCACCCCCAGGGAGGGCAATCCCCTCACCCTGACCTTCGACCGGCAGAGCCTGCGGCTCCTCGCGGCCCGGTCGCCCGGCCTCGCGATCGACTATGAGAGCCCGACGCGCTGGACGATGGCCTTCCGACGGGGCGTCCCCGTCCGTGTCGAGCTCAAGCACATCGGGCTGCCGACCGGAACGCTCATCGACGCCGCCGTGGGCGGTTGGTCGTCTCTCTGGTCCGCGCCGGCGACCGACGCGCCGCTCCTGGGCCAC
The DNA here is from genome assembly GCA_040004075.1 of Acidobacteriota bacterium. Taxonomy (GTDB): domain Bacteria; phylum Acidobacteriota; class Thermoanaerobaculia; order UBA5066; family Gp7-AA6; genus JALYUA01. Next base: position 14,624 of record JBDUBP010000080.1, on the reverse strand, counting down.
CGTCCGGCGGAGGTGTCCGTGGCGGGCTCCGTGGGAGGCCTCGCCGCGGTCCTCGCCATCGATTCGGCCGCGGACGGTCCCGTGCGGATCCGCGCCGCCCTGGCGGAACAGCTCGGCCTCCGTTTCCAGACCGACGTCTTCGGCCGGCGAATCGCCCGCGGCGGACCGATCGCCATCGGGGGATGGAGCGAGCCGGAGGTCCTGATGGAGATCTCGGACCTCGTCCCCCCCGGCGCGGACGCCTCTCTGGGGGCCGCTCTCTTCCGGGAAGCGGCGGTCGAATACGACCCGGTCGGAAGGAAGATCCGCCTGCTCGACACCGAGCACTGGGTCCGGCCGGAGGGCTACTACCGGGCGGTGATCGACGACGACGGCGACCGGCCGGTCGCGATCCTGAAGAGGGGCCGCGAGCTTCTCCGGGTCCTGGCGGGGACCGCGACTTCGACCGCGCTCACCATCGCGCCCGAGTCGGGCAAGCGCGTCGGGCTTTCGCCCGAGTCGCGCAGCGCCGAAGGGCTGCACTGGGGGCCGGCGCCCCTGCCGCCGATCGAGGTCCTCCAGCAGGAAGGCGCCTTCGACCCCGCGGCGGGGGACGACGGCCGCCTCTCCGCCCGGTTCCTCCTTCGCTTCCACGTCATCGTGGACATGCCGCACCGCTGGGCGTACCTGAAGCCCGAAGCGGGCGCCGCACCAGAATAGGAGCGCGCCTCCGCCTCCGCACCTGCCGCCGGCAGATGCTGAACCGGGTGGACAGGCCGCCTTCGGCCGGGCGGCCTCCGCCCGGAGCCGCGCGGCGTGCGCGCTCCCTCCCGCCTACCGCCCGGTAAGGCACGACTTTCGCAGTGCCCGCGCCCGGAGGATTCTTCTATGTTGAGGTTGGCAGCGGGCTTTCTGGCACTGGGAGTCGGATCCGAGCTGTTCGGCCTCCTGAACGGGGCCCTGCCGTCCTCGCCGCTGGCGCAGTTGCTCGGTCTCGTCGCGCTGACACTTTCGCTGATTCTTCTGATTCTTGGCCTGCCCTCGATCCGAAATCTCCTGAGCTGACGCGGCACCGCCCGCAGGGAAGCTTCGGACGCCGACCGCCCGCGATCGGAGCGCAGGTTTCCGAGCCGATCACTGAGCCGGGAGGCTCTCTCGCCGCGGCGAGAAGTCCCGGCGGGCTGAGGCCTCAGTCCGCCGCGGCTTCCCCCCGGAAAATGGAGACGCTGCTCTCGCAACTCTCGCAGAAGAGATCCGGCTCCGGTCCGAAGGAGCGCGAAGGCATCTGAAGGGGCGCCTCGCAATTCGGGCACTCGATCTCGACGGCCTTCGTCCGCGCCGCGCGAGACTTGTCGGGCGCGCCCCGGCGTGCCAGGGCGGCGCGCGGCGAGCTCTCGAAGGGAAAAACGTTTTCGCGATTCACCACTGTTCCTCCTCTCGCAGTGACGGGGCGGGATCCGGGGAGGTCTGGGAAGAATCGGCCAGGGTCAGGGAAGGCCCGGGCTTGCGGCGCTGGAAAAGGAAAGCGGCGCCGCCCGCGAGGCACGCGAGAAACCCCGTTCCGACGAGACTCGCGGCGGCGGCGCGGAAGGCCCTGGGCGTATCGGGCGCGCCCGGCCGGCCCACCACCGCTCCCCCGAAGAAGATGCAGACGACTCCCATGAGGACCAGGCTCTTCGGCCGGTCGGCAGTAGAGGACGGCTGAGACCACACGAGTCTCATTCGCGGGCCCTGAACGTCGAAAGAAAAACCGAAAGGGAAAGGGAAAAACTCGGGCGAGCCAGCCTTTCGGGCCGCTTCTGAGCGTTCGGAGCCGTGGCGGTCACGATCTGCGCCCCCCGAGCGTTCGTGTCGGGCCCCATTCGGCCCCGACTCCCTGTCAACACGACCATATTAGGCGCGAAGGGCGTGGCGCGCAAGGGGGGCCGAGCGACCAACGGGAGCGAGACGGCCGCGGTACTCCGCGGTCCACCAGAATGGCGAGCCCCAAGACAGTGGCACCCGTCTCTTCGCGACCCGATTACGCCCATAGAATCCTCTCCTCATGAAAAAGCGATTTCGCGTTCCGGCGGTTGTGTTCCTTCTTCCGCTTCTCATCGGCCTGCGCGGATTTCCGGGAGACGCGGCGCCCCAGAAGGACCTCGAACGGCGGTACACGGCCGCGCTCGATCCCGCGAGCATCCGCGAGTTCGACCGCTTCCTTTCCGCCGAACCGCACCACATCGGATCGGCGCGCGGCGAGCAGAACGCCCGATGGATGGTCGCGAGGCTTCGCGAGTGGGGACTCGACGCCCGGATCGAGACGTTCGACGTGCTTTTTCCGACGCCGAAAGAACGGCTGCTGGAGCTCGTCGCGCCGACGCGGTTTCGCGCCTCCCTCGCCGAGACGCCGGTCGAAGGAGACGCCACGTCCGCTCAGACCGCCGGCCAGCTCCCGACGTACAACGCGTACTCCATCGACGGGGACGTCACCGCGCCTCTCGTCTACGTCAACTACGGCGTTCCGGCCGACTACGAGCGCCTCGAGCGGATGAAGGTCGACGTCCGCGGGAAGATCGTCCTCGCTCGCTACGGCGCGAGCTGGCGCGGCATCAAACCCAAGGTCGCCGCGGAGCATGGCGCGGTCGGCTGCCTCATTTATTCGGATCCGCGCGACGACGGATATTTCGAAGGCGACGTCTATCCGCTGGGCGCGTACCGCCCGGAGCAGGGAGTTCAGCGGGGCAGCGTCGCGGACATGCCTCTCTATCCCGGAGACCCGCTGACGCCCGGCGTCGGAGCCACGAAAGACGCTCGCCGTCTCGACCGCAAGGACGCGCGCACGCTGACGAAGATCCCGGTTCTTCCCATCTCCTACGGGGACGCGCGCCCGCTCCTCGCCGCTCTCGGAGGGCGCACCGCCCCGCGCGAGTGGCGCGGCGGTCTTCCCGTCTCGTACCACATCGGGCCCGGGCCGGCGACCGTCCACCTGAAGCTGGCGTTTGACTGGAAGATGGTGCCGGCGCACGACGTGATCGCGCGCATCGAGGGATCTCAGTGGCCGGACGAATGGGTCATCCAGGGAAACCATCACGACGCCTGGGTGAACGGGGCGAGCGACCCCGTCAGCGGGCTCGCCGCGCTGCTCGAGGAGGCCCGGTCGCTCGGCGCGCTCCTCAAGACCGGATGGCGACCCAAGCGAACCATCGTCCTGTGCGCGTGGGACGGCGAGGAGCCCGGGCTTCTCGGCTCGACGGAGTGGGTCGAAACGCACGCGGAGGAGCTCACGTCGAAGGCGGTCGTCTACATCAACACGGACTCGAACGGGCGCGGGTATCTCGGCGTCGGCGGATCTCACGGGCTGGAGAGTCTGGTCAATGAAGTCGCAGGCGACGTGGAAGATCCCGAGAAAAAGATTCCGGTCGCCAGGCGCGCGCGCCTCCGGCAGATCGAGGACTCGAAGACGGCGGAAGAGCGCCGTGAGACGCGCGAGCGCAAGAACCTGCGGATCAGCGCTCTCGGATCGGGGTCGGACTTCACGCCGTTCCTGCAGCATCTGGGCATCGCGTCTCTGAACCTCGGATACGGAGGCGAAGGCGGCGGAGGCGTGTACCACTCGATCTACGACGACTTCGCCTGGTACAGCCGGTTCTCGGACGGCGAGTTCGTCTACGGACGGGCACTCGCGCAGACGACGGGACTATTAACGCTCCGCCTCGCCAACGCCGATCTGCTCCCTTTCGACTTCACGAGCCTGGCCGACACCGTCAAGACCTACGTCAAGGAGCTTCGTACCCTGGCCGCCGACAGGCGGGAAGCCAACGAGGAGAAGACCCGGCGGATCGAGGAGGGAGTCTTCTCCGCGCTGGAGGATCCTCGCGAGCCCCTCGCGGCCGAGAAGCTCGAGCCGGCGGTGCCCTATTTCGATTTCTCACCGCTCGAGAACGCCTCCGAGAACCTGGCGCGGGCCGCCCGCGAGTTCGAGCGCGCTTCCGATTCGGGAGCGGCGTGGGAGCCCGGGCGTCTGGCCGCCGTCAATGCCCTCATCCGATCGGTGGAGCGCGCCATGCTCCGGCCGGAAGGGCTGCCGCGCCGGCCATGGTTCAAGCACTTTCTCTACGCCCCCGGGTTCTACACCGGATACGACGTCAAGACTCTGCCGGCGGTCCGGGAGGCGATCGAAGAGAAACAGTGGGCCGACGTCAATCGCGAGATCGTGAGAACCGCCGCGACGATCGACGCCTCCGCCGGCCGGATCCGCGAGGCAGCAAAACGGCTCACGCCGTAGTTGAGAGTTGACAGTCGAGAGTTGAGAGTTCGGGGGTGGAGAGCCCCTACTCTGAACGCTGGACTCTCAACTCTGAACTCTCAACTCTCAACTTCCTTTCCCCTCATCCGCTCCGAAAAGTCCTCTCCCGTGGTTTTTCCGCGGGCGAGGGCGACGGTGCCGTCGCAGCGGGCCGTTACGGCCCCGTCCTCGCCCGAGATTTCGGCCGCGGCGAACATGAGATTCATCCCCGCGCGAAGCAGCCGGGCTTCGGCGACGACGAGATCGCCGCGCGTCGGCCGGAGGAAGAGCATCGAGAGCGACACGGTGGCCGAGCGCGCGTCGGGACGCGAGAGCCAGCCGACGGTCCCGATCACGAGGTCGAAGAGGCCCGCGAGAACGGCGCCGTTCACGGCATCCGTGCCGATGCCGCCGCGGTGGTAGCCCTGGACCGGATCGAGCACCGCGCGCACCCGATCGACGCGTTGGAACGCGAGCCGCGCTCCCAGCCGTTCCATCGGAGGCGACGCGTTCCACACGGTGGAGAGCGCATGCAGCGACTCGAGAGTCGCGTAGGTCTCCGAGAAGGGCCGCCGCTCCGAGCCGGAAGAGTGTGACATTGGTTCCCGCCTCCTCCGCGGTCCTCCGGTCGGGGAGTGTACCGGACGTGATGCGTCTCTCCGTTCGTGAGATCGTATGGAATGGCCTCGCGCGCCGTCCCGTCCGTGCGCTCGTTCGACGCGGCCCTGCTCCTCGCGCTGGCAGGCTGGCTCCTCACGGCGCCCTTGCCCGGTCAGACGCGCCCGGATCCCTCGCGGCCGGGAACTTTTCGAGACGACGCGCATGTCGAGCGCGTCATCCTCGACGCGCACGTGACGGACAACCGGGGCGAGGTCATACCCGGTCTCGGCGCGGCCGATTTCGATCTCAGGGTCGAAGGCGTCCGCGTGCCCGTGGAATCGGCCGACTGGATTCCCGCCGGCGAGCCGGAGGTGCCCTTCCAGTCCTCGACGGAGTCGCCGCCCCCGGATTCGGCTCCGTCCGAGGCTCCGCCCGGCCGGCTGCTCATCTTCTTTTTTCAGACCGACTACACCACCTCGAGGCTGATCGGGCTCGTGAGGATGGGCCTCCAGGCGAGGCGGTTTCTCGACACACTTCTCCCCTCCGACAGGGTCGCGGTGCTCTCATTTGACTCTCACCTGAAGCTGCGCCAGGACTTCACCGACGATCGCGCGCGGATCCTCGCGGCCATCCACGCGTCCCTCCGCACCGGACCACCGGAGGCCCCGCCGCCCGAGGCGGGCCCGTCGCTCGCGCGGCACTTCGACTATTCGGGCGCGTCAGACGCCGTGACTCCCGAGCGCGCTTTGGCTCTGATCGCGCGCGCGGCCGCCCCGATCCCGGGAGGCAAGTCGATGCTCTTCTTCGGCTGGGGTCTCCAGACGATCGGCGGCATGTCCGGTCCGAACATGCGCGACCGGCTCGACTTTCAGGACGCGCTCCCGGCTCTCGCCCGGGCGCGGATCACCATCTTTTCGCTGGACGTGACGAACGCGGACTATCACTCCCTCGAAGGAACGCTGTCGAACATCGCCGATCTGACCGGCGGCACGTACGCGAAGACGCACATCTTTCCAGGTCTCGCCCTCGACCGGGTGCGGCGCGCGATCGCCGGGCGCTACGTGCTCGTCTTCCGGAAGCCCGAGGGTCCCCGCGGCGTGCACTCCGTTCACGTTCGGCTCGTCGGAAAGAAGGGCACCGTGTTCGTGCGCGGGTATTACGACGACTGAAGGAAGAGAGTTGAGTTGAGAGTTGAGCGTTCCGAGCCGAAGAAGAATCAAGGCCTGTAGATGAGTCCGGCGTAGCCGCGGATCGAGTCGAAGCGGGGGTCGCGGCTGCGCACGCGGGCGGCGCCCGCGTAGAGCGACAGGGAATCCGGAAGATCGAGCGGGATGAAAGATTCGATGCGCGCTTCGATGCCTTCCAGGCGGATAGGCGCGGGACGGCCGGAGCCCGAGGACCATGCCCGCCAGCGCTCCGCGTACAAGAGAAGGGGCGAGCCCGACGCGGACAACTGAACCCGGCCGCCCTCGAACCGGCTGCCCCTCTGGGCCGCGAAGGGAAGAGCGGAGCTGTCGATCCGGTTCGCGTCCGGGCCCGGGGGCAGGAGGGACGAGGGCGCTCCGCCGACGGCGAAGAGATCGAACCGGGTCGGTCTGCCGCCCGTCGCACCCGAGCGCGCGTCGAGCGAGAGAGTCGCTCCGGCGGCTGAGCCGGACATCCGAAAGCCTCCCCAACCGGCCGTCCACGAGGATCCGCCGGTGCGGCCGGCGGTGCCGCCGCCCTCGACCCCGATCGAGAGCCCGTTCTTCCCGCGAAACCGCCGCCATTCCCCCTTCGCGCGGATGGCAGCGGTGACGCGGCCGAAGGTCTCGCGCTCGGCCAGGGCCTCGAGCCGCGCCGCGCCGACCGAGGCCTCCGCCCGGAGGCGCCCGGACGGAAGAACGGCCTGCCACGAGGCGGAGAGCGCGCCGCCGCGCCGTTCCCAGTCGAGCTCGGGGCGGGAGACAAGCCTCTGGGAGCCCGGCCTCTCGAGCGCGGAGAAGAGCTGGACGGACAGATCGACCGGAAGGCCGGACCAGCGGAGCGCGGCGGTCGCTCCCCGCGGCCCCGCGGCGTTTCCGAAGGCGCCGGCCACGACCCAGTCAAGCCGGCCGATCAGGTCGCCCCCCTGCGCTCCGACCAGGTAGGAGGCGCCGTCGGGCCCGCCCGTGAAGGAGGAAAACAGCCTCACGATCGACGTGCTCCCCGCGCGGTACGGCGAGGGCGGCCCGACGGGCGAAAGGGAGATCGGATGCGGGTCGAGAGCCGGCTTCGGAAGAATCGGCGGCAATTCAACCGGCGGCGCGCTCCCGGAAAGGTCGAGCCGGCGCAGATCGATGCCCTTCGCGGTCAGCTCCAGAAAAAACAGATCCCTGCCGTCCGGTTCGGGCGCGGCGGAAAACGCTCCTCCCGTGACGCGCGTCAGCGTGACGAATTCCCCGGTCGCGACGTCGGCGGAAACGATTTCCCAGACTCCCGAGGCGCCGCTCGCGGCATAGAGCGTGCGGCCGTTCCGCGACCAGGCCGGAGCCCCGAAGACATCTCCCGGGGCAGGGATCTCGCGGATCGGGGCGCCGGCCGCCGTGGGAAGCATCGCGAGCCGCCATCGCCCCTCGCGGTGCAGCAGCGCGGCGATCGACGCGCCGTCCGGCGAGAGGCGGGGATGACTCCAGACCTGCCACGGGTCGTCGGCGGGAGGAAGCGGCAGCGGCTCGACGCGGCCGGACGCGATCTCGACCCGCACCAGCTCCGACACCCCGAACCGGTTCCGCACCGCCACGGCGGCGGTGCCGTCGGCAAGAGGATCGGCGTCCGAGACGTCGGCGAGGCGCGTGACGCGCGCCACCGAGCCCGTCTCAGGCTCCCAGAGAAACAGGTCGCGATGCAGCGCGCCGTCGGCGGACGGCTCCCGCCTGCCGAAGAGAATGCGCCGGCCGTCCGGCATCCAGCGCGGATCTTCCGGGGAGCGGCCGTTCAACCGCGGGAGCTTCCAGCGGGGAGGCCGCGGCTCCGGCGAGACTTTCTTATCCGCGACCTCGTTGGGATCGCTCAGAAGGGCTCGCTCCTCCGCCGCGCGCTTTTCCCGCGCCTCGATCTCCTTCGCCGTCGGCTCGATCGTCCAGACCGCGAGGTGGCTCTCTCCCCTTCGGGGCGATCTCCATGCGACCACGCGCGTGCCGTCGGGGCTCACCTGAGGGGAGGCGGTCGCGCCTTCGAGCTCCTGCCATTTCTCGCCTTCGACGAGGCCCGCCGATCGAAGCTCTCTCTCCTGCTCGACGGCGCGCGCCGTCATCTCCGCGCGGAACCGGTCGTACAGCTCGGACGGCGGGCGGCCGAACACCGCGCGAAACGCCGCGCCGAAGCCGCCCCCGCGGCGCGAGGCCATGCGCTTCCACAGCTTCTTCAGGCCGCCGGCGCCCTCGCTCGCCTCGAGCCATTCGAGGAAGCTCGAGCCGACGAGATAGGCCATCGATCCGCCGAGCCACCCCGACGACGCGTTCAACCCCTGGTAGGAGGGAAGCTTCCCCTCGATCGCGAACTGGCGCAGAACCATGGCGCGGTAGCCCGACGGCGGACGGCCCGATCCGGTCAGAGCGCCTTCCACGAGCGTCGCGTACCCTTCCGCGACCCAGCGCGGCGAATTCCAGAACACCGGTCCAATCGGAAGAGGCAAGAGGCGCTCGACGAGACCGGGCCGGTTCCGCGGCCGCGTCAGGTGAACGATGTGAGCGAACTCGTGCGTGACGAGGAGCTCCGTCCAGTCCCGAAACTCACCGAGGCCCGAGTCGGGATCGGGAGGTGTGGCCCACAGCTCGATCCAGGGGCGATCGAGATACGGGTAGGCGATTCCGTTGGCATCGGCGGCCGGGTCGGAGATGACGACGTCGACCCGGCGCGGCGGCTCGTAGCCCACGTACTCGGCGACGCGGGGATACACGCCCTCGAGCGAAGACGCCGCCCGGGACGCCCAGGGCTCGAACGCCGCCGGGAAATGAACCCGGAAATGCGGCGTCTCGATCGTACGCCACGCACCCGAAGGCCGCTCCGCCAGCGCGGCCGCCGAAACGGCCGCGAACAGGATCGCGCACGACAGGACACGCGAGCGCATGCGCGGCGAGGCTATCAATAAGAGGAAAGTTCAGCGTTGAGCGCCAAGCGCTAAGCGTTGAGCATTGAGCATTGAGAACCGAAAGCTGAGAGTTGAGAGTTGAGGATCGGGAGTCGGGAGCGGAAAGCGCAGCGGACGGAAAAGGAAACGGAAGCGGGCGGGCCGGCCGTCCGGTCGCCGCCCGGGCGGACGGAGCGGGGAAGAATCCCCGCTCAGACGACGCGGCGGCGGCCCGAAACCAGGTGGACGAGAAACGCGATGACCGCGAGAACCAGGACGAGATGAATCGCCCAGCTCGTCACGTGGAAGGCCACGAGACCGAGAAGCCACGCCACCAACAGGATCACTCCGAGTGTAAGCAACATGAGGTACCCCCCTTTCGTGGTCCTGAGAGAGCAGGTTCCGTGCCTGTTCATGAGCCCTTGAGCCGTTGCGCGTTGAGCGTTGAGCGTCGGACAAAGCCGGATGAAGCTTCGGGGACTCACGGACCCGCGCAGGTCGTCCCTGCGCCCGCCCAGCGCCCCCAAACGCCGTTCTCCGTTCGCCCCATCTCCATTACGGGCACGCTCTTCGCAAACGCGAAGGGCCGTGATCCCGAATCCCAGGTCGGTCGTTCTTTCCGTCAAGGATGACGACAACTTGAGAGACGCGGTCGCGGACGTTCTCAAGGAAGAGGGCTACGAGGTGGCGCACGCCCGGAACGGAGCGGAGGCTCTGGACACGCTCCGGCGGCGGCGAGGCGTCTGCGCGATCCTTCTGGAAATGCGGATGCCGTGATGGGCGGAGTCGAATTCCGGCGGGCGCAGAGGCGCGACTCGAGAATCTCCTCGATCCCCGTGATCGCATTCTCCGCCGACGCCCGGGATCGAGAGGAAGCCCTCGGCCTGGGCATTTCCGGCTCTCTTCCAAGCCGGTCGACATACTCCAGCTCCTCGAGGCCGTCGCTTCGCTCTGCGGCGACTCAGACCGCCTGGAGCTGCCCTGCGAGCCCAGAGGCCTGCTGAACGTTTCGCCGATCTGCGGTTCGGATGGGGGCACGACAATTGCCCGACGCCGGGCCATGGAAAATTCTGCGTCTCAAAGGCCCCGCGGGCGGCTGCTCCTCGTCGAAGACGACGCCGAGCTCCGACAGAGTCTCTCGGACCTCCTGAGGGATTCGGGCTTCGACGTGGCGGTTGCGGAGAACGGTCTCGTCGCCCTCACGTATCTCGAAGACTCTCCCCCGCCGTGCCTGGTTCTTCTCGACCTCATGATGCCTGTGATGAACGGCTGGGAGTTTCGCGAAGCGCAGTCCCGCAACCAGAAGATCTCCGAGATCCCCGTCGTGATCCTGACGGCGGACGGTCGCGCCGAGCTGAAGGCTGAGACACTCGGAGCGGCGGGCTACCTGCGCAAGCCGATCGAAGTCGAGCGCCTGCTCGGAATGCTCGCCGAGTACGAGTGCTGACGGGGCGGGAGGCGGAAGGCGTGGGGGGGTAGGCGGGAAGACTCAAGCCGACGAGATGCCGCCGCGGAAAGTCATAGGCCTCTTGCGATTCCTGTCTTCTTCGAGATTCTGAGCGAAACGCGCCTCCGCGTTTTCGGGTGGTTCAAATAGGGCAATAGAAGTGCCCCCCGAACGCGCGACATCCGACGGCGCGCGAATACTTTCCCGCGTCCTGTAATCGGGCGGCCCCCCGAGTCGTCCGATTAATGAGGAGGACCTCCCGAGATGGCTCGCCCGAACGCCGCGGTCTTCGTCTTGAGCTGGGGCGCGGGCTCCCTCCTCCTCCATCTCTCGACGGCGCTCTCAACCGCGGGAAGCACGGTCGTGGCCGCGATACTCGCCCTCGCCGTCTCGCGCGCCGCCACCCCTCGGGCCTTGAACAGCGCCTTCACGCGGACCGCCGGGCCCGTCCGCATCGCGCAGCCCGCGCCGGCCTCGGAGGGGCTTCCCTCCTCCCCGAGGGCCGGGACGGCCGGGCCTCACGCGGTGTCTCCCGCGCTCCCCGAGCGCCGCCAGCGCCGCTCCTCTCGCGATCGCGACGACGGAAGCGATCCCCCCTCGCTCCCCGAGGAGACGGCCTAGAATCTCCGCATGAATCGCACGGGCGCGCGGCCGGCCGTCGGCCTGCTCGCCGCACTCGCGCTCGCGAAGGGCGTGCTGCACGCCGCCCTCAGCGGACGTTACGGCTACTTTCGCGACGAGCTCTACTTCCTGGATTGCGGGCGCCACCTCGACTGGGGGTATGTCGACCACGCGCCGATGATCGGTCTGTTCGCGCGGGCGGCTCTCGCGCTCGGCGGCTCTCTCCCCGCGCTTCGGATCTTTCCCGCGATCGCGGGAGCGGCGCTCGTGTTTCTGGCGGGAGCGATCGCGTTTCGCCTCGGCGGCGGACCCTTCGCGCAGGGTCTGGCGGCGCTCGCGACTCTCGTGGCGCCCGTCTACCTCGGCACGGACAGCGTCCTTTCGATGAACGCGTTCGAGCCGCTCTGCTGGATGGGATGCGTCTACGTTCTCATCCGGATCGTTCAGACGGGAGAGTCGAGGCTCTGGCTTCTCTTCGGGCTCCTTGCCGGGCTCGGCCTGGAGAACAAACACTCGACGGCGTTTTTCGGAATCGCGGCCGCCGTAGCGATCCTGGCGAGCCGGGAGCGGCGCGAGCTCGCGCGTCCGTGGATCTGGGCGGGGGGCGCGGTGGCGCTGCTCCTGTTCCTGCCCAACGCCCTCTGGCAGTGGCGCCACGACTTTCCCACTCTGGAGGACCTGCGCAACGTCGCGCGCAGCGGAAAGAATGTCGTGCTCGGGCCCGTCGAATTCGTGAGCCAGCAGATCGTCCTGATGCATCCGCTCCTCTTCCCGCTCTGGCTCGGCGGGCTCGTCTCTCTCTGCGCCGGACGATTGAAGCGCTACCGGGTGCTGGGCTGGACGTACGTCGCGCTCGTCGGGCTCTTCTTCGCGATGAAGGCCAAGAACTATTACCTCGCGCCGGTCTACCCGATGCTTCTGGCGGCGGGCGCGGTCGCGTGGGAGGCCCGGCTCGACGCCTGGCGGGAGACCGCGGGGAGGCTCTGGCCGAAGGCGGCGACCGTCGCGCTCATCACGGCCGGGGGACTCGTCACCGCGCCGCTCGTGCTGCCGCTGCTCTCCCCGGAACGGTACGTCGCGTACCAGAAGGTCCTCGGAGTGACTCCCCCGAAGACGGAGGTCGGCCACCGCGGCCCGCTGCCGCAGATCTTCGGAGACCAGTTCGGATGGCCGGAGCTCGTCGCGGACGTCGCGGCGATCTACGGCTCGCTGTCGCCCGAAGAACAAAAACGGACGACGATCTTCGCGAACAACTACGGGGAGGCCGGCGCGATCAACCTGTTCGGGCCGAGGTACGGACTGCCGCGCGCCATCAGCGGCCATCAGACGTACTTCCTGTGGGGGCCGGGAAACGCGCCGAATGACATCGTGATCGTCCTCCAGGACCGGCGGGAGAGGCTCGAGGAGCTCTGCGCGGCCGTCGAGAAGCGAGGTGAGCACTTCCATCCCTGGGGCATGGGGGAAGAGAATCAGTCGATCTATCTCTGCCGCGGTCTGAAGATGGATTTTCCGACGCTGTGGCCGCAGGTGAAGAAGTGGAATTAGAAGCTGTCAGCTCGCATTTTCCGCTGTCAGCCGCTGAACAGGCCCGCCCTGGACCCGTCGCACCCGGGAGGGTCCGTCCCGCAGGAGGGTCCACCGATCGCGGCTCACGGGGCGTGGCGGGGCGGCGCCGCGCCGCGCAGCGGATTGCGGCCGTCAGCCCGGGCGAAGGGCGCTCGGCCGCAGAAGGCTCCGAACGAGACCAACGAACGTCAGCACCCACGCGGCGACGGCCACGAACACGAGGACACGCGGAATCCACAGGAGAAACGGCGCTCCGGCGACGGAAGCGAGACGGTAGCTGCACACCGTGTACATGCCGAGCGGAAAGACGGCGCCCCAGTAGAGAGGGCTGTACGTCAGAGGGAACCGCCTCGACACGTGACGCCAGAATCCTAGAATCAGGAGCATGGGGATCCACCAGGTCGCGGTGGCCCAGAAGAGAAGGGTCATACCGAGGGTGAACGGCTCGATGCGTTTCAGGAGAGCGGAATCCCCTGCGTTGGCGAGGAGCAGCGTGCCCGCAAGAGTCGAGATCGCCATCGCCCCCATGTTGATCCAATACGGCGGCATCAGATCGGAGGGCGAGAACTCGAAGAACGTGTAGCGATAGAAGATCAGGGAGATCAGCCAGATGTACAGCATCCCTCCCGCGAGCCAGAACGTGAGGCTCACGAAGAGAAAGGGCTCCCGGCCGGCGCCGAGGCCGGGCGCGAGAAGGGTCCCGAGCGTCGCGACCGATTCCGTGGCGACGACCGCGACGAGCCAGCCGCCGCTGATGCCCCGGTCGAGGGTAGGTTTGGATTTCTTGATCGTCAGCGCGGTGAAGACGGTGTAGACGAGCACGATCCAGAGAAGCAGCGTCACCACCCAGAGGACCATTGCGACGGTCCACGCTCCCAGAAGGATCAGGATTTGCGACCCGAAGACGCTCGTCCCCGCGACGGCCGTGAAGAACCCGACTCCCCGCTGGTGGTCCGTGACGTCGGCGAGCGCGTCCGTCGAAAAACGCACGACGCGGATCGCGGTCAACGCCCACAACACCGGGAACGCCACCGCGTTCACGGCGAGCAGCGCCAGGGGGACGGCCGGCATCTTCATCGTGTGCGCCGCGATCGACACGATGCCCGTCGCCATGACGAGCGCGAAGTAGGCGGGATGCAGTGTGCGGATAGCGTCCATCCGCGGCCCGATCACGGGCGCTCCAGCCGGTAAAGGTTCCAGAGCAGCCCGACGTTCAACAGGAGGCAGACCGTGCTCGCGAGGCCCGCGGGGAGGATGACGCCGGACTCGCCTCCGAGAAACGCGTTCATCGTGGCGCTCAACAACCAGAGCTGCAGGAGCGTGATGATTCCGACGATCGCGAGAATCCCGTTGAAGATCGTGAGCTTCTGCTGGCGGGAAAAGGACCTCTTCACGCGCGAACCTCTATGCCGGTCGCGTAAAGCGAGCCGTCCTGGATCCGAAGCGTGATCCGCGGGAGCGGGCGGCGCGGGGGCCCCGCCGTAGGAGTGCCGGTCGCCAGGTCGAAGAACCCGTTGTGACAGGGACAGTGGAGGCAATTCTCCTGCGGCCGGGGCGTCACCGCGCAGCTCAGATGCGTGCATTTCTGGCTGTACGCGACGAAGCGGTCCTCGGCGGTGCGGACGAGCAGGCAGGCGTCGTGCGGCTCCGGATACGCGAACGTCAGCGCGCCACCAACCGGAACGGCATTCAGCGCGGCAATCCGGCGGACCGGCGGCCGTCCGCGGCGGCGGCGAAGGAAGTTCTGAGCCGCGATCCATGCCTGCCCGACGACGAACGCGAAGCTCGTCAGGACGAGAAACTTCGTGAAGTCTCGGCGGGAGACGAGCTCGTCCTGCGGCCAGTCGATCGGGAAGTCGTTCCGCCATTGCGGCTGGTCGTGGTACGGCCGCCCGTCCGGCGGGACCGAGAGCTGATCGGGGGGCCGGGAGCTCATTCCATCCCTTCGAAGACGTTGTCGAGGATCCCGGCCGGATTCACGGCTTCCTCATGCAGCGCGGCCGTCACGTCGATGTGCTGGGGCGCGCTTTCCCGCGGCACCATCATGTGGACCT
>JBDUBP010000176.1:0-5845 GCA_040004075.1 Acidobacteriota bacterium | reverse complement strand
GTGCACAAGATCACGGGCGACATGACGAAGATCGCCGCCCAGGTTCCGGCGCTCTTCGAGGCCCTCTCGGGGATTCAGATGTCCGAGCTCTTCGGAAAGATCAAGGGAATGACGGACAAGACGCTGCCGGCGACCACGACCACGACCGCAGCCGCGGCAACGCCCGCGAAGTAACGGAAAAAAGGGAAGGAGCAAAGCATGGCGCTGTTGGAACGGGTGGCCGCCCTCTTACGGGCGAACTTGAACGACCTGATCGACAAGGCGGAAGACCCCGAGAAGATGATGAAGCAGGTGATCCTCGACATGCAGAACCAGCTGCTGCAGGTGAAGACGTCGGTCGCGATCGCGATCGCCGACGAGCACATGCTGAGCCGGAAGGCGAAGGAGCAGGATTTGAAACACGCGGACTGGATGCGCAAGGCCGAGATCGCCGTCCAGGCGGGAGACGACGAGCTCGCGCGCGGCGCGCTCGACCGCGCGATGAGCTATCGCGAGCTCGCCGACGGGTTCGAACAGCAGGTGGGCGACCAGAAGGGGGAGGTCGACAGTCTGAGATCGGCCCTCGGAAAGCTCGAACAGAAGCTGGCGGAGGCGCGCTCGAAGACCGAGCTGCTCGCCGCGCGTCATCGGCGGGCACGCGCGGGTCTGAAGGCGAGCGAGGCGAAGGCGGCGCTGACGGAGGGCGCCGGCTCGCCGACTTTCGACCGGATGCGGGAGAAGGTTGACCGCGCGGAGGCGCTGAACGACGCCTACCGGGAGCTCTCGGCCGACACGCTGGAGGACCGATTCGACGCCCTGGAGAAGGAACGCCGGATCGAGGCGCTCTTGGACGAGATCAAGTCGCGGCGGCTGCTGCAGGCCTAGAGTCGGGAAACGGGAAACGACGCGGAAGGGAATTGCGGATCGGAAGGGCGGGAAGGGCCGCAGTTCGACCAGAACTGAGAGCTGAGAACTGAGAGCTGAGAGCTACGACGAGGCGCCCGATCCCGCGGATCGGGCGCCGAGTCGCCTTACGCGCCGGTCGGGTTCGTCGGTCCGACCCGGGACAGCTGGCTCGCGGTTTCGCCGCCGCGGTCGCGGCTGGGCTGGATGCGGATGACGTCTTTGCAGAACTCGCACGTGACTCGCCCGTCGAGAGCCACGGGGGTCGTGTTCGACCGACCGCAGTGCCTGCAGAACCAGGTCCTCATGAAGTATTCGACCATGGTTGCCCCGCTTTCTCGCCGAAGACCGGTGGAGGTGGCCAGAAGCGGCCTGCTCCCCGGAACGAATCGGAGAAGGGCAGAATATCACGCGGGCCGCGGTGCAAGGGGCCGCCGGGAACCGCCCGCAGGGGCGGTTTTCAAGCGCTTTTCCGCGGGCGGAAGGCGTCGCGGCCGCCGTCCCGGGCGGCGAGACCAGCACCCGGCCGGGCAGGCGCCCGGTCGCCTTCCCGTCCTCCCAGACGGCCTCCCCGTTGACGAGGACGAGCCGGATCCCTTCCGACAGGGTGTTCGGAGCCGCAAACGTCGAGCGGTCGATGATCCGAGCGGGGTCGAACAGGACGAGGTCCGCCTTCGCGCCGGGGCGCAGGATCCCCCGGTCGGCGAGCTTCAGCCGCCGCGCGGGCATGGAGGTCATCTTGCGGATGGCCTCCGGAAGGCTCACGACCCGCTTCTCGCGGGCGTAACGTCCCAGGACCCGGGGGAACGTGCCGGCTCCCCGCGGGTGCCGCGACCCGATTCCCCCGTCGCTCGCCACCATCACCCAGGGGCGGCGGTAGAACGCGAGGACGTCCTGCTCGCGCATGGAGTGTCCGATCACGTTGGCGCCGCCCTCCTTGACGATCCGGGAGAACAGCGCGACCGGGGTCACGGAGTCCGCGGCGGCGATATCCTGCAGGGTGCGGTTCTCGTAGTCGGGGTGCGCTTTGCAGCGGCTGATCGTGACGCGGTCCGCCCCGCCGACGTCGGAGAGCGCGCGGAAGACGCTCTCCGGGTCGTCATATTTCTTGTCCGGCACGAGCACCTCGATATTGGCGTGCCAGGCCTCGTAAGGATAGCAGTCCGCCGTGACGTCGGTGCCGCGGGACCGCGCTGCTTCCACCAGCCGGAAGACTTCGGCGGTCTTTCCCCAGACGCCGACTGTGCCGAGCTTGATGTGCGAGATCTGGAGCGGCAGCCCGCCCCCTTCGGCGATCGCGATGGCCTCGGTGAACGCCTCCAGGCTCCTGTCCGCCTCGTCGCGGGTGTGCGTCATGTAGAAGCCGCCCCGGCCCGCGGCCGCTCGCGCGAGGCCGATCAGCTCCGGCGTCGTGCTCCAGCTTCCCACGTCGTACTCGAGCCCGGAGGAGAGACCCGCGGCGCCATCGCGCATGCCCTGGTCCACCATCGCGGCCATGCGCGTGATCTCTTCCGAGGTCGCCGGCCGTTTGTAGTCCTCTCCCATCACGCGGCTGCGCACCGTCGCGTGACCCACGAGCGCCATCACGTTGACCGAGGCGGGAGACTGCCGGCGCGCGTCGAAGTATTCCGAGAGCGGCCACGGCGACTCTCCGTCCGCGCCGACGACCAGCGTCGTGATGCCCTGCGAGATCTGGCTCTCGGCGAGAGGATCCTCGGCGAGGCCGGCCGTCGAGTGGTTGTGGATGTCGATGAACCCGGGCGCGACGACGAGGCCGCGTCCGGAGACCACGCGGTCTTCCCGTTTCGGGCGAAACGCGCCGACCGCCCGGATCTCTTCTCCGCAGACTCGAACGCTCGCGTGCCGCAGAGGCTTGCCGGTGCCGTCTGCGACGGACGCTCCGGTGATGACGAGACACTCCGACGCTCCGGCGGCGGACGCGGCGGACAGAGCGGCGGCCGCGAGCAGAGACGCGAGACGGGGCCTTTTCATGAAACCTCCCGGACGATGGAGCCGGCGACTCGCGATGGACGACTCTCGAAGAAACGCTTCGGTCATGCCAGACGGACCCCGAGCCCGGGCGCCTCCGTTGCCGTCATCTCGCCGTCGGAGACCGTGAACCCGCCTTGGGCGGGATCCTCCGCCAGATCGAAGCTGCCGTCGAGATCGAGGTATCGGGTGGCAGGGCAGGCCAGCGCCGCGTGGAGCGCCGCCGCGATCGCGATCACGCTCTCGTCCATGCATCCCCACATGAGCCGGATATCCGCCGCGTCGGCGATGGCCGCGATCCGGAGAGCCGGGCGGATCCCGCCGCACTTCATCAGCTTGATGTTGAAGATGCCGCAAGCGGGGACACCGGCGGAAAGCGAGAGCGCATCCCGTTCGTTCAGAAGGCTTTCGTCGGCGGCGATCCGGGAACGCCAGCGCTCGGGTATCTCCCGCAACCCGTCGTTCTCGCGGGGCACGGGCTGCTCCAGAAACTCGACCGCGTCGCCGGTGGATTCCAGGAACCGGACGGCTTGCTCCGCCGTGTACCCGACGTTCGCGTCGGCGCGCAGCCGCACGGTCGAGCCGAACCGCTCGTGCAGGCGTCGAATGACGGCGATGTCCTCTTCGAGCGCTTCTCCGACCTTGACCTTCAGGATGCGGAAACCGCGCCCGATGAGCGCCTCCGCGAGCGCGACGGCCTCGTCCGGGGCCTGGATGCCGATCGTGACCGAGGTCAGGAGACTGCCGTGAACGCGACCGAGCGCGTCGGCGAGGGGAACGCCGAGCCGCCGCGCATAGAGGTCGTGAAGAGCCATGTCGACGGCCGCCCGCGCCCCGGGAGTCGCGCGCATGCGCCGTTCCGATTCCTGGCAGAGAGCGCCGAGGCGCAGCACGCCCTGTCCGCGGAGCCAATCGAGCGAGCTCTCGGAGAGGGCCTTCGCGCACCCATCCGCCGTCTCGCCGGTGATCGCCTCTTCGGGGGTCGCGGCTCCGAGGCCGGCGATTCCCTCGTCCGTCTCGATCTCGAGGACGAACATCTCGACCGCTTCTGTCGTCCTTCCGGTGACGCGATACGGCAGTCGCAAGGGGACGCGCTCCCGGCGAGCGCGGGTGCCCAGGATCTTCACGCGCTTTCTTCCGCGACGAACTTCCGGACCGCGGCGACGAGCGGATCGACGCCCTCCTCGAGCGGGCAGACGACGGGGATCTTCAGCCGCGCGGCGAGCTCGTCCCGCACCTCGTCGCGCCGGCCGCCCTCGAGACCGTGGGTGTTGAGCGCCAGGCCAAGGGTGCGGGCGCCGTAGGACTCGATCAGCGCAATCTCGTCCTCGATCGGAGGAATGGAGAATCCCATGCCCTCGAGACCTTCGAACTCGACCCGGGCCGGCGCATGCTGCAGGATTGCGGCCCGAGCGCCCGCCGAGAGCAGAAGCTCGGAGCCGCAGGGCCCGGAGGGGTTGCGCAGCGCCGACTGACCCTCGAGAAAGATCACGTCGGGGCGGGCCTCGCGGGCGCAGGCGAGGACGGCGCGCTCGAGCTCGCCCGACACGAAGTCGTTCGGCGTGGCGTCGAGCAGAAATCCCCACCGGCCTCCCTGGAGCCAGCCGGTCTGGCCGGTGAAGACCATCTCCGCGCGCAGGCCCGACCGGCGGCACGCCTCGGTCAGGAGGCGCGCGGTCGTGCGCTTACCGACGGCGCAGTCGGTTCCGAGGACCGCGATCCGCGGGACCGCCAGCTTGCGGATCTCGCCCGTCCAGAAATGGAGCTCGGAGACCGGCCGCGGGCGGCGAACGTCGGTGATCGAGACCCCGCGCCGCCGCGCCGCTTCCGCGAGGGCCGGGTCGTCGGAGACCAGCTCGTGCAGTCCGTTGACGATGGAGAGGCCGGAGTCGATCGCCTCGGCGATGGCGGCCTTCAGCTCCCCCGGGAGGCGGCCCCCGGAGGTGGCGATTCCGACGATGGCGAAATCGGGCGGATCGGGAAGAGCGCCGAGCGCGTCCGGGATCGAGGCGAACACCGGAATGTCGCGCGGGACGCCGTCGAGCAGGCGGCCCGCGTCTTCGCCGGGGCAGGAGGAGTCGATGATCCCGACGACGCGATAGCGGTCGGTCCCGCGGACGAGGCCGTGCGCCGTCTTTCCGTTGTCGGTCCGGAAATCGGTGCCGCAGAGGACGACCGCGGTGCCGTCCATGCTCAGGCCGCCCGTGCCTCGCCGCCCCGGCGCCACCAGAGGTACGCGGGAAGGCCGGCGACGAGGATGCCGAGCCCGATGACGGACTCGACCGGTTTCTCGAGCAGCGTGTTTCCGACGAAGACGAGGCACACGGCGACGAACACCAGCGGAACCCAGGGGTATCCCGGAACGCGGAAGGGCCGCGGCTCGTCCGGCCGGCTGCGGCGGAGGACGATGACCGCGACGCCCGTCACGGCGTGAAAGAGGAAGATCGCGAAGATCACGTAGGTATACAGCTGCTCGTACGTCCCGGAAAACGTCAGCGCGATGCCCCACGCGCCCTGGGCGATCAGGCTCGAGCCCGGAGTGTGGTGCCTCGGATGGACGTGCCCGAGCGCCTCGAAGAAGAGTCCGTCGCGCGACATCGGCAGGTAGATCCGGGCGCAGTAGAGGACCGTGGTCGCCAGGCATCCGAAGATCGAGATGAGGACGAGGGTCGTGATGAGTCGCCCGCCTCCCGGACCGAAGAGCGCGAGCGCGCTCGCCTCGGCGACGCGCGGCGTCTTCGCCAGCACCGCGACCGGGAGGGCCCGCAGGTAGACGACGTTGACGAGGAGATAGATGCCCGTGACCGCCGCGGTCCCCACGATCAACCCGATCGGAAGCGACTTCTCCGGCCTTTTCATCTCACCCGCGAGAAACGTGGCGCCGTACCAGCCGTCGTACGTCCACAGCACGGCGATCATGCCGACGCCGGCCGCGGCGAGGTTCGTCGGAAACAGGGAGGCGGTTGCCGCGAAC
>JBDUBP010000273.1:0-5896 GCA_040004075.1 Acidobacteriota bacterium | reverse complement strand
GGCCCCCCTCGGCCAGCAGCCGGGAGGCGAGCTGCATGCGCCAGAGCGCGAGGTACTGCATCGGCGGCTGTCCCACCATTTCCGTGAACCGCTCCGCGAGGACCGAGCGCGAGACCCCGACCGACCGCGCCAGCCGCTCGACCGTCCAGGCTTCCGCCGGCCCCGCGTGGAGCGCGCTCAACGCCTCTCCGATCACCGGATCCCGGAGTCCCGCGAGCCAGCCGGTCTGGTTCGGCGGGAGCGTGTCGACGTACCGGCGGATCGCCTCGACGAACAACAGCTCCGAGAGCCGCTCCAGGACGTTCTGGCTGCCCGGCGCCGCGTTGCCGGATTCCTTCGCGGCAGTGGTCAGGAGCCCGCCGAGCCATCCGCCCGCCGAGCGCGTGGATGCGTCCGGCGCGGCGATGTGGATCGTTTTCGGCAGCGCCGCGAGCAAGGGGTTGTACGGACGTTCGTCGATTCCCAGGAAGCAGCAGACGATTTGAGAGCGTTCGCGTCCGCCGCCGCCGAGCTCATAGACGATCGGCAGCGGCGTCGAGGGACGAACGAACTTCGAGAGATCCGGCCGATCGCGCAGGCCGGGCGCGCTCGAGAGCACGTGCGCGTCGCCCTGCGGGAACCCGATGAGGTCCCCCTCTCGCAGACGGATCGGTTCCTGGCCGACCGCGTGTCCCCACCCGCTGCCTCGCGCGATCAGGTGATATTCGATCACCCGCTCCGCGCCCGGCATCACCCGGCCAGCGATCTCCCGCGACGGCGGCGCTTCGAGGACCCATGGCGAGCTCAAGTTGAAATCGAAGAAGACTGCTCCCTTCAGCCGGACGGCGCGGAGCACCTCCGAGAGGACATCCCCCGTCATGGACGCTTCCAGCGCCAGACGCGCGGACAGGACGCTCGCCGGACGCGCGGACAGGAAGGTCGGACGGGGAGGCGGCTTTCCCTCACTTGCGGACGAACGGCAAAGCATCTCGGACGGCGGGAATGACTCTCAAAGCGGAAAGGATCGTACTTTGAACCAGCCGGCCGGGAAGCAGTCCGGTCAAAGGAGAGAGATCATGAAAAGCGTCTCGTCTCGTGTTTCGGAGGTTGACCCGGATCGTTCGAGCTCACTGGCGAATGCCCTGGCCGATCGCCTCGAGCAGGGAGCC
The DNA here is from genome assembly GCA_040004075.1 of Acidobacteriota bacterium. Classification (GTDB taxonomy): domain Bacteria; phylum Acidobacteriota; class Thermoanaerobaculia; order UBA5066; family Gp7-AA6; genus JALYUA01. The sequence goes on along the minus strand of JBDUBP010000273.1, from coordinate 4,748 downwards.
CGCTCACTCGCCGCGTTCGCGAGCGCCCTTTCGGACGCGGAATGGCAGACCCGTCTCCCTCATGACGGGCGCAAGATCGGCGTCGTGGTTCACCACGTCGCCAACATGTATCCGCTGGAGATCCAGCTCGCGCAGAAGATCGCCGCGGGGGAGGCCATAACTGGCGTGACCTCGGAGACCGTCGACGGGATCAACGCCGCGCATGCCCGGGAACGCGACGGCGTCACGAAGGCCGAGGCCCTGGATTTCCTGCGCCGCAACAGCGAAGCCGCCGCGAAGGCGATCCGGGCGCTCTCCGACGAGGAGCTCACGAACACCGCGCCGATCTCGCTTTACGGCGACGCCCCGCTCACGTGTCAGTTCCTGCTCGAAGACCACGCCGTCCGGCACAGCGACCATCACCTCGCCCGGATCCGAGCGGCGTTGGAGGCGTGAGTCTGAGGCGGTCAGCTCTGCGGTTCGCCGCAGAGCTGACCCTTCCTTTTCGCCCCCTCGTCCGAGACTTACGGCGCGAACGCCCCGGTGTCGGCCGTGCTAGCCAGTGTCCCGAAAGGATTGAAATACGTTCTGACGGCGCCATTCGTCGTGTCCGTCACCGTGACCGTGTATTCCACGCCCGAACCGGACGCGATGAAGACCCAGTACTTCGCGTTGAAGGCGCGCCCGTCCAGGACCTTGACGAGCAGCTCGAGGTTATTGGCGCTGAAGAACCAGAACGCGCCCGAATCCGCAGCGATCCCTGTCGACTGAGCCGTCGCCGTCAGCCCGGGCGGCACCCGGAACGTGGCCTGCACCCTGAAGCGTCCGCCGTTCAAGCAGAGTGACGTCGCGTCGGTGATGCATCCACCCGCGACCGCGTTCGCGGCTTGCGGCTCCCCGTAGATGAAGTCATCCATGACGACCACGTCTCCCCCCGCGGGATTGTCATTGGCGCCGAGCGCGACGTCTCCGCTCCGGATCCGCACGCGGCTGACGCGCTCTCCGCCGTTGAAGGAGACGCCGAGGAACGACAGGGTCTGGCTGCCTATGGAAAAGGCGGGGACGGCGAAGATTCCGAGAGAGGCCCCCGACTGGTCGTAGAACTGGATCGAAGTCGACGTGGTCGAATCCAGGTCCGTGAAAACGGCGCCGAATCCGCTCACGACGGCCGGGTTGGTCGTGCCCGGCAGGAAGAAGACGACGTCGGTGATGTTGCTGCCGATCGGGGTGAAAAGGCGCTCGGGCGAGAACGTCTGGAACTCGTTCGAGTAAGTCGGATTGAGATTGGAGAACCGCACCGCCGTGCTCGTCGGATTTCCGGACTTCGCGCTGACCTGGAATCCGGTGCCCGAGGTCGAGAAGACGACGCCTCGTGGGGAGTTGGAGTTGAAGAAGTTGGCCGGAAAGGCATTGGGAGAAGAAGCGGTGTCGGGGACCCCGTCCCAGTTGATCTCGCGGCGGCCGCCTGGAAACGTTCCGCCCACGCCATTGTTGGAGCCGCCGAGATCGGCTCGGAATTGATCGGCGGCCGCCTGGATCGATCCGATTGACGTGCCCGTCGCACTGCGAGTGATCGCCGCCGCAGTGGCGAGGGCCGGAAAGACCAGAAGAACCCCCAGTGCAATCAGCAGGAATCGACGAGCCATCGCATTCTCCTTCCCTCGAATTGCCGCCACGAAGTGCGGCGCGAGGGTAGGAGCATACGCCCGCACCATCCCACTGCGGACCCTCCCAACAGCCCCGAACCGGCAACCGGTATCGAGTCGGCGAGCCACGACTCAGGCCACGGTCGGCGTATGCTTTTCCCCATGCTTCCGCCGCGGGTGCACCCGGCGCGAGGTCCGTTCCAGGCTGGTTTCCCGATCGTGGCGGCCCTCCTTGTTTTGGCCCTCGCGAAGCCTCCGGACGCCGCCCTACGGACGGAACGGTGGCGTTCACAGGGGTCTTGAAACGCTACGAAGTCGTCGACGGCATCCGGGTTCCGTTTTCCCTGTCGCAAACCGAGGGCAAACACCGATTGACGCAGGAATTGACGTCCGTCGTCTTCGGACCCGTGCCCCCGGACCGGTTCGCCCCGCCCGCGGCCCGGAAGTCCGGCCGAGAGGAAGTAGCGCGAAGCGGGAATCGGAGTATCCGCGGCCGTCCCGGATAGTGGTCTGCTTTGGCGCGTCCTTGTGATCCGATAAGCGCGAGATGGCACTCCCGGCCGGTCATCGCCTGGGTCCCTACGAAGTCCTCTCTGCGCTCGGAGCCGGAGGGATGGGCGAAGTCTACCGAGCGCGGGACACGCGCCTCGAGAGGCAAGTCGCCGTCAAGGTCCTGCCGGAGGGATTCGGCGCCGACCCCGATCGCCTGCGCCGCTTCGCGGACGAGGCGCGCGCCGCTTCCGCGTTGAATCACCCGAACATTCTGACGATCCACGACGTCGGGGAGGCGGGCGGCTCTCCGTACGTCGTCTCGGAGCTGCTCGAGGGTGTAACGCTTCGGGAAGAGTTGTTACCGGGTCCCTTGCCGCTCAAACGAGTCCGCCAATACGCGATCGGAATCGCCCGCGGCCTCGCCGCGGCTCACGAGAAAGGGATCGTGCATCGCGACTTGAAGCCCGAGAACCTCTTCGTGACGAAGGACGGGCGGGTGAAGATCCTGGATTTCGGTCTGGCCAAGCTGAGGCCTCCCGAGACCCTCCGCGGTCCGCTGACGGAAGCCCCGACGGAGGCCCCCGGGACCGAGCCGGGCGTGATCCTCGGGACCGTCGGCTACATGGCGCCCGAGCAGGTGCGCGGGGAGCCGGCCGACCAGCGCTCCGACATCTTTGCCTTCGGGACGATCCTCTACGAGATGCTGACGGGCGAGCGGGCGTTCAAGCGGGACACCGTCGTCGAAACGATGACCGCCATCCTCAAAGAGGAGCGGCCGCCGCTCCCCGACTCGCAGAGACAGATTCCCGCGGAATTCGTTCGCGTCCTGGATCACTGCCTGGAGAAGAATCCGCAGGAGCGCTTCCAATCCGCGGGGGACATCGCTTTCGCCTTGAGCGCCCTTCCCGGCCAGCCCGTCGGGTCCGGAGCGACGTCCCGGCGAGGGTCGCGGCGAGGGCTCGCATGGGGCGGAGCGGCGCTGGCGCTGCTCGTCCTCGCGGGAGCAGCGCTCCTCTGGCAGCGAGCGCAAAAGGTGGGCGCCCGGCGGCCGCAGGCGACGTCCTCAGACCGCCGGTCCATCGCCGTGCTCCCCTTCCAGAACTTGAGCCCCGACCCGGAGAATAGTTTTTTCGCCGACGGCATGACCGAGGACATCCTCGCTCAGCTCTCGAAAATCCGGAACTTGAAGGTCGTCTCGAGGACATCGGTGATGCGCTACAAAGGCACGCAGAAGCCGCTGCGAGAGATCGCCGCCGAGCTGGGCGTGGCCGCCATCCTGGAGGGGAGCGTGCGGCGGGCGGGCAATCGGGTTCGCATCGTGGGACAGCTCGTCGATGCCTCAACAGACGAACACCTCTGGTCCGAGACCTACGATCGTCAGCTGGAGGATGTCTTCGCCATCCAGAGCGACGTCGCCCAGCGGATTGCCGCTTCGCTTCAGGCCACGCTCTCGCCCGCCGAGAAGAAACGCATCGAGGGGCGCCCGACGGAAAACCTCGTCGCCTACGACCTCTATCTAAAGGGCCGGGAGAGCTACAACCGATTCCGCAAGGAAGAGAACGAGAAAGCCATCGAGAACTTCCAGAAGGCGTTGAAACTGGATCCCGGTTTCGCCCAGGCCTACGCCGGCCTGGGCGACTGCTACGCGCAGCGTGCGCGTCGATTCGGTTTCACCGAGTCCTGGCTCGACGCGAGCCTCGAGGCGAGCCGCAAGGCCATCGCCATCGCTCCCGAGCTTCCCGAAGGGCACAAAGCCCTCGGGCTCGCTTACCTGGTCAAAGGCGCTAACCGCGAGTCACTCGAGGCGAGCCGCAGGGCCGTGGACCTGAGCCCCAACCATTCCCCGGCGGTGAACAATCTCGCCACCGTCCTGTTCGCTCTCGGGAGGTTGGACGAGGCGCTGCTCTCGAGCCGGCGAGCGGTGGCTCTGGACCCACGCAATCCCGTCTCTGTCGTATTGATGGGTATGGTCAGCGACGCGCTGGATGAGACGGGACCCGCGGAGGCCTCGTTCCGACGGGCTCTGGAGCTTCAACCCGACCTGGCTCAGGCTCACGGGCGATTGATCGACTTTTACCTTCGCCGCCGGCGTGATCGCGAAGCCATGGAGCAGTCCCGCTCGGCGCTCCTGCTCGCTTCCCTCGAACCGGCGGCGATCGCCGTGGGTGAGGCGGAGCTCGTCGCCGGAGACCTGGAACGGGCTCGTGAGCTCTTCGAGCAGATCCTGCCGTCGGTAAGAGGCGTGCGGCTGGGGCGGCTTTCGAGCACCGGAGTCGAGACCTATCTCGCCTACCTTCATCTTCGAGCCGGCCGGCGCGCCGAAGCCGATGCGCTCCTCGCGGAGAGCCTCGCTACCGACAAGCGGCAACTCGAGAACGGGAATCAGGACTGGAGCGTCCCTTTCGACATGGCCTGCGTTCATGCGCTTGGTTCCGAAAAGGACGAGGCGTTCCGCTGGCTCGACCGGGCGGTCGAGTCCGGCTGGCGCGGCTGGCCATTGGGCACCCGAAGTCCTCTGCTCGATCGCCTTCGGAGCGACGAGCGCCTCAGCCGGATAGAGGCGCGGTTGACGGCCATCGTCTCGCAGATGCGGCGGCGCGCCGGCCTGAGTTGATCGAGACAAGAATCGGA
>JBDUBP010000106.1:0-5901 GCA_040004075.1 Acidobacteriota bacterium | reverse complement strand
CAGCTTTCTGATCGAGGAGGCCTACAACCAGGAGAGGGGCGTCGTCCAGCACATCCAGACCTTCGAACGCGCGAGAGGGGGCGCGTGGACGTACGCGTTCACGCAGGAATGGCCCGTTCCCGACGAGACGCACCAGCTGAGCTTCTCGGTTCCCGTTTCGCGCGCGCGCGCGCAGACCGGGTGGGCGACGGGCCTGGGCGACGTGGCGCTCAATTACCGTTACCAGCTCGCCGGAAACGGTGAGGCGACGCTCGCCGCTGCCCCCCGCCTGACGGTGCTGCTTCCGACCGGCGACGCACGCAGAGCGCTCGGCGCCGGAGGGACGGGCGTGCAGGTCTCGCTTCCCGTCAGCACCGTTCTCACCCCGTGGCTCGTCGCGCACTGGAACGCCGAGGTCACCTGGGTCCGGTCGGCGCGAAACGAAAGAGGGGACCGCGCCCCGGAGACGGGCTGGGGCTTCGGGCAGAGCTTCGTGTGGCTGGCGCGCCCGGACTGGAACGCGCTCGTCGAGACCGTGTGGTCGAGCTCCGAGGCGGTGTCCGCCCCCGGGCGCGTGATCCGTTCTCGAAGCCTTGTCGTCAGCCCGGGCGTCCGATGGGCCTGGAACCGTCCCGGCGGGCTCCAGATCGTTCCCGGCATCGCCGTTCCCCTCGGCGTCGGTCCCAGCCGCGGGGAGCGCTCGATCCTTCTCTACCTTTCCTTCGAGCACCCTTTCCGGAAGACGTCACCCGGCTGAGCCTCCTCCGCTCGTTGAGAGGGACGGCTCAGACCATCGCTTCGTGCACGTAGCACCAGCGCCAGTCCTCGCCCGGCTCGAAGGACTGGACGATCGGATGCTTCGTCCCGTGAAAATGTTTCGTCGCGTGGCGGTTGGGCGACGAGTCGCAACAGCCCACGTGGCCGCAGGAGAGGCAGAGCCGCAGGTGCACCCACCGGGCCCCGATCTTCAGGCAGTCCTCGCAACCCTTCGCGCTCGGCGTGACTTTCCGGATTTCCTTCAGATGCTCGTCGATCGCGGCAGCTCCTCGGACTTGAACTGAGCGGCGAAATCTGTCGCGAACTCGTCGAACGTTCGGGGCGGTTTGCCGGTGACGCTTTCGACATCGGCCGTCACGGCGGTCGCCTTCCCGGCTCTGTAGTAGTGAAGCAGGTCGATGTAATCGTCGGCGTATGGACCCGGGACTCCGGACTCGACGACGCTTTTTCGGAAGACGTCGTCGGGCACGTCGACGTAGTTGACGGGCTTGCCGGTCGCGGCCGAGAGCTTGCGCGCGATTTCGCCGTTCGACAGGCTCTCCGGACCCGACAGCGCGTAGGCGCGTCCCTCATGACCGGTCGCGGTCAGAACGCGCGCCGCGACCGCGCCGACATCGCGCGCGTCGATCAGGCTGTACTTCGAGCCCCCCGAGGGCAGATAGAAAGCGCCCTGTCCTTTGATCGTCGCCGCCTGGGTGAGGTAGTTCTGCATGAACCCGTTGGGCCGAAGAAACGTCCAGGGGACGCCGGAGGCTTCGATCTTCTTCTCGATGGCCCGGTGGTGGCGGCCGAACGCGAAATCCTCTCTCTCCGACCCCCAGGCCGAGAGCTTTACGATGTGGCGGACGCCGGCGGCCTTCGCGGCGTCGACCGCCGGCCCCTCGCGCTCGGTCCCGCCGGACGTGAGAAGGAAGAGCTTCTCGACTCCGGTCAGCGCCGCGCCGAAGGTCTCCGGGTCGTCGAAGTCGAAGGCCACGGAATCCATGCCCATCGAGCCCGCATGGCGGACGCCGGCGCGGTAGGGCGTCTTCAGAGCCTCGAGCTCTTTGATCAGCGCGGATCCGACTTTGCCGGTCGCGCCCGTTACGAGAATCATGGGGGGACTCCTTTCGAGCCGAAAGGAGACAGTAACGCAGGCCGGGAAGTTCAGAGTTGAGAGTTCAGAGTTGAGAGTCCGGAGGGATGGTTCAGAGTGACGGCCGGAGCGCAACGCTAAACTCTTAACTCTCAACTTCTTCATGAACCCCATCCTCGCCGGCTACGACACGCAGTTCACGGCGCTCCACGAGCGCATCGGGCGGCTGGTGGCCGGGCTTTCGGAAGAAGACCTTCTCTGGCGACCGGCGGCGGGGGACTGGTCGATGGTCGAATGTCTCGAGCATTTGAACTCCGCCTGGAAGGTGCTCCCAAAGCTCGATCGCAAGATCGGGGAGGCCCGCGAGAAAAATCTTCTCAGCGACGGCCCGTTCGCGGAGCCCTGGCTCGGGCGGCTCTACATCCGGTTGATCGAGCCGCCCGCCCGCGTCAAGGTGAATGCCCCGCGACAGTATCGGCCCCGATCGGATCCGCCGCCCGCCGAGGTCGTGCCGCAGATTCAGCGGCTCCAGGAAGAGCTCGGTGCGAGGGTGCGATCCGCCGACGGGCTCGACGTCGGCGGGATCCGGATGAGCTCCCCCATCAGCCGGCGCTTCAAGATGACGCTCGGCCAGTGGTTCGCGTTCCTCGCCGCGCACGAAAGGCGGCATCTGTGGCAGGCGGAGAGGGTGAAAGGGAAGTTGAGAGTTCGGAGTTGAGAGTTCAGAGGGAGAACACTCGAGAGCTGAGAGTTTGGAGCCTGGAGCTCCCCGCCGTTTTTTCTTCCTGACGCTGAACGCTTAACGCTCGACGCTCGACCTGCCGAAGTAGTCGCATCGTCGCGCGACGGGACATCGTTCGCACTGAGGTTTGCTACGGCGGCAGATCTCAACGCCATGGCGTTTCAGGAGCTGGTGGGCGGCGATCAGCACGCCGTAGTCGGCCGGAAGCTCGGCGGCGGCGGCGGACTGCGCCGAGCGGTACGACGCCGAATAGCTCTTTTCCTCTTTTCCATACCCGACGCGCAGGAGGACTCTCAGTCCGTTGGACTCGAGCGCCAGAACCGCGAGACGCCGGGCGAACAACAGGATTTTCTCCGCGCCCGGCTGGCCGATCGAGGGGAACTTGCGGAGCGCCCGCGCTGCCTCGGCCGCGGGCAGCGCGACCACCGCGTCGAGGTCGCCGCCGAACTCTTCGAGCGCCAGCGCGGCGATCTCTCTCAACTTCTCGACGGCCTGATCCGGAAGGATGCCGCGGGCCGCGATCGCGCGAAGCGCCGGCCGGGGGAGGGCGAGGAGGCGCCGCGGGTCGAGGCCCGTCGCTTCCCGCAGGATCCGGAAGGCATCGGTGCGCCGGGCGTCGTCCGCCAGGTAGGTCACGTTCTCCCGGAGGATGTTCGCGAACGGGTCCGAGGGCGGCGGAGGAGGGGCGCCGTAGAGATCCCGCAACGCGGCGACGACCCACTCGAGTCGGGAGGACATCTTTTTTCCGGACGGTTTCGCTGGCACGTCGATCTCTGCTGTCCGAAGTATGCGCCGTGGCGCGCGTCTGGTCGCGGGGTCCGGCGCGTCCGCCTTCTGTATGCTGTTGCCCGTGAACAGCCGAGTCCCGCGCTGGCTTCTTCTGCTCCTCCTGTCCGTCTCCCCCGCCTGCGCGCCGGCGGCGGCGCCGCGCGGAACGGCATCGGTTCCGCCCGCCGAGAAGGGGTCCTTTCGCAAGCCGGATCTCGTCGAGCTCGTGCGGCTCGACCGGACGGTCCACCTCGACATCCGGTACGCGACCCCGAACAATTTCGCCCGGCGCGCCGTCTACCGCGACGCCCGGGCGTTTCTCCAGCGGCCCGCCGCGCAGGCGATGGTCCGCGCTCATCGCGCCCTGGCGGCGCACGGCTACGGGATCGTCGTTTTCGACGGGTACCGCCCCTGGTCGGTAACGAAGCTCTTCTGGGAGATCGTGACGCCGGAGGACCGGGCCCGCGGCTTCGTCGCGAATCCGGCCAAAGGCTCGAAGCACAATCGTGGATGCGCCGTGGACCTTTCTCTCTATAACCTCGCGACGGGCGCGGAGTCGGCCATGCCGAGCACGTACGACGAGTTCTCGGACCGCGCCTCGCCGGACTATCGCGGCGGCCCGAAGGAGCTGCTCGAACGGCGCGATCTCCTGCGGAGGACGATGGAAGCGGAGGGCTTCGAGGTCGATCCGGGCGAGTGGTGGCACTACAACTACCGGGACTGGCGCGAATATCAGATCCTCGACGTCCCTTTCGAGAAGATTCCCGCGGCCGCGCCTCTGGCGGCGCGCCGGGGCTGAATGCGGCGCGATGGCTCCCCCCCGGTCCTCGTCCTTCCCGGCTTGCACGGCTCGGGGCCGTCGCACTGGCAGAGCCTCTGGGAGCGCCGCCGCGGAAATCTGACGCGGGTGGCGCAGCGCGACTGGTCGCAGCCCGATCGGGAGGAATGGGTCGCGGCGCTCGATCGCGCCGTCGCCGAATGCGCGGAGCCGCCCCTTCTGGTGGCCCACTCCCTCGGCTGCCTGACCGCGGTGCTGTGGGCGGCATCGCAACCGAACGGTGTCCTTCGCGGCGCCCTCCTCGTCGCTCCGAGCGATTCGGAGCGCGACGACGCGCCTCCGGAGCTGGCCGGCTTTCGCCCCATCCCGATGCAGCGGCTTCCGTTCGCCAGCATTCTCGTGGCGTCCTCGGCCGACCCTTACCTGACCGTCGAGCGCGGCTACAGCTTCGCGCGCGCCTGGGGAAGCCGCCGCGTGGACATCGGGCCGGCCGGCCACATCAACGCCGCATCGGGGTTCGGTCCCTGGCCGTCCGGCGAGGCCTTGCTCGACGAGCTGGTGGAAATCACGGCGCGTTAGGACGAGTTTCCCGTTTCCCGTTTCCCGATTCCCGTCTTGCCCATTTCCCGGCTAAGATGTCCGGTTCCATGAGCACGCGCGCGCCGGATGCCTCGACGATGCAGGGTCGAACGGAGAACCTCCAGGAGGCGCTCTCGCAGAGGATCCTCGTGCTCGACGGGGCGACGGGCACCTGGATCCAGTCGCAGAACCTGACCGCCGCGGATTTCGGGGGAGACGAGCTCGAGGGGTGCAACGAGAACCTCGTGCTCACGCGTCCCGACGTCATTCGCGCGATGCATGCCGCCTATTTCGAGGCGGGGGCGGACATCGTCGAGACGGACACGTTCGGCGCCACGCCGCTGGTGCTCGCGGAATACGGCCTCGAGAAGAAGGCGTTCGAGATCAACCGCCGCGCTGCGGAGCTGGCCCGGGAGGTCGCCGCCCGCTTTTCGACTCCGGACCGGACCCGCTTCGTCGCGGGCTCGATGGGCCCGACCACCCGGTCCGTCACGGTCACCGGGGGGATCACCTTCGAGGAGCTCATCGGGCACTACCGCATCCAGGCGGCGGGACTTCTCGCCGGGGGCGCGGACCTCCTCCTCCTCGAGACCACGCAGGACACGCGCAACATGAAGGCGGGTCTGATCGGCATCCAGGAGGCGTTCTCCGAGACTGGCTGGAGCGTCCCGATCATGGGCTCGGTCACGATCGAGCCGATGGGCACGATGCTCGCCGGACAGTCGATCGATGCGCTGTACGCGTCCCTCATGAACGCGCCGCTCCTGTCGATCGGGTTGAACTGCGCCACCGGGCCAGAGTTCATGACGGATCACCTGCGGACGCTCTCCGGTATCGCGAAGGGCTACGTCTCGTGCTACCCCAACGCCGGGCTCCCGGACGTCGATGGGAACTACTCCGAGTCCCCGAAGCTCCTCGCGGAACGTCTCACGCGGTTCATCGACGAGGGCTGGGTCAACGTGATTGGAGGATGCTGCGGGACCACCCCGGAGCACATCCGGCTCCTCGCTGAAGCGGCGCTCGGGAAGCGGCCACGGCGGATCCCCCACGTCTCGAAGACGCTCGTTTCCGGAATCGAGGCGCTCGAAATCGACGTCGACAACCGGCCGGTGCTCGTCGGCGAGCGGACCAACGTTCTCGGCAGCCGCAAGTTCAAGCGGCTGATCGCGGAAGGCAAGTTCGAGGCGGCCGCCGAGATCGCCC
>JBDUBP010000274.1:0-5902 GCA_040004075.1 Acidobacteriota bacterium | reverse complement strand
AAGAAGATCGATTCGGGCGAGCGGGACAAGGTGATTCAGACCGTTCGCGGGGTCGGCTACCGACTCCGGCCCATCGGCGCCGAGGAGTAGGGATGCGGATCTTTTCCCGCGCGCGGCCCGAAGCGGCGGCGCGCGAAGATGCGGTTACCACGATTCTCCGGCTGCTCGTCGAGACGGAGAAACATCCCTTGAAGCGGATTCCCCCCGCCGGGCTCGAAGGGGAAGCGAGGGAGATCGCCGAGCGGCTCAACACGCGGCTGGACGCGCTCGCGTCCGCGGAGAAGGAGCAGCAGCAGTTCATTGCGGACGTCTCGCATGAGCTCCGGACGCCATTGACGGTCCTCCGAGGAACGCTCGAGGTGGTCCTCGAGGAAGACCGGCCCGCCGAAGAGTACCGGGAGGCCATCGGCGACGCCCTGCTCGAGGTGCGGCACCTGACGCGGCTCTCGCAGAACCTCCTCTTCCTCGCGCGCGGCCAGAGCGGTCGCGTGACGCTCTCTTTCGCGAACGTGGACCTCGGGCGGTTCATCCTGGACGTGACCCGCGACCTTCTGCCCGCGGCGGCGGACCGCCGGGTGGATCTGGCGGCGGAGGCCCCCGAGGAACCCGTCCGGGCGTTCATCGACGCGGATCGGATGCAGCAGGTGCTGCACAACCTCCTGGAAAACGCGATCCGCTACACGGGGCCCGAAGGCCGCATCACCGTGCGGCTCTCCTCCGCGCCCGACGAGGCGACGATCGAGGTGATCGATACGGGGATCGGCATTCCTCCGGCCGACCAGCCCTACGTCTTCGAGCGATTCTTCCGCAGCGACCGCGCGCGGCGCGCCTACTCCGGCGGATCGGGCCTCGGCCTGTCGATCGTGCGCTGGATCGTGGAGGCGCACAAGGGGCGGGTCGAAGTCGAGAGCACGGTCGATCGCGGAACGACCTTCCGCGTGCGGGTGCCGTTGATATGAAGAGAAGTTGAGAGTTGAGGGCTGAGGGTTGAGAGTTGAGAGTTCAGAGGGAATTCTGGCCATCGTCCGAGCGTCTTACATTTGCCAGCAAGGATTGAAACTGAGAACTGAAAACTGACGACCGACAACCTCTCCATGCGCCCCGTTTTCATCCTGTCCGCCGTGCGGACCCCCATCGGGAAATTCGGCGGCTCCTTTGCGTCCCTTTCGGCCGCGGATCTCGGCGTCGTTGCGGCGAAGGCGGCGATCGAACGCTCGGGACTTCCGTCGGCCGCCGTATCGGAGACCGTTTTCGGGCATGCCCGGCAGGCCGGAGGAGGCCCCAACACGGCGCGGCAGGTTTCTCACCGGGCGGGGGTTCCGGACTCCGTGCCCGCCTATACGGTCAACAAGGCGTGCGGATCGTCTCTGAAGGCGCTGACGCTCTCCGCCCTCTCGATCGCGGCGGGCGAGAACGAAGTGGTCCTCGCCGGCGGGACGGAGTGCATGTCGGCGACGCCCTACCTCCTGCCGCGCGCCCGCTTCGGCCTTCGCATGGGCCACGACGAGATCGTAGACGGGATGTACCGCGACGGCTTCCTCTGTCCTCTGTGCGGGCAGCTCATGGGGGAAACGGCGGAGAACCTCGTGCAGGAGTTCGGGATCTCCCGGGCGGAGCAGGACGCCTTCGCGCTCGAGTCGCAGCGGCGCGCCACCCAGGCGGTCGAAACCGGCCGGTTCGACGCCGAAATCGTCCCAGTCGAAGTCGCCGGGAAGAAGGGCTCGTCCGTTACGGTCTCGCGGGATCAGCACCTTCGCGGGGACACGACCCTGGAGACTCTCGCGAAGCTGCCTCCGGTGTTCGACGCGCAGAGCGGGACCGTGCATGCGGGCAACTCCTCCGGGATCACCGATGGAGCCGCGGCCCTGGTGCTCGCGTCGGAGAAGGCGGCGGGCCGCGCCGGCGTCGAGCCCCTGGGCCGGATCACCGCCTGGACCTCGGCCGGCGTGGAGCCTTCGCGCATGGGAGTGGGGCCCGTTCCCGCGATCCGGTCGCTTCTCGCGAAGACGGGACGGACTCTGGCCGACATCGATCGCATTGAGCTGAACGAGGCCTTTGCCGCGCAGGTGCTCGCGTGCGCGCGGGAGCTTCCGCTGGACTTCTCCCGAGTCAACGTGAGCGGGGGGGCGATCTCCCTCGGCCACCCGATCGGGGCGACGGGAGCGCGCATTTCGACGACGCTTCTGCACGAGATGAAGCGCTCCGGCTCCCGGACGGGCATGGCGACCCTGTGCATCTCCGGCGGAATGGGGATGGCCGTTCTGTTCGAGCGTTGAGCGGGCGCGAGCCCGGGCGGCGGTTAGAATCCTTCGGATGCGCATAGCCCTGACTCTCGACCGCAACCTCGCGGCGCGCGAGTCCAACGATTACGTGCGTTCGCTGCTCGAGGCGGGATTCACCCGCGACGAGATCGTGGTCCTGCAGCCTGGCGCCGATCCGCGCGGCGATTTCGACGGGGTCGTGCTCGGAGGGGGCTGTGACGTCGACCCCGCGCGCTACGGCGAGCGAACGCGCCCCGAGGCCGGAGTCGAGCTCGACGCCGGGCGGGACGTCCTCGACTTCGAGGTGTTCGAGACGGCCCGGCGCGGCGGCGTGCCGATCCTGGCCATCTGCCGCGGGTTGCAGGTGGTCAACGTCGCGCTCGGGGGAACGCTGGTCCAGGACATCCCGACGGAGACACCGACGGAGCTGCGGCACGACACGACGGACGGAGACAAGACGCGGCGTGAGCACGAGATCGCTGTCGCCCCCGGCAGCCGTCTCGCTTCGATCGCGGGCGCGGCGTCGCTCGAAGTGAACAGCCGCCACCACCAGGCGATCGCGCGGCCCGCGGAGGGCCTCGTCGCCTCGGGCCGGTCTGCCGACGGCTTCATCGAAGCCGCAGAATTTCCCGCGGGGGACTCCTGGCTCGTGGGCGTCCAGTGGCACCCGGAGAATCTGGCTCCGGCGGGCGATGCCGCCTCCCGCCGGCTCTTCGCAGAATTTGCGCGCGAGGTGCGGGCTCGCGCCGGAGCAACGGCGCCCGATCCGGCGGCCTCGATCGCATGACGATCTGACGAATCCTGCCGATCCCCGCCGGCGCGGACCGCCCGGCGGTATCCGTTCGCGTTCGAAGAGAGGAGTTCACCGCTCATGAAGTTCCGTTCCTCCGTTCTTGCCGCCGCTCTGTTCACCCTCGCCATCACCGCCGCCGGCCAGACCGCCGCGCCGGCCGCCGGCCCCACCCTCACAGTCCAGAAGCTCGCCGAGGGGGTCTGGATGGCGGAGGCGGAGCAGGGCGCCAACGTCGGCTGGTTTCTCGTCTCGGATGAAGTCGTCGTCGTCGATTCCGGTAACGACGCGGCCACCGCGCGGGCGGTGCTCGGAAAGATCGCCGAGACCGCGGGCAAGCCCGTGAAGTTCGTGGTCGTGACCCACGCGCACGGCGATCATGCCGGCGGTGTTCCCGTGTTCGCCGCGGCGGGAGCCCAGATCGTCTGCCATGAGAACTCGGCGGCCTCGATCGCGTTTCTTCTCTCGGGGGGGAAGCCCGGGTCGAGCCTGGGCGTTCTCGGCGTGTCCGATCGCCTCGTTTATTTCGGAGGGTCCCGCCGCGCCGCGGTGTATTTCCTCGGCGTGGGACACACGAACGGCGACCTGATCGTCCTGCTTCCGGAAGAGAAGATCCTTTTCTCGGGCGACCTGGTCGTCAACGGCCGGCTCCCGTATCTCCAGTCCGCGGACTCGGACCTTCACGGGTGGGAGCAGATCCTGACCCGCCTTGCGACTCTCGACGTCGAGAAGATCGTTCCGGGCCACGGCAAGGTCGGCACGCGCCAGAGCGTGGGCGATTCGCTGGCGTATCTGCGGAAGATCAACGAGCTCTCGAAGCTGTTCATCGAGACCCGCGTCCCCGATGAGCTCTACGAGATGAGGCTGAGCGAGCCGGAGAACCGGATCACGAACGTGATCGTCGGGCCCGATCACATTGCGAACGTCCGCGCGGCCGTCAAGCTCGAACGCGCGCGGCTCGAGAAGGCGTCCGCGACGCCGACCCCCGGCGCAAGGCCCGCCCCGAAGGCGACGCCGGCGCGTCCCGCCAGGAAGAGCTGAGGGGAGCGAAACGAATGCGGGAGGGCGGAATCCGGGCGGATCCCTCGCGGGATGGCCTCGTCCGGCTGCGGATCGAACGGCCTCCGGTCAACGTCCTCTCCGGAGCGGACCTCGAAGCCCTCGCGGCCGCGGTCGAGGCCCACCCCGCGGCGCGCGTGCTTCTCCTGACCGGGCTGCCGCGCGCCTTTTCCGCCGGCGTCGACGTCCCGGAACACGTCCCCGAACCGGCGTCGATCGACCGGATGCTCGCCGCGATGCGCCGGGCGCTCTCCGCCCTGCTCGAAACGCCGGCCGTCACGATGGCCGCGGTGTCCGGGGCCTGTCTGGGCGGCGGCGCGGAGATCGCCGCGGCGTGCGACGTGGTCTTCGCGGCCGAGGACGCGAAGATCGGATTTCCGGAGATCCGGCTCTCCTGCTTTCCGCCGGGCGGTTGCGCGCTGCTTCCGGCGAGGATCGGTCCGTCACGCGCCGCCGACTGGATCCTTTCGGGAGACACGTTTTCGGGGCGGGACGCGGTGGAAGCCGGATTCGCGTCGCGATGGTTTCCCACGGCGGAGCTCGAATACGAGGCGGAGAGGTTCGCGGCCGCCCTTCTCTCGCGAGGACCGGCGGCCCTTCGCGCCGCGACCGGCCTTCTTCGCGAGGGCCGCCGCCGGGCGCTCGCGGCGGGGCTCTCCCGCGCGGAGGACGCCTACAGGGCTCTGGCCGGCGATCCCGACCTCGCCCGGGCCGTGCGGGAATTCTCATCCTAGCGGCGCCCCGCGGACTCGCGTAAAGGACGCCGCGTCGTATTCGGGCGCGCGCGTCCCACGCGCGCCCGAATATGCTCAAAGAAAGCGATGGGATGACTGAGCGGTAAGGCCACTCGACCGCCGCTCTCCTACAATCGGCCCCGTGATCGTGTATCTGAATGGGGACTTTCTCCCCCGCGAGCAGGCGAAGATCTCGCCGGACGACCGCGGGTTTCTCTTCGGCGATGCGATCTACGAGGTCGCCCGGTTCTGGCGCAGCCGCCCGTTTCACCTGGAGGAGCACCTCGACCGGATGCGCGAGGGCCTCGCGACTCTTCGGATCCGCGTCGACGCGGAGTTCTACCCGGGGGTTGCGCAACAGCTCCTCGCCGCGAATGGGTTTCTCGAGTCGGATGCGATCGTCTATGCGCAGGTCTCCCGCGGAGCGGCGCCGCGCTCGCACTTCTTCCCGCCTCCCGACACTCCCGCGACCGTCTACGCGTTCGCGCGGCTCTCCGACCCCCCGCCGCCCCCCCAGGGGGGCCGGGCGATCCTCGCCGAAGATGAGCGCTGGAATCGCTGCGACATCAAGAGCGTGATGCTGTTGCCCAACGTGCTTGCCGCCCAGCGGGCTCGCGACGCCGGCTCAATGGACGCGATCCTGGTGCGAGACGGCCTCGCCCTCGAGGGGACCAGGGCCAATCTCTTCTGCGTTTCCGGAGGGGTCGTGCGCACCGCTCCCAACGGTCCCCGCATTCTTCCGGGGGTGACGCGCGGGGCGGCGATTGCCGCGGCGCGGGCGCTCGGCCGGACGGTCGAGGAGCGCGCGTTCACCGTCGAGGAGATGTTCGCGGCGGACGAGGTGTTCTTCGCCTCCACGACGCTCTGGACGTATTCGCTGGTCGAGATCGACGGCCGGGAGATCGGGGACGGGCGACCGGGTCCGGTCGCGGCTCAGCTTCGCGAGGTGTTGTCCTCGGACTTCACGCGGGGCTAGGGTTTCATGCGGGGCTAGGGTTTCATGCGGGGAAAGCCCGCCTCGACGATCGACGAGATCCCTCCTCGGGACGAGAACGTCC
>JBDUBP010000009.1:0-19916 GCA_040004075.1 Acidobacteriota bacterium | reverse complement strand
CGCCTGACGGCGAAACCGTCGCGTTCGCGGAGCGGCTCGGGGGACGTGGTTTCGAGGTTTTCACCATGCCACTCTCGGGAAATTTGTCCCCGAAAAAATTTTCCCGGCTACCGGAGAACGAGGAGCGAGCTCGGTTTTCCCCGGACGGGAAGGCTGTCGCTTTTCTGTCGAACGAATCGGGGCGCGGCGAGGCCTACGTCGCTCCTTTCGGGACAGACGCGGAGCGGACCCGGGTCTCCGTCGATGGCGCGGCCTTTCTCTGCTGGAGCCGCGATGGAAAGGAACTCCTTTACCTGGGAGCTGACCGGCAGCTCATGGCCGCCCCGGTTCGAACGGCCCCGTCGCTCGAGGTTGGCCGGGCCGTGGCGCTCTTCCGGCTTCCGCAGGGAAACGACTGGCGAGGCTTCGACGTCATGCCGGACGGCCGGATCCTGGCGATCGTCGAGGAAACGTCCGGCAGCGCACAGCCGGCGACGATCGCGATTCACTGGACGGGAGAGGTCCCCAGGAATTGAGGACCAACCCGGGCGGGGAAAGCCGTCCGATATCATTCCTAAAAATCGACAGGCAACGGATCGTGACGCGCCTGGCGCGCTCACGGAAGGAGAGTCCGCGATGGAGAACGGGAGAAGCGCGCGACCTCGCCTGATCGCGGTGTCGCTGGCATTGCTGGTCGCGTGGGGTGGAGCTTTGCGCGGCCAGGAACGGAAAGAGAACGCGAAGCCGGCTCCCCCGCCGACGCCGACGGCGCCGAAATCGCCCGGGCCCTTCGAGGAGATGAAGTACCGGTTCATCGGCCCTCCCGGCAATCGCGTCGCCGCGGTGGCCGGCGTTCCCGGCGACCCGAACACCTGTTACGCCGGGGCGGCGTCCGGCGGCGTCTGGAAATCGACGGACGCGGGCATCCACTGGAAGCCCGTTTTCGACGACCAGGTCGCGCAGTCGATCGGCTCGATCGCCGTCGCGCCGTCAGACCCCAACGTGGTGTGGGTCGGCACCGGAGAGTCCTTCATTCGCAGCAACGTCTCGATCGGCAACGGTGTGTATCGCTCCACCGACGCCGGAAAAACGTGGAAGCACCTGGGCCTCGAAAAAACGGGCCGGATCGGACGGATGATCGTGGACCCGAGAAACCCCGACGTCGCGTTTGCGGCGGCCATCGGCACGGGGTACGGGCCACAGCAGGAGCGCGGCGTCTATCGGACTACCGACGGTGGAAAGAACTGGGAGCGCGTTCTCTTCGTCGACGAGAACACCGGCATTTCCGATCTCTCGATGGACCCGTCTAATCCCCGCATCCTCCTCGCCGGCGCGTGGCAGATCGACATCAAGACATGGGGACGCAAGAGCGGAGGACCGGGGAGCGGGATTTTCCTTTCGAAGGACGGCGGCACGACCTGGAAGCGGCTCACGCGGCACGGGCTCCCGGAGCCCCCGCTCGGAAAGATTGCGGTGGCGATCGCGCCGTCGGATCCGTTGCGCATGTACGCGCTGATCGAGACGGGAGCGCGCGGGTCGCTCTGGCGCTCGGACGACGGGGGCGAGAACTGGAAGCTCGTCAACCACAGCCGCCTCTTGAACGAGCGGCCGCACTACTACACGCGCATGCTCGTGATGCCCGACAACGCCAACGAGGTCTATTTCCCGTCCAACATGATGGGCGTCACCTACGACGGCGGCGAGACAGCCGACCAGATCCGCTGGGGCGGAGACAACCACGACATGTGGGCGGACCCGAAAAATCCGAGCCGCATCATGATTGGCAACGACCTCGGCGTCCTGATCTCGACGACGCGTGGAAAGCAGTGGTCCAACATCCGCCTGCCCATCGGCCAGATTTACCACGTTTCGACGGACAACCGGATCCCCTACTCCGTGTATGGGCAGATGCAGGACGACGGCTCCATGCGCGGGCCGAGCCAGCTCCCCGGAGCCGGCGGCATTCACCCGGCGATGTGGACGACGACAGGCGGCTGCGAGACGGGCTGGACCACGCCGGATCCGGTCGATCCGAACATCGTCTGGGGCGGCTGCTATGCGGGAGTGTTGGAACGCTTCGACGCCCGCACCGGAATGGCGCGAACCGTGAGCGTCTGGCCCGAGCGGACGATGGGGGCCAACGCAGGCGAGATCAAGCTGCGCATGAACTGGACGTTCCCGATCGCGATCTCGCCGCACGACCACAACACCGTGTACGTCGGGAGCCAGCGCGTCCACGCGACATCGGACGGCGGGCAGACGTGGAAGGCGATCAGCCCCGACCTGACGCTCGGCGAAAAAAGCATGATGGGCGACTCCGGCGGCCTGACCGTCGATAACCTTTCCGTCGAGTACGCCGGCGTCGTCTACTCGCTCGCCGAGAGCACCGTCGAAAAGGGCGTCATATGGGCGGGCACCAACGACGGCGTCGTCTCCGTGACGCGAGACGGCGGGAAGACCTGGTCGAACGTGACGCCGAAGGCGCTCGGGATGGGCGCGAGGGGAACCGTGGACAGCGTCGATCCGGGCCGATTCGACGGCGGCACGTGTTACATCTCACTCGATCTGCACCAGGTGGACAACCGCGATCCCTTCATCTTCAAGACGACGGATTACGGGCGCACCTGGAAGTCGATCGCCTCGGATATCCCGAAGAGTCCGCTGTCCTATGTCCACGTCGTGCGCGAGGACCCTTTCCGCAAAGGGCTTCTGTACGCCGGGACGGAAAACGGGCTCTACGTCTCGTTTGACGACGGGGGCCACTGGCAGCCGCTGCAGAGCCGGCTGCCGCACGCTCCGGTTTACTGGCTCACCCTGCAGGAACATTTCCACGATCTCGTCGTGGGCACCTACGGCCGCGGCTTCTACATTTTGGACGACGTGACGCCGCTCGAGCAGCTCACGGATGGCGTCAAGTCCTCCCCCGCGCACCTCTTCGCGCCGCGGCCCGCGTACCGCTTTCGTCCCGGCCCGATCCCGGCTCTCGCGCCCGTCGGAACGGCGATGGGCCAGAACCCGGCGTACGGCGCATCCATCCAGTACTGGCTGAAGGAGCCGGTGAAAGGCGGTCCGCCGGAGGGAGAGCCCGAGCCTTCCGCGACCGATTTGCCGCCTGAAGGCAGCCGCGCGCCGAAGAAGCGGCCGGTCGAGATCACGATCTGGGACTCCACCGGTCAGCAGATCCGGTCCATCCTGACCACCAACAAGGCGGGCGTGAACCGCGCCGCGTGGGACCTCCGGTACGAGCCCTCGGAAGAGGTCCGCCTGCGGACCACTCCCGCCGGGAACCCGCACCTCTGGGAGGAGAAGCGGTTTCGCGGCAAGGACCGCCGCGCGATCTATTACTACGGGATCGACACGCCGAAGAAGGGACCGCTCGTCGCCCCCGGCACTTACACCGTGAAGCTCTCCGTGAACGGGCAGGAGCAGACATCGAAGCTCGAGGTCCGCAAGGACCCGCGCTCGGCCGCCACGGACGCGGACCTCGAAGCGTCAGGCAAATTTTCGCGCGCCGTTTACGGGCTGACCAACGACGCCGCGCGGATGATCAACCAGCTCGAGTGGACGAGAAAACAGCTCGAGGACGTCCGCAAGATGCTCACGGCGGCGAAGGCGGACCCTGCGGCGTCCGTCGCGGTGGACGACCTCGAGCGGCGCGCCCGCGCCGTGCAGGACCGTCTGATGCAGCCCACGCTCGCCGAGGCGGACTTGAAATCGTTCCGCGGACCGCTGGGGCTCTACTTGAAGCTCGTCTGGCTGCAGGCGGAGTCCGGCACCGGAGGAGGCGACGTCTCCGGCAACGCGGACATGGGACCGACGGGAGCCGAGGGGGAGGTCTTCGAGCTGCTCTCCGGTCAGCTTTCCACGACGCGCCGCGACTTCGACGAGCTCTACGAGAAGGGGATTCCCCAGTTCAACGACGCGATGCGGGCGAAGGGTCTCGCGGGGGTCATGACGGTCAAGGAGCCGATGGAACCGAAGCCGCCCCGGCCGGAGGAGCCGGAGGACGACGATGACTGGGCGGCGGACTAGGGTCTTTCGATCCCGTCTCGCGGCCGCCCTCCTTTCGGCAGCGTTCGCTGCCTGCGCGCGAGTCGGCGCGCAAGGCCTGCCCTCTGGCTCTCCGGCACGGCACGGATTCTCGGCCGAGCGTCTGTCCAGCATCGAGGCGGCCGTCGCGCGCGAAGTCTCGGCGCACCGCGTGGCGGGCGCGGTGACGCTGGTGGCACGGGATGGGCGCGTCGTCCATTTCGCCGCGGCCGGCTGGCGCGACGCCGAGAGCGCCGATCCGATGCGCCGCGACACGATTTTCCGGATCGCTTCGATGTCGAAGGCGGTCACCACGGTAGCCGCGCTCATCCTCATGGAGGACGGGAAGCTCCTTCTGACCGATTCCGTTTCGAAATTTCTGCCGGCGTTCCGGAATCCCGCAGTCGCCGTCGAGTCTGAAGGACCGCCGCGGACGGTCCGGGCGAAGCGGCAGATCACGATTCGCGACCTCATGACCCACACGGCCGGGTACTCCTACGGGGGCGGCGCGCGGGCCGACGCGTACCGGGACGTCGGTGCCGATCTCTGGTACTTCGCGGACCGGGACGAGCCGATCGGTGCGGTGGTCGATCGCCTCGCGCGCGTTCCCCTGGAAGCGCAGCCTGGAGAGAAATGGATCTACGGTTACTCGACCGACGTCCTCGGGCGGGTCGTCGAGGCCGTCTCCGGAATGCCTCTCGACGTGTTCTTCCGCACGCGGATCTTCGAGCCGCTCCGGATGCCTGACACGTCCTTCTTCCTTTCCCGGGAGAAACGGGATCGCCTCGCGGTCGTCTACTCGGCCGGAAAGGAAGGCCGGATCGAGCGCGCGCACGACCACGGCCGGGTCGGGCAGGGCGAGTACGTGGACGGTCCCCGCGCGTGCTTTTCGGGGGGAGCCGGACTCCTTTCGACGGCGGCGGACTACGCCCGCTTCCTGCAGATGCTCGCCAACCGGGGCACGCTCGACGGCGTTCGCCTCCTCTCGCCGAAAACCGTCGCGTTCGCCACGATGAACCAGGTCGGGTCCCTTTACGATGAGGGGCGAGTCGGCTTCGGCCTCGGCTTCTCGATCGTGGAGGACCCGGGACGGGCGGGCCGCCCCGGCAGCATCGGCGAGTATGGCTGGGGCAGCGCTTACTACAGCCGCTACTGGGTCGATCCGTCCGAGCGCCTCGTGTTTCTCATCCTGCTGCAGCTCATCCCGGCGGGAGAGCTCGACCTCACGGAAAGATTTCACACGCTGGTCGAGTCCGCTCTCGTCGCTCCCGGAAAGCGGTCCGTCCCTGGCGGCGGCCCGCGCGCAGCGCGGAAAGCGCGCCGTGTCGGAGTCAGCGTCCCGCACGCGCCGCGTCGCAACTGAGGCCTCCAGACCGCGCTCGACCCCACTACGGAGGCGGGAGGCTGCGCCGCCGACCCGCGATCGCGAGAAAACCGCAGACGAGAGCGAGAGCCAGGCACGTGAGGCTCTGCCCGATCGCGCCCGGGATTCGGGGCGCCATCGAGCGCGGCGCGATTCCCGCCGCGACGAGACCCGCCACCAGGACGCCGGCGAGGCCCTCCCCCGCCACCAGTCCCGACGCCGCCAGGACGCCCGGGTCGCCCTCCTCCCTCGCCGCATCGGCTAGGGGCGTCCGCGCGCGTCGCCGTTCGATCCAGGCTCGGACGCAGCCGCCGACGTAGATCGGGGCCATCGAGGCGAGCGGGAGATACACGCCGATGGCAAACGCGAGTCCCGACGCGCCGCACAACATCGCGGCGATCGCGAGCCCGCCGCCCGTCAGAACCAGTCCCCAGGGGAGCTTTCCGGCGAGCACGCCCTCCACGATGGTCTTCATCAGCGTGGCCTGGGGCGCGGGAATCTCCTTCGACCCGAAGGTGTAGGCCTGCCCGAGCAGCAGGACGGTCCCGGCCACGGCCCAGCACGCGAACGCCGCGCCGATCAACTGGCCGAGCTGCTGCCGCGCCGGAGTGGCGCCGACCAGGTATCCCGTTTTCAGGTCCTGAGAGATGTCTCCCGCCTTCGACGCCGCGACCGCGACGATGGTTCCGACGGTGAGAACCGCCGCGCGGGCGCCCGGGTTCGTCCATCCGAACGCCGCGAACACGGACGCCACGCCGAGTAAGGTGACGAGTGTGATCCCCGAGGTCGGCTGCGAGGACACTCCGACGATTCCCACGATCCTCGCGGCGACCGTCACGAAGAGCATCCCGAACACGGCGACACCTGCCGCGCAGATCGCCCGCTGTAGCGGGCCCATCCCGCCCGCGAACACTCCCGGCGCGAGCGCGGCGACGGCGATGACGAAGACAATGGCGCCGATCACGAACGCGCCGGGCAGGTCGCGGTCGACCGCCAGCCGCGCGCCGGCCTCGGACCCGCGATCGCGGCGCAACCCGCGGAGAACGCCGGCGAACGCGCTCCCCATCGTGGGCAGGTTCTTCGCGACGGTCAGAATGCCCGCGACGGCGACGGCCCCCGCGCCGACGTAGCGGACGTACCGCGACCAGATGTCGGAAGCGCTCATCGCGGAGATGGGACGCGCCGCCTCGGGAAATAGAGGCGCCGTCAATCCGGAGCCGACCCAGGAGATCAGGGGGATCAGCACGAGAGAAGACACGAGGGATCCCGCGACGAGCACGGCGGACTGCCGGTAGCCGAGAATGTAACCGACGGCGATCAGCGCCGGCGCGAGCTCGAGCGCGAGAACCGCGTTCGGGAGGACGGGCAGGCGCGCGGAAATCTCGCTCGGCAGGAGAAACGCGAGGCCGAGCAGGAGCTTGAGCGCCGCGCCGACGGCGATGCCGCGGAAGATCCAGACGCCGGCGCTTGAGCGGCGAGAGGTCGCCTTCAGGACTTCCGCGCAGGCGGTGCCTTCCGGGTACGGCAGTTCGTCCCGTGCGTCGACGATCAGGATCCGCCGCAGAGGGATCATCGCGGAAAGACCGAGCACGCCGCCCAGGAAACAGAGCGCGACCACCTGGAGGTAAGGCGGCGCCATGCCCCACAGAAAGAGGGCCGGGATGGTGAAGATCGTGCCGGTCGCGAGCGACGTCGACGCGGATCCGACGGTCTGGGCCATGTTTGCTTCGAGGATCGTGCCCCGCCGGCGGGAGAGGGAGAAGATCGCGACCGCCATCACGGCCGCGGGGATGGAGGCGGACACCGTTAGGCCAACGCGCAGGCCCAGATACGCGTTGGCGGCGCCGAAGACGATCCCGAGGAGAACTCCCGCCGCGATGGCGCGCGCGGTGAACTCTTCCGCGGGATATCCGCCCGGCGTTGCGGAGCTCACGCGGACATCTTAACGGCTCGCCCCGAGCCGCTCCGGCGGCTCCCTTCGGATGGGAGAGCCGGCTACGTCTTCTCCTTTCGCTGATCCTGCTTCTCGGGGCACGGAACGTCGATCTGCCGGGGGCTCGGCACGGCCCGCCCGCTTCGATCGAAGTACTGCATGGGTTTCTGGCCGACGTTCTCGTCCGTGGGAGCGTAGATGACGCGGATCGCGGGATAGATGTCCATCACAAGCCCGGGAGCCACAGAGTGAATGATGCCGGCCTCTGCGGACTCCACCTTCGCCCGGGCGAGCTCCGGAGCGCGCCAGCCCGACTTGACCTTGTAGGCGAGGCGGTGCGCTTCGGTCACGACCTGAGGCGGAATCTCGGGCCAGTGGAGCTCCATGAACCCGACCTCGCCGGTCCGGTCGAGCACGAGCTTCAGATGCGACGAGAAAACCGGGAGTCCCTCGATCTGGCGATCGAGAGTCAGTGTGCGCCGTCCTTTCGTGGCGGGCCCGAGCGTGACCTTTCCCGAAGCCTCCCGCCGGCCGGTCTGCGTGTTCTCCTGGAGCGCCGCCTCTTTCGCCCATTCGCCGCGCGGGATCTTCAGGCGATCGAGGAGCTCGTGCGCACGCGAAGACAGCGCTTCGTCCGTCCCCTGGAAGTAACCGGCGGTTTTGCCCTCGCCCTCCCCCTCCTTGAGGCTCTGGATGAAGAAAGTCCGGCTGTCGAGGCGGCGGCTGAAGAGCAACCCCGCGGACCGCATGCCGATCATGTTGGCATCCGCCGCCGTCTTCGCGCCGGGATCGAACCGCGCGCCCAGCACCCGGGTCGCGAGCTCGTGGAACTCGGACATCTCCGCCTGGTCGGAGTAATCCCCGGGCTTCGTGGCGACCTGCGCCCCCAGAGACGGCGCGAGAACCGTCGCCGCCGCAAGGAGAGCCAGCGCCCATCGCGCGTTCTTCATGGTGTCCTCTCCTCTCCCGCGGCTCACCGGCAGACCCACTTCCACGCGGCCCAATTCGGCGTCGGATTCGACCGGCCGTCGGTCACCTTCTCGTTGTCGCGCCGGTTGACCGCATCGGCTTCCGTCGCGCCCGCGGCGATCGCCACCGCGCAACAGCCGCCGCTCTGGATGTCTTCTATGCCCGCGGCCATCCAGGCGTCACCCACGCTCATGGTCGGCAGGAACCACGAGAGGAACGCGGGGACGGCGACCTTCGCCGCGAAATCGGTGCCCCTCCGGTTGCTGTTCAACGTGTCTGCCTTCGCCGAGCCGGAATGCCCGACGGCGACGTGGATGCCTTGCAGCACGGGGAACCACTGGTTTCCGAGCGAGACCAGATCCATGGGGCAGCTGGCGTCGATGATCGCGAACTGAAGCTTGCCGCCCGCGTTTCCCCATCGGGTGCTGGTGCCGATGGTGGTCGTGTCGGGCTTGCCGAAGTTTCCGCACACGGTGATGAAATCGGGACTGGTCGCCACCGGCGGGTTCTGGCAGATCCCATGGCCATTGTAGAAATAGATGTTCGGCGCGTCCGAGCCGCCGCCGGGATCGAGGTCCGTTCCGTCGCGGAAGTCGGATCCCCAGACGTTGCCGTTGGTCCAGCGGGAGACATTGGGGAACCCTACGAAGGAAAACCAGTTCGCGACGGACCCCGCCATGGGCGCGCTGAACGGCAGGTCCGGCCCCACCCCGCACGGGCTGTAGGACGTCACGCCCGCCGTCGAAAACGAGGGGGTCGCGGCGCGGGCCCGGGGACACAGGGCGAAAAAGACCGCGAAACCGACGAGCCACCGGTATTTCATCAAAACTCCTCCTTCGAGAGAGCCTCCGTGCAGGCTGCGGCCGGGTGACGGTGAGAGCTCTCCTGCTGTTGTGTCGCCGGAACGGGCGCGTTGGGATAGCGAAAACTTCGTTCCCCGGGGAACCGAGGAACCTGCCGGGCCCCCCGGACGTTTTGTCCCCGCCCGGACACGTTCGACCGACGGCGTACTATCGGCTCACCCGATTCGATTTATCTCGTCCGAGGAACTGACAAAATGAGTCTCGCGTCCGGCTCACGGCTTGGCCCCTACGAGATCGTCGAACCGATCGGCGCGGGCGGCATGGGAGAGGTCTACAGGGCGCTCGACACGAGGCTCGAGCGGACGGTCGCGATCAAGGTCGTCCCCGACCATCTCTCGAAGGACGAGGATGTTCGGCAGCGCTTCGAGCGCGAGGCGAAGACCATTTCGTCCCTTTCTCACCCTCACATCTGCGCGCTGTACGACGTCGGCAGCCAGGACGGCGTCGAGTTCCTCGTCATGGAGTTCCTCGAGGGCGAGACGCTGACCGCCCGCCTCTTGAGAGGTCCGCTCCCCGTCGAACAGCTTCTTCGCTCCGCGATCGACATCGCCGACGCTCTGGAGAAGGCGCATCGGCAGGGCATCGTCCACCGGGACTTGAAGCCCGGCAACGTGATGCTGACGAAGTCGGGCGTCAAGCTGCTCGACTTCGGACTCGCGAAGAGTTTCGAACGGCAGCTCGACGGAAAAGGGAGCGCCACTTCCCTCCCCACGGTCATGGGCTCCGCCAACCTGACGGAGAAGGGCACGGTGCTCGGGACCTTCCAGTACATGGCGCCCGAGCAGCTCGAGGGCAAGGACGCCGACGCGCGCACGGACATCTTCGCGTTCGGCGCCCTGCTCTACGAGATGGCCACGGGACAGAAGGCGTTCGAGGGCAAGAGCCAGGCCTCGCTCATCGGTGCGATTCTGAGAGACGAGCCGGCGGCGATCTCCGTGGTCCAGCCGATGACGCCGCCGGCGCTCGACCGGGTCGTCAAGACCTGCCTCGCCAAGGACCCGGAAGACCGGTGGCAGACCGCCCGGGACGTGCTGCTCCAGCTCAAGTGGATCCAGGAGGGCGGATCGCTCGCGGGACTGCCGGTCCCCGTCGCGGCACGGCGGAAAAATCGGGAACGCGTCGCGTGGGGCCTCGCGGCTGTCGCGACGCTCGCTGCCGCGGCGCTCGGATGGGGATACTGGAAGCGCGCGCCGAAGGCGCTTCCTCTCATGCGGTTCGAGATCGCTCCGCCCGCCGAGGTCACGACGATCGACGTGCCGCGGATCTCTCCCGACGGGCGCAGCCTCGCCTTCGACGCGACCGACACGGAGGGACGGAGCCGGATCTGGGTGCGCCCGTTGAACGCGGTCGAGGCGCACCCCCTGCCGGGGACGGAGGGCGGCGCCCGTCCCTTCTGGTCGCCGGACAGCCAGTTCGTCGGCTTCATCGCCGACGGCGTGCTCAAGAAGGTCGATGTCTCCGGAGGCCCGCCGACGAAAATCTGCGATGCGCCCGGAGGCTCGGACGGCACGTGGAGCCCGGAGGGAGTCATCCTTTTCGACGGCACGGGCACGGACCCCCTCTATCGGGTCCCGGCCGTCGGAGGGACGAGGGCCGTGGAGGTGGCGCCCGACTCCAAGCGCAACGAGACCGTCGGCTGGCCGGAGTTTCTCCCCGACGGGCGGCACTTCCTCTACCTGTTGACCGGGGACAAATCCGATGGCAACGCGTATTGGATCGGCTCGATCGATTCCAAGGAAAGGAAGAAGCTCGCTCCCGCCCAGACTTTGGTCACGTATTCGCCCCCCGGCTATCTCCTCTTCGTCCGCGATCGAACGCTCGTCGCCCAGCCCTTCGACGCGAAGGCCCTGAAGATCACGGGCGAGCCGGTCCCCCTCGCCGAGAAGATCGGCACCGACAACGTCGGGCTCGCGCGCTTCTCCGTGTCTCGCAGCGGCGTCCTCGTCTACCGCACGGCTCAGTCCGCCGGCCGCCTGGTCTGGCGGGATCGCACGGGCCGTGAGCTCGAATCCGTGCCGGAGACCGGCGTGTACAACAACCCGGCTCTCTCTCCGGCCGGCGACCGCCTCGCCTACAACTTCGCCGATCCTCGGACCGGCAAACAGGACATCTGGGTCCGGGACCTCGGTCGCGGCGTCAGCTCTCGCTTCAGCCTCGGGCCCGGCGGCAACTACAGACCGATCTGGTCTCCCGACGGATCCTCGATCGTCTTCACCTCGGACCGGGGCGGGACGCCGGACCTGTACGAGAAATCCACGCGCGGGCAGGCCGCGGAGAAGCTATTGTTCCAGAACGCGGAGAACAAGACCGCCTCCACCTGGACGCCGGATGGCCGTTACATCGGCTACTACACTCAAGGTTCGAAGACGCTCCTGGACATCTGGGCCCTTCCGACGTTCGGGGACCGGAAGCCGATCCCCATCGTCGTCGGGCCCTTCTCGGAGCGGCAGCCCATGTTCTCTCCCGACGGGCGCTTCGTCGCCTACGTGTCGAACGAGTCCGGACGCGACGAGATCTATGTTCAGACTTTTCCGGACGCGGGCGGCAAGTGGCAGGTCTCGAGCGGGGGCGGCGGCGAGCCGAGCTGGCGCCGCGACGGGAAGGAGCTCTTCTACCGCTCGTTCGATCAGAAGCTCATGGCGGTGGAGATCCGGACCGCGGGCGAGTTCCAGGCGGGCATCCCGAAGGCTCTGTTTGCCGCCCAGGTGATGGTGGGCACGACCCGGAACCGCTATTCCCCGTCGCCGGACGGCCAGCGATTCGTCTTCGTCGCTCCGCTCGGGCGCGAGGCGCTGGGACCGACCAACATCGTCGTGAACTGGCCCGCGAGTCTGGGGAAGTAGCGGGATGCGTTCCACCGAGGCGCGCCTGAGCCCTGGACGAGATCCTCGAGACCGTCGGGGCGGGCGGCATGAACGATCGTGACCTGGCGGTAAACCTCCCGGCTCACCGCCCCGCCGCTCTGCGCTCCATCTCGTCGTAAACCATCCGCGACAGCGCGGCCCCGGTCACGAGGGCGTCGTTGTCCGAGCCCGGGTTCTTGTCTTTTCCTCCTCGCGTGCAGATCGCGATCGCGTAACGGGACCGCGGCCCCTTCACGTACGCGGCGTCCGTCCGGATCTCTCCCTTCAACCCGGAGGCGTTCTTGAGCTTCTCCTCGTCCCAGCCGGTCTTGTTTCCGACGAAGATCTTGTCCCGCTCGAAGGGCAGCGACCGCGGGATCATCTGCCTGTCGAACTGGTTGCCGAGCATGGCCATCATCTCGTCGCAAGCCGCCCGGGAGACCACCTTGCCTTCGGCGATCAGAGCGATGAGGCGAGCGGCTTCGCGGGGAGTCGTCATACCGAGACCGAACTCCCTCTCGAGCTCGGGATAGACGTCCGCGTGGCCGTCGCGAAACGTCGGACGGAAGATCTTCGTGCTGTTCAGGCCGTAGGACTCCATCCGGCGATCCGTTTTCGCGGCTCCGACTTCGCGCACCAGAAGGTTCGTCGCCGTGTTGTCCGAGAACGCGATCATCAGACGGAGGAGATCCGGAATCGTGAGCGTGATCCCGGGGTGAAGCTGATTCAGGACCACGGGCTCGTCTCCGACCTTGTCCGCTTCGGAGAGAGTGACGACCTTTTCCCGGTTCAGCCGGCCCTCGGCGATCTGGTGGTAGGTCTCGACCATCACGACGAGCTTGATGAGACTCGCCGTCGGGAACCGGACGTCCCCGTTGAACGAGACGGGCGGACCCCCTTTCAGGTCGATGGCGGCGATTCCGAGGACTCCCCGGAACCTTCCGGCGCGGATCCGGATGCGCTCCTCGATGCGGATGGACTCCGCGGCGCGGGCCGTTCCCGGGCCGGAAGCGAGAACGCCGCATGCCAGCAGCCCGATGAGGAGGATTCGCGATGTCGGACGGATCACTGGAGCCAGATGCTACTCCTGACTGACCCGGGTGGCGCGACTCGAAGCGCCCGGCTGGAAGGTCTCCGAGCTCTTCCGAATCTGCGGCAACGCCGGCGCGCCGAACGCCGAGAGGCGCTTCAAAGCGGCGACCTTCTCCGAGTCGTCCACTCGGGCCCTCTTCACGGCGGCGGCCAGCACGTCGATCGTCCGGTCGTAGGTTTCGCGGTCGACCGGGAACGGATGCGCATCCTTTCCGCCGTGCGCGAAGGAGAACCGAGCCGGGTCCCGAGTGCTCGCCGTCGTTCCGTAGACGAGCTCGGAGACGAGCGACAACGCCCGCAGCGTCTTCGCCCCGACGCCCGGGATGCCGAGCAGCGTCTCGAAATCTTCCGGGGACCGCTCCCAGGCGCGCCACAGACCGTGGTCGGCACCCCGCTCGAGTGCCAGTCGAAGCCGAGCACCTCCCGAGCCCGGCGCCGCCCGGCCCCCGAGCCGCGCCTGAAACCAGACTGGGCCGGCGTTTTCGCCCTTTCGCCCTTTCGCCCTTCGCCCTTCGCCCAGCGCCCAGCGCCTATCGCCCATCGCCTCATCCCCCGGGTGAGACCCTCTACCGCTTTTTCTTCTGAGGCGCCTTCTGTGCCGGAGGTACCTCATCGGCCGCCGTCGTGTCCAGCCGCCAGAGGCTTCCGCCGCTCGTCCCGACCAGAAGACGTTCCGCGATTGCCGGGTCCAGCGCGAGGCAGATGACGTCCGGGTGCGGCGGCTCGCCCCCGACGCGCGCCCAGGTCTTTCCCGCGTCCCGAGTTCGAAAAATCCCCTTCTTCCAGACCGCGGCGTAAACGGTCGCCGGCGCGGCCGGGTCCACGAGCAACGCCTGGACGTTCGCCCTTCCGATCCCGGCCCGGCTCTCGGCCCAGCTCGTCCCGGAATCGACGCTCTTCCAGACTCCCTCCTCCTCAGTCCCAACGTAGAGCGCCTTTCCCGCGGGATTGGAGACGAGGACCTGGATGCGCGAGACCGGCAGACCGGTGCGGCTCAGAGCGAACGTCTTCCCGCCGCCCGAGATCTTTCGCAGCTCGCCCCAGAAGCTGACGAAAACGGTCTCCGGCGGGGCCGGCAGAATCGCCGTCGCGAACAGGCCGTTCACACTGCTTCCCACGTCGAATTCGCCCTTCAGCGGGGTCCAGGTTTCGCCGCCGTCGCCGGTGCGGTAGAGCCCGAACCGATCGCGCATGTAGAGCGTCTTCGGGTTCGACGGATCGATCGCGAGCGTCATCACCTTCGTTCCGGAGGACAACCCGTTCGCAATGCGAGTCCAGCGCTCTCCCCCATCCGCGCTCTTGAAGACCCCCTCGTCCGTTCCGGCGTAGAGGACGCGCGACGCCGGGTCGAGGACGAGCCGGTGCGCCGCGCGGTCGGTCATCCCTTCGCCCTTGAGCGCCCAGGACACACCGCCGTCGTCGGAGCGGAAGACTCCATGGGAGTCGGTCGACGCCCAGATCTTCGACGGGGCGGCGGGATCGGTCACCACGGCGGAAACGTTCGCCGCCAGAAAGCCCGCGCCCGGTCCCGTCCAGGTCTGCCCGCCATCCGCCGTCTTCAGCACGCCGTCGCGCGAGGTCGAGGCGTAGACGACGCCGGAATGCGCGGGATCCGGAACCAGGCTCTCGAAGTGCATGTAATCGAACCCGGAGGTCGCCCGGCGCCACCGCTGTCCGTCATCCTCGCTCCGGAGAATCGCGTTGGGGACACCCGCCCAGAGCGCCCCCTTCTCGATGAGGAAGCAGTAAACGTGCTTGCCCTTCATCGGGCCCGACGAAACGGGCTTCCAGGAAGCGCCGCCGTCCGCGCTGCGGAAGGCGCCCTCGTTCGTGGTGCCCGCGTAGACGGTGTCCGGCGCGAACGGGTCGACCGCCACCGTCCGGATGTGCTTGTCCGCGATCTCGGATCCGCTGGCCTTCCAGGTCCTGCCGCCGTCGACGCTCTTCCAGATGCCTTCGCCCGGCGTCACGTAGAGGGTCTGCGAAGACCGAGGGTCGAGGGCGATAGCCCAGAGACGGAAATTGGGCGGAAGACCCTCCGTGCTTCGCGTCCACGTCGTCCCGCCGTCGGTGCTGCGGTGGACGCCGTCGTTCGAGCCCGTGTCGGTCGCGGCCCAGACGTTGCGAGCGTTCTTCGGATCGATCGCGAGCGCCAGGATGGGCGCCTGGGGCTTCGCATACAGAACCCTCGCCCAGGTCGAGCCCGCGTCCGTCGATTTCCAGAGACCCTCGTCCCACGTGCCGGCGAGGACGGTGCCCGGCCGCGAGGGGTCGACCGCGAGAGAATGCACGGACCACCCGCGCAGCGCCGGGGACGCGACGGACCACGTCCCGCCCCCGTCCGTCGACTTGAAGACGCCGCCCCTGTAGACCCCCGCGTACAGAGTCCCCGGCCCCGAGGGATCGATCGCGAGCGCCAGAACGTTTCCCGCGGCAGGGCCGAGCGGCGACCACGCCGCGCCGCGGGCAACGCCTCCCGTCCCGGACACGAGAAGCCATCCCGCGAGGGACAGGGTCGCGCAACACCAGAGCTTCATCGGCAAAGCCTCCTAGAAAGTCGACCGCGACAGAGAGACGGAATGTTGCCCCGATTTTACCGTCGCGGGATTCGAAAGAGCGGCGGCCCCCGGCGTCGACAGTCCGTGGTCGACAGCGGAGGGATCCCGAGGCCTACCTCGCCGGCCACGCTCGTGATACAGCATTCGCACCATGACGCTTGCCGCCGGCTCCCGCGTCGGCCCCTACGAGATCCTCGCGCCCATCGGCGCAGGAGGCATGGGCGAGGTCTATCGCGCGCGGGATCCGCGGCTCGGCCGGCTGGTCGCCCTGAAGGTCCTGCCGGAGAGACTTTCGACCGACCACGAGCGGCTGAGCCGGTTCGAGAAGGAAGCGCGCTCCGCCTCAGCGCTCAACCACCCGAACGTCGTCACGATCTACGAGGTCGGCCAGGCCGGCGGCATCTCCTTCATCGCCATGGAGCTGGTCGAAGGGCAGACCCTGCGGGAGCTGATCGCGGCGGGACCGCTTCCCCAGAGGAAGGTCCTGGAGTTCGCCGCGCAGGTCGCCGAGGGCCTCGCCAAGGCGCACGCGTCCGGGGTCGTTCACCGCGATTTCAAGCCCGAGAACCTGATGGTCTCCGAGGACGGCTTCGTCAAGATCGTCGACTTCGGCCTGGCGAAGCTCGTCGAGCCGTCTCCCGAAGATGCCTCGAACTTCGCGACGGCGGGCGCTTCTCAAACCGGCCAGGGCGTCGTCCTGGGGACCGTCGCCTACATGTCTCCGGAACAGGCGAGCGGGCGGCCGGTCGACTTCCGATCGGATCAGTTCGCCTTGGGCTCCGTGCTCTACGAGATGGCCATCGGAAGCCAGGCATTCCGGCGGGAGACGTATGCCGAGACGCTGACGGCCATCATCCGCGAGGAACCGGAAGCGGTCGCCCTTCTCCATGCCCGTCTTCCCGCTCCGCTCTGCTGGATCATTCAGCGCTGTCTCGCCAAGGATCCGCGCGAGCGATACGCCTCGACGCACGATCTTGCGCGGGACCTCATGGAGGTCCGGGACCGATTTCTGGAAGCGCCGCGCGAGGCGCGGGAGTCCAAGCCAACGAACCTCCCGGTGCAGCGGACCGGATTCGTGGGACGCGTCCGGGAAAAGGCGGCCGTGAAGCAGCTTCTGCTCCGGCAGGACGCGTACCTCGTCACGCTGACCGGCCCGGGAGGAATCGGCAAGACCCGCCTCGGTCTCGAGGTCGCCGGAGAAATGGCCGACTCCTTCCCGGGCGGCGTACATTTCGTGGCCCTGGCTCCGCTCAACGAAACGGAGCTCATCGCTTCCACGATCTGCCAGGCCCTGGGAGTCCGGGAGACCGCGGCGCAGGCCCCGCTCGCGACGCTAAAGGAGCATCTGCGGGATTCGCCGGGGGCGCCCATGCTGCTCATCCTCGACAGCTTCGAGCACCTGATCGCGGCGGCCTCGGTGGTGGCGGATATCGTGGCGGCCGGAAAGAAGCTGAAAGTCCTGGTGACCAGCCGCTCTCCGCTGCACATCTACGGCGAGCAGGAATTCCCGGTCCCTCCGCTGGCCGTGCCCGACCGGACGGCGAGCCCCGGAGAGGCGCTGCGCGGCGACGCGATTTCCCTCTTCGCGAATCGCGCCGCCTCCGTCATGCCGGACTTCGAGATCACGGAAGACAACGCCATCGCGATCGCCGAGATCTGCGCGCGCCTGGACGGTCTGCCTCTCGCCATCGAGCTCGCCGCCGCCCGCATCAAGCTGCTTTCGCCGGCGGCGATGCAGGCCCGGATGGAAAAGAGCCTTCAGCTCCTGACGGGAGGCGCTCGGGATCTGCCTCGCCGTCAGCAGACGCTTCGAGGCGCGATCGACTGGAGCTATGACCTCCTCGGCCCGGCCGAGCAGAAGCTCTTCCGGAGACTCTCCGTGTTCGTGGGCGGATGCACGCTGGAAGCCGCGGAGGCGGTCTGCGACTCGACGGGGGATCTCGGTCTCGACATCCTCGACGGGATCGAATCTCTGATGAACAAGAGCCTTCTTCAGAGAATAGAGCCACCCGGCGGTGAGCCAAGGTTCGTCCTGCTCGAGACGATCCGCGAGTACGGCGCCGAGCGCCTGGCATCGAGCGGCGAAGAAGCCGCGACCCGGCGCGCGCACGCGGCCTACTGCGTCGTGCTCGCCGAAGACGAGACTTCAGAGCGGTCCAAAGGGGTGGGTGTCGCTCGCGGCCCATCGCTGAGCGATGAGAGCTCGGATTGGCTCGATCGGCTCGAGCGTGAGCACGGCAACTTCCGGGCCGCGCTCGCCTGGGCGATCGATACGGGACAGGCGAACTGGGGCCTCCGGCTCGGGGTTGCGCTGTTTCAGTTCTGGGAAGAGCGGGAGTACCTCACGCAGGGTCGGGAGTGGCTTCAAGCGCTTCTGAAGCTTCCCGGAGCCGCAGAGCGCACCCGGTTGCGGGCCCGGGCCCTCTTCGCGGCAGGAGCCCTGACCGGTGACCCCGGCGCGGCCGAGACATACCAGGAGGAAGCCCTGGGCATCAGCCGCGAGCATGACGACCGGAAGGGCGTCGCCGTCGCCCTGAACGCTCTCGCCGTCGGAGCGCAGAAGCAGGGGGATCTCGCCCGTTCGAGATCTCTCCTGGAGGAGAGCCTCGTGCTCTGGAAAGAGCTCGGAGATCCGGTCGCCGTCGTTCGAGGTCTCTCCAACCTCGCCAGCGTCGCCCGGCTGGAAGGCCACCTCGGCGAGGCGCGGTCCCTCTTCGAAGAATGTCTCTCCATATCCCGCCAGGTCGGCGACCGCGCGGGCATGGCCTGGGCGCTCGACAGCGAGGGCGACGTCGCGCGCGAACAGGGCGACATCGCGTCGGCCCTGTCGCTCTACGAGCAGGGTCTGGCGATGTTCCGCGAGCTTCGGGATCGATGGGGCATCGCGGGCTCTCTCGCCGATCTGGGAAACCTCGCGCGCGATCAAGGGGATTTCTTGACCGCCCATCGCCTCTACAGGGAGAGCATTGCGGTCTTTGAGGAGCTCGAGCACAAGCGTGGGATCGCGCGGCTGCTCGAGTGCTTCGCCTACTCGGCCGCAGCGCAGTCGCAGGCTGAACGCTCGCTCCGTCTGGCAGGCTCGGCCGCCGCCCTTCGGCAGGCGGTCGGCGCCGTCCCGCTCCCGGCGGAGCAAACCCGTCTCGAGAAGAGTCTCGGGCCCTCGCGCCAGGCGCTGACGACCGCGGCAGGCGCCGCGGCGTGGATGGAAGGGTGGGCGATGCCCGTCCTCTCCGCCGTCGCGTACGCGATCGAGCGCGAGACTCCTCAGGCTTCTTAGGCTTCGGCGCTCGTCGGATCGATCATCCGCCGGACGGCGCAGATCCGATTCGCAGGAAAGCCGCCCCGGCGCGCATGCTCGCGCACCATGTCCTCGTCCGGCGCGAGGTACACGCAATACATCTTGTCGCCGGTGACATAGCTCTGGAGCCACTGAATCTCGGGCCCGAGCTCCCGCAGCACTTTCACCGACGTCTGCGAGACCTCCCGGATCTGAGCGTCGGTCATGTTACCGAGCCCCGGAATTTCCCGTTCGATCACGAATTTCGGCATGTTGATGCTCCTCCCCCGCGGCCGGACGTTTTCCGCCGGCCTTCGGATTAACGCGAGGCCGTCGCTGCCGATCTCTTCGAGCCCCAGTCGACATCGAGTCGAGGGGGGTGAGTCAGAGTCTGCATGACCACGCAGTATTGCTCGGTCTTTTCCCGCAGGGCGCGCACCTGCTCCGGAGTGGCCTCGGGCGCGTCGATGTCGAACCGCAGGCGAATCGTCTCGAAACCGACCGGCACTTCCTTCGAAATGCCGAGCGTGCCGCTCAGGTCCAGATCTCCTTCGACCGCGACCCGGATGTCGTCGACTTTCACGCCCATCGCCGTCGCGACCATCTGGCAGGTGATCTGCGCGCATGCGGCCAGCGAGCCGAGAAGCAGGTCGCCGGAGCACGCCGACGTTCCGGGTCCCCCGACTCCCGCGTGGGCCTGGGCGGCGTACACCGCCCGGCCGATGTCGACCGAGCACGACGTCGGCGCTTCGGACTGCTTACCGTCCGCCTTGAGCGTGATTTTCGAGGCGTGCGGATCCGCCCGGTAGCGCTCTTTGAGGGGCTTTTGAAGAGACCGGAGATCCATTGGCCCACCTCTCTCTTCGGACTCTACCTCGGGCGGGACCTGAAGCCGCTCGACCGGCCCCGCCATATCATCGTCGCAAACCCCATGACGCTTTCTTCCGGAACCCGGCTCGGGCCCTACGAGATCCTCGCGCCTCTCGGCGCGGGCGGGATGGGCGAGGTGT
>JBDUBP010000055.1:0-20041 GCA_040004075.1 Acidobacteriota bacterium | reverse complement strand
GGCCCTACGATTTCTACGATCAATTCGACTGGGACGTTGCGATCGCGCCCGACGGAGACAACTTCGCGCGATACCTCGTCCGGATAGAGGAGATGCGGCAGTCGCTCAAGATCATCCGGCAGGCGCTCGACATCTTCCCGGCCTCGGGTCCCGTCAATTCGGACGACTGGCACGTGGTGCTGCCCCCGAAGGACGCCGTGTACCACGACATGGAATCGCTCATCTACCACTTCAAGATCATCATGGAAGGCATCCGCGTCCCGAAGGGCGAGCGATACGAGTGGATCGAGGGCGGGAACGGCGAGCTCGGATTCTACGCGATCGCGGAAGGCGGAGGCGGACCGTACCGGCTGAAGCACCGGGCGCCCTGTTTCCCCGCGATGGCGGCGTTTGAAAAGATCATCGAGGGCAGCTCGATCTCCGACGCGGTGGCGACGCTCGGGAGTCTGAACATCATCGCCGGAGAGCTCGAGCGATGAGCGGGGTGATCGACGTCTCGGCCCGCGTCCCGAAGAAGCTCACGTTCTCGCAGCGGCTCTACCTCCCCGAGATCTTCGGCGGTCTCGCCGTCACGATGCGGCACCTCTTAAAGAACCTCATCCGGATCCGCAATCTGCCGACCATCCTTTATCCGGAGAAGAAGCGCGACTACTCGGGCCGTTTCCGCGGCAAGCACATCCTGAAGACGCGTGACGACGGAACATTGAAGTGCGTCGCCTGCTACATGTGCGCCCAGGCCTGCCCGGCGGACTGCATCACGATCGTCGCCGGAGAGCACCCGCGGATCTCCTACGAGAAGTACCCCGTGGTCTTCGACATCGACATGCTGCGGTGCGTCTATTGCGGCTTCTGCGTCGACGCCTGCCCGAAGGACGCGATCTGGATGACGCGCAACTACGAGCTCGCGTTCTTCAACCGGCAGGAGGCGATCTTCGGGATCGACAAGCTCCGCGAGGCGCCCGGCTCCGAGGTCAAGGACGGATACGGATACCGGCCCTACTATCCGGGCGACGGAACCGTGCCGCCGCCCGACGCGTCGACCGAGCGGATCAATCCGGGCGACGGCGAGCGGGCCGGCATGCGGATCCACGGGACGCTGCCTGCCTACAGACCCTCGGCGCCGCAAGTCGGAAGAGGTTGAGAGTTGTGAGTTGAGAGTTCAGAGCGGAGCGTTCAGACTCTTAACTCTCAACGCTTGACGCTCAACTCTCAATTTTCTCCACCCTCACCACGGCGTTGTAGTCCGGCTCTCCCGAGTCCGGATCCATGGCGTCGGAGAGGAGCGGGTTCCCCTCCGGCCAGTGGACCTCGAGGTTCCCCGGCTTGATCGGCGCCAGCCGGACGTCGCCGTGGAACTCTCCCGAGTCCGAGACGAGCCGGATGGCTTCGCCTTCCGCGAGAGAGAGGGCTTTCGCGTCGGCCGCGCTCATCAGGACGTCCCGCCGGCGCGCGCCGGTCAGGGGGTCCGTCTCTCTCTGGACCATCGAGTTGAACTGCTTTCCTCGGCGCGTCGAGACGGAAAAGCAGCCGGCGTCCCGGCGCCGGTCGACGAGCGGCACCGCGGCGAAATGGGCGAAGCCGTCGGGCGTCGCGTATCGGCCGTCGGAGTAGAGGCGCTCGCCGCCCCACTGGACCTGGTCTCCCGCGGCCGCGAGCGCGTCGATGCCCTCGTAGAGAGGAATGGCCCGCGCCATTTCGCGGCGAAGATCGGGGAGGGAGCCGCAGCGGATCAGAGCGGCGTCCGCGGGGCGGGCGCGAGCGGCGACTTCGAGTAAGACCTCCCACTCGGGACGCGCGCTCCCGATCCGGCGCCCCGGGATCTCGGGCGAAAAGATGATTCGACGCTCGGTCGAGGTCTCGGTGACCCCTCCGGGCGTCTCGTAACGCGTAGCGGCCGGCAGCAGAACCACGGAACCCGCTCCCTCGACCAGCATCGCCGTCGAGAGCACGACGTCCTGGTGAACGCGCAGGCGAGGCCTCGAGAGGGCGAGTCGGCTCCGCGCGGCGTCCGGGAGGGTTTCCAGGAAGTTGCCTCCCACGATCCAGAACACGTCCACCGCGCCGGCGGCCGAGGCCTCGACCTGCGCGATCGTGGCCATCCCGTCCGAGGAAGGGGGAGAGAATCCCCACGCCTGCCTCCACCGGTCGCGAACCCCGGAGTCGACCTTCGGCGCGCAGCCGACCTCGGCGCCGCCCTGCACGCCGGAATGCCCCCGGATCGGCATGAGTCCGCATCCCCGGCGGCCCGGCAATCCGCGGGCGAGTCCCACGTTCACCAACGCGCGAACGGTCTCGGCGCCGTGCGCGTGCTGCGTCAGCCCCATCGACCAGACGAAATTCGCCTTCGGACGGTCCACGAGGAGACGGGCGAAGCGCCGGATCTCGCCTTCCGCGGAGCCGGAGGCGGCGGCGATCTCAGCCCAGCTCTGCGTGCGCACCGCGGCGGCCGCCTGCACGAAGTCCCGCGTCCGCGCCCGGACGTAGTCCTCGTCCACGCCCCCGGGGATCTCCAGGAGCGCCTTCAGCACTCCGTTCAGGAACGCGAGGTCGCCTCCGGTGTCCACCTCGAACCAGTGATCCGCGAGCTTCGTCCCGAAGAGAGCGCTGTCCGGAGCCGAGGGAATCCAGTACCGCTCGAATCCCGGCTCCCGGTGCGGATTGACGACCGCGATCTGCGCGCCGTTCTTCTTCGCCTCGTAGAGGTACTTGGTCGTAACGGGCTGGTTGTTGGGAGTGTTCGACCCGAAGAAGACGATGAGGTCCGACTCGATCCAGTCGCGGTACGTGCCCGTGGATGCTCCATGCCCTAGCGCCTTCTTCATGGCGGTGGTCGAGGCCGCATGGCAGAGGCGCGCGGAGTTGTCGACGTTGTTCGTGCCGAGAAAGCGGGCCGCCTTCTGCGCCGCGTAGTACGTCTCGTTCGGGATTCCGCGCGAGGTCAGGTAGAAGGCGATGCGCTCCGGCTTCGCCGCCGCGATCTCCGACGCCGCCAGGGCGAGAGCCTCGTCCCACGAGACGACCCGGAACCCCGGCTCTCCGGCGCGACGGATCATGGGCTCCGGAAGCCGGCCGAACCGCCTCAGCTCACGCGCGGTCAGCGGCGCGAG
Organism: Acidobacteriota bacterium; assembly: GCA_040004075.1. Classification (GTDB taxonomy): domain Bacteria; phylum Acidobacteriota; class Thermoanaerobaculia; order UBA5066; family Gp7-AA6; genus JALYUA01. The sequence goes on along the minus strand of JBDUBP010000055.1, from coordinate 16,934 downwards.
AGCGCGAGCGTCGGCCAGCCGGGCCGGGTCGAGCGCCGGCATGGTATTGAGACGGAGCAGCTCGAGCCGCACCATGCAGAGATGCGGACCCGGGATGGTCCAGTCCTTCAGGCCGCTCGTCCCGAGCGCGCATCCGTCACAGACCCCGCGAGTGAGGATCCTCCAGGCGAAGGGGAGCTCGTCGCGGTTCTCCCACGCGATCCGGGCCATCTCCCGGAAGTGCCGGGGCTTGGTTTCGGACAGGCCGAAGGGGAGCAAGAGAAGTTAAGAGTTTAAGAGTTCAGAGTTCAGAGTTGAGAGTTCGTGGGCAGGGGGACGCCCCGCCGCTGCGGTTCGGAGACGGAGCCTCAAAAGGCGGGACGACCCTCAACTCTTAACTCTCAACCCTCGACTTCTCCTGGCTCTCAACTCTCAACTCTCAACTAATTCCCCCGTCCGGCGGTCGGCGGGTGGCCGTCGGTCTTGTGGACGGCCTCGACGGTGATCTCCACCTCCTCGTCGGACGCTCCCTGGTCCTTGAGCTTGGCGGCCATCAACGCCTCGTGCTGGCAGATTCCGCAGCCCGCGGCGTGCTCGTTCGTGAAACAGGTGAGAAGCGTCTTGTGGTGCTCCCTCGGGCTTTCCTTGCACTCGCAGAAGCAATGGAGCCGGTCCATCGTGTCGGGATACTTCTTCGCGGCCTCGTAGGACTTCTTGACGTCCGGGTTGTCCCAGCTCGAGAACTTGGCGGGGTCGAGGACGGCGCCGCGCTCGAGGCAGGCGCCGCAGGAGTTTTTTTCCGCGGCGGCGGCGGGAGCGGCTTTCGCCGCCGTTCCCTTGGCGGGCGCCCCGTGCTGGTGCTGCGCGTCGGCGAAAGTGGAGAACCCGACGAGAGCCACGATCGACGCGGCGACAAGGAGACCCGCCCGGGGGGTGGAAACGGCAAGAATTCGGCGCATGGATCCTCCGGAGGTCCAGAACCTCCCTTTACGGTCGATTGTTCCCGCCGGCAAGGCGAAGGCTCAGCGCAGGGATTCCATGATCTGCGCCAGCGCCTCCGGGCCCGGCCGGGTCTGCTCGAGGGTCATCGCGGCGAGGGGCTGATCGGGCAGGCCGAGCAGCGAAAGAAAGTCTTTCTTCTGGGGCTCGACGTAGATCAAGCCGGTCAGGAATTCGCCCTTTTCCTTGGCCTCGTGAAGCAGCGCATACGCCGAGGTCTTGTCCATCGCGTCGTAGTCCGCGCGGAGCTTCTTCAGCCGGATATGCGACCCGTCGTGGAGGGCCACGTCCTGCGTGGTCCCGGGATCGTAGTCGACGTGGATGTCCTCGAAGAACGGGACGAACCCGATCTCCTGGATCGGGATCTCGTGGTCCTTGGCCCACTTGTACGACTTGGTGGAGCTCTCGTGGTTGTTGAACGTGACGCAGGGCGAGATGACGTCGAGAAGCGCCGTGCCGCGGTGGGCGATCGCGCCCTTCAACAGGCCGAGCAGCTGCTTCATGTCTCCCGAGAAGGAACGCGCGACGTACCCGCAGCCGAGCTCGATCGCCATGGCGCACAGATCGATCGCGGGGAGATCGTTCACGACACCGCTCTTGAGTTTCGATCCGAAGTCCGCGGTCGCGGAGAACTGGCCCTTGGTCAGGCCGTAGACCCCGTTGTTCTCGACGATGTAGACCATCGGCAGGTTGCGCCGGAGCAGATGCACGAACTGTCCGGCGCCGATGGAAGCGGTATCGCCGTCCCCGGAGACGCCGATGGTCAGGAGGTGGTGGTTCGCGAGCATAGCCCCCGTCGCGACGGCGGGCATGCGGCCGTGGACGGCGTTGAAGCCGTGGCCGCGGTCCACGAAGTAGGCCGTGGTCTTCGACGAGCAGCCGATCCCCGACATCTTCGCGACCTTGTGGGGCGTCACGCCCATCTCGAAGAAGGCCTGGGTGATCTGGCGGGTGATGACGTCGTGGCCGCAGCCGACGCAGAGGGTGGACTTGCCCCCGCCGTATTGCTTGACGTCCAACCCGAGGCGGTTCGAGGGCGATGCTTTGGGCTCGGCGGTCGAGGACATCAGACCTTCTCCCCGGCTTCGATGCCCTCGATCACCGTCTCGGCGTCGAGAGGGAAGCCGTCGTAATGCCGAATGGACTTGAGTCGCGCCGCGTCCGGCCCGACTTCGAGGGACAGCAGGGAGAACATCTGACCGTCGCGGTTCTGATCCACGACGTAGACGCGCTCGTGCTGCGAGATGAAGTTTCTGGTCTCCGGAGTGAAGGGAAGCGCGCGGACACGCAGGCAGTCCGTCGCGATGCCCTTGCGTTTCAGGATCGCCCGCGCCTCCTGGACCGCGAAATCGGAGGAGCCGTACTGCACGATCCCGATCCTGGAGCCTTCGCCTTCGACGACCGGCTTCGGCACGTGCAGCCGCGCCGTCTCGAACTTGCGCGAAAGCCGATCCATGTTGTTCTTGTAGTCTTCGGGCCGCTCCGAGTACGTCGCCCGCTCCGTGTGGCCGGAGCCGCGCGTGAAATAGGCGGCCGCCGGGTTGTCGATCATTCCGGGGAGCGTCCGCCAGGGGATACCGTCGCCGTCGACGTCGCGGTATCGGGCGAACTCCTTGTACTTCTGCATGTGCGCGGAGAACTCCTCCGCGGTCTTGATCACCTTGCCGCGGTCGACGCCCTTGTCGGGATAAGGAAACGGCTCCGCCATCCAGTTGTTCATCCCGAGATCGAGATCCATCATCACGAAGACGGGCGTCTGGAATCGCTCCGCGAGATCGAAGGCTTCCATCGACAGGGTGTAGCACTCCTCGACGGAGGCGGGAATCACCAGGATGTGATACGCGTCCCCCTGCGACAGGCAGTACGTCGAGAGGATGTCGCCCTGCATTGTCCGGGTCGGCAGCCCGGTCGAGGGGCCGACGCGTTGCACGTCGAAGATGACGGCCGGGATCTCCGCGTAATAGCCGAGCCCGACGAACTCGGCCATGAGCGAGATGCCCGGCCCCGAGGTCGTCGTCATGGCGCGGGCGCCGGCCCATCCCGCTCCCAGGGTCATCCCGGCGGCGGCGAGCTCATCCTCCGCCTGCACGATCGCGAACGTCGGCTTGCCGGTGATCGGGTCCTTCCGATATTCACGGCAGTAGTCGATCAGGGACTCCGCCAGCGAAGAAGACGGCGTGATCGGGTACCACGCGACGACGTTGACGCCCGCCATCATGCAGCCGATCGCAGCGGCGGCGTTGCCGTCGATCATGACCTTCCCGGCGTTCTTGTTCATGCGCTCGAGCCGGAAGGGGTCCGCCTTCTTCAGGTTCTTCTCGGCCCAGTCCCAGCCGCCCTGGATCGCGGTCCAGTTGACCTCGATCGCCTTCTCCTTGCCGTGGAACTGCTTCGAGAGCGCCTTCTGGATCTCCTCGCGGTCCACGTTCAAGAGCCAGGCGGCGACGCCGACGTAGATCATGTTGACCACGAGCCGCCGCAGCTTGCCGTCGTGAACGAGCTCGAGGACCAGCTTCGAGAAGGGGACCGCGTAGAAGTGGACGTCGTTGCGCAGCGTGTCGAGCTTCAGGTTTTCCTCGTAGATCACGGCCGCGCCGGGGTGCACCGTCCGGACGTCTTCGTGCGCCGTTTCCGGGTTCATGCAGATCAGGACCCCGATGTCGCGCCGCCGGGCGATGAATCCGTCCTTCGAGGCGCGGATCGTGAACCAGGTCGGGAGGCCCTGGATGTTGGAGGGGAACAGGTTCTTGCCCGAGACGGGGATCCCCATCTGGAAGATCGCGCGCATCAGGATGCTGTTGGAGGACTGGCTGCCTGAACCGTTGGCCGTAGCAACATGGATCGAGAAGTCGTTCACGACCGAGGGCCCGAGCGGCGCCTCCGAGGGGATTTTTTCTTCGAGGACAGCGCTCACGAGAGACTCCTTTTGCGACATTCCCGCGCATTCCCGGGGGATCGGGATGATAACAAACGGAGCGGGATTTCACCGTGGGGTCCCCGGCGGCGGGCACACAAGCGGCCGCTCCGGCATGCCTCGGCGGCGGCGCGGAGGCTTCTGACGCCCATAGAATCCGCCCGGAGGTTTCGCATGAGCAGAAGTCTCTCCGGAAGAGCGATCTTCGGGCTTCTCGTTTTTCTCTCCTTCGCCGCCACCGCGCCCGCGCGGCCGTTCCGTTTCGACGATCTGGCGCGCATCCAGCGCGTGGGCGGTTTTTCGCTCGCGCCGGACGGCCAGTGGATCGCCTACGGCGTCGCGACACCCGACGTCGCCGCGAACCGGTCGCTTTCCGCGATCTGGCTGGTGGGAACGGGCGGCGGAGCTGCCCGGCGGCTGACGTCCGGAGACAAGCGGGATTCCGACCCCGCCTTCTCGCCCGATGGGAAGACGATCGCGTTCCTGTCCAATCGCGAGGGCGGCTCCCAGATCTGGTTGATCCGCCTCTCGGGTGGCGAGCCTCAGAAGGCAACGTCGTTCCCGACAGGAGTGAACGGATTCAAATGGGCTCCCGACGGCCGCTCCTTCGTGGTGTCCTCCGACGTCTTTCCGGACTGCCAGGACGTGTCCTGCCTGGAAAAGCGGGTGCAGGCGCGCGAAGGGGCCGCGATCAAGGCGCGGGTGGTCGAGCGGCTCCTGTTCCGGCACTGGGACGCCTGGCAGGAAGGTCTCCGGACTCACCTCTGGAGGCTGCCGGTCGATCCCGGCGGCGGCGCCGCGTCTGATCTGACGCCGGGGGAACGGGACGCGCCGTCCTTCGCGGTCGGCGGCGGAGAAGACTACGAGGTCTCGCCGGACGGGAAGGAGCTCGTGTACGCGTCCAACCCAGACAAGGTCCAGGCGGCGTCCACGAACGCCGACCTCTGGATCGTTCCCTACGCGGGCGGCGGCAGGGCGGCCGATCTAACGGCCGGGAATCCCGCGTTCGACGGCTCGCCCCGCTTCTCACCCGACGGAAAGTGGATCGCGTACCGGGCTCAGCGGCGGCCGGGAGTCGAGTCGGACCGGTTCACGCTCATGCTCCTCGACCGCGCCTCCGGCCGCGCGCGCGAGCTGACGCCTCTGTTCGACGACTGGGTCGAGGAGCTCGCGTGGGCGCCCGATTCGCGCTCGATTTATTTCGTCTCGACCGTCCGGGCCCACGGCACGATCTTCCGGGTCGGCCTCGACGGCGCTTCACCCGCGCCGGTGTGGACGGGGGGCACACCCGCCCACCTGCAGCCGTCTCGGGACGGGCGCCGCCTCTTCTTCCACGCGAGCTCCGCCACCCACCCTCCCGAGATCCACGCGATCGACGCCGCGGGCGGAAAAGCGGCCGTGCCTCTGACGCACACGAACGACGCGTTCTGGAGCAAAGGGGCCTTCGGGTTGAACGCCGCGGAGCGTTGGGTCGCCGCAGCGGACGGAGCAAAGCTCCACGGCTGGCTCGTGCTTCCTCCCGGCTTCGACCCGTTGCGGCGGTATCCGGCGGTCCTCCTGATCCATGGCGGCCCCCAGGGCGTCTGGGCCGACGTCTGGTCCACGCGCTGGAACCCGCAGGTCTTCGCCGGGTACGGCTACGTCGTCTACGCGGCCAATCCCCGCGGCTCGACCTCGTTCGGGCAGAAGTTCCTCGACGAGATCAGCGGCGACTGGGGCGGGAAAGTCTACGACGACCTCATGAGGCAGGCGGACGACCTGGCCTCTCTGCCCTACGTCGACAAGGCGAAGATCGGCGCCGCGGGCGGGTCGTACGGCGGCTGGATGGTCAACTGGATGATGGGGCACACGGACCGCTTCGCCGTGTACGTCTCGCACGACGGGGTCTTCGACACCAGATCGATGGCTCTCGAGACCGAGGAGCTCTGGTTTCCTCAAGCCGAATTCGGCGGCTGGCCGTGGACCTCGGACCTCTACGAAAAGTGGAACCCCTCGCGCTTCGTCGAGATGTTCCACACGCCGACGCTCGTCGTGACGAGCGAGAAGGACTTCCGCGTTCCGTTCGGGCAGGGCCTCCAGCTCTTCACGGCCCTCCAGTTGAAGAACGTCCCGTCCAAACTGCTGACGTTTCCCGACGAAGGTCACTGGGTCTTGAAACCCGGCAACTCGAGCCTGTGGCACGCCACCGTGATGGACTGGCTCCACCGGTATCTGGGGGGTGCCGAGGCGGATCCCGCCGCGTTGGCGACGGCGTATTCGATAGCGAGGTGATTGGAGAAGTTGAGAGTTGAGAGCTTAGAGTTGAGAGTTAAGAGTTAAGAGTCGAGAGTTGAGAGTTGAGGAGGAAACCGGCGCGGGGGAGTCGTCTTGTTTGAGAACTGTTCGTCGAAGACTCGCTGACATTCGCGCCAATTTGTCGAGTTCGCCCCACAGGGGATGCACGCGGGGGAAAGGAATGAATTGCATTCCTGTGCCCACCCTGAGGAGAGCTTCGCACTCTGCGAGCGATCCCTCCGCGATGTTCAAGAATCGGGAGGCCTCGACCCGATGAATGCGCTTGGAGCCTTCGGCAATATTCGCGATCACGGAAACAGCGGCTCGACGCGTTTGTGAAATGAGCCCATATCGCTCATCAGCGGGCATCTCGGCTGTGAGCCGGTAGACAGCCGATACCAGTTCGTAGCCTCTCTGCCATACTTTCAGATCGGTAGACCTCTACCTCTCTCTATTGTCACGGGATGCCGGGTCCTCCTGACCTCTGAACTCTTGACTCTCAACTCTCAACTTTCAATTCTCACTCGCATCGGCCGGCACACATCTCTCCGCCGCCCACTCGCGGAGCGCCGCGATCTGCTCGGAGCGCACGACAGACAGGGGACGCGTGGAGCGCAGGGCGACTAAGATGTTCGTCGTGTCGAGCGGCGACCCGGTGGCCCGGGAATCGTAGAGGGCCGACACGATCACCTGCTCGATCTCGGCGCCGGAGAACCCGTCCGACTCGGCGGCGAGGCGATCGAGATCGAACTTCTTCGGGCCCTCGCCCCGGGAGTCGAGATGAAGCGCGAAGATCTCGGCGCGCGCCGCGCGGCCGGGCAGGTCGACGAAGAACACCTCATCGAAGCGGCCCTTTCGCATCATCTCGGGGGGCAGCTCCTGGACCGAATTGGCCGTCGCGATCATGAAGACGCGGGCGCTCCTCTCCTGCATCCAGGTGAGAAGCGCGGCGACGAGCCGCTTGGAGACGCCGCCGTCCGATTCCGAGGAGCGGGAGGAGGCGAACGCTTTCTCGATCTCGTCGATCCAGAGCACGCACGGCGCCATCCGTTCGACTCGCTTCAGAGCGTCGCGAAGGTTTCTTTCCGATTCGCCGATGTAGGGAGCCAGGAGACGGCCCGCGTCGAGCGAAAGGAGAGGCAAGCCCCACGACGCGGCGACGGCCTTGGCGGCCAGACTCTTGCCGCACCCCTGCACTCCCAGGATGAGAAGGCCCCGAGGCGGGTCGAGCGGCTTCGCTCCGGGCGGGGGAAGAAAGCCGACTTTCCGGGACGCGATCCATTTTTTCAGGCGGGCGACGCCTCCGACCGACTCCAGCCCCTGGAGCGACGGGAAGAACTGGAGCAGGCCCCCGGTCTCGACGAGCGTCTTCTTGCTCTCCCGGATCCGGGGGCGGTCCGCGGCCGTCAGCGCGTCGTCGTCCACGATCGCGCGGGCCAGCGCCCGCTCCGCCTCGAAGGAGGTGAGCCCCTGGAGGTCGGTGACGAGGCCTTCGACGTCCTCCGGGGTGAGGACCACCCGGACCTGCTTTCCGTAGCGCCGGATCGTCTCCGACACGAGATGGCGCAGCTCCTCGGGACCGGGGAGGGCAAAGTCGAATCGGATTCCGAGCTCGTCGAGCTCCGCCCGCGCCGAAAGCGCCGGCCCGACGAGAACGAGCGTGCGCGCGGAGCCGGCGAACTCCTGCGCGGTCTCGCGCAAGGTTCGAAGCGTGGTCGCGTTGTCGAGATGCGCCTGGGGGTCCTTCAGGATCCAGACGCCGTCTCCCGTCGCGGTCCGGATCAGCTTGAGCGCCCAGGCGAGCTCGCAGGTCTTCGGCTGGTCCGCGGGATGGCAGGGGGAAAGGCCGCTCGCCGCGCTCCATGTCGAGACAGGCAGAGAGAGCTCGCCCGCCACGCCGCGCACGAGGGACTCGAAGCGTTTCTCCTCGACCGTCTCGCACAGTACGAGCGGGTTCTTCGATCGGAAGAGCGCGGCGAGGTCGCGGGCGGGAAGGTCCAAGTGACGGAAGTGTAAGGGAACTTGAGCGTTGAGCGTCGAGCGTTAAGCGTCCGGAGAGCGAGACGCGAGTAGCCGACACTCTCAACGGCGCCCATCAAAGTCTCGCCGCGTGTCAACACAACGCTCAACGCTGAACGCTCAACCCGTCTCTCATAAGATCGACCCATGCCTCCGCCCCGCCGCGTCATCTCCCTCTGCCCCTCCATCACCGAGACGATCGTGGCTCTCGGTGGGTTGAAGCAGCTCGTCGCCGCGACCCGGTTCTGTGTGCGGCCGGAGGGATTGCTGTGGGGTCTGCCGCGCATCGGAGGGACCAAAAATCCGGATCTCGCTAGGATCCTGGACTTGAAGCCGGATCTCGTGTTCGCCAATCAGGAAGAGAACCGTCGAGAGGACGTCGAGGCGCTGCGCGACGCCGGCGTCGAAGTCCTCCTGAGCTTTCCCCGTACCGTGAACGAGGTTCCGGCAGAGATCCGGCGATGGGCGGAGCGTCTGGGCTCCTCCGCGGAAGGCGAGGCTCTCGCCGGCCGTCTGGAGGCCGAGATCGACGCCCTCGAGGACGCGCCGCGGCCTCCGCCGTTTCTGTATGCCTACTGGATCTGGAAGGACCCGTGGATGACGGTTTCGGACGACACGTACATCGCCGATCTCATCGCGCTCGCCGGCGGCGTCAACGTGTACGGCCGGGAGGCGGACAGATACCCGGGGACATCCCCCGCGGAGTCGCTCTCCCGCGGCGCGGACGTGCACTTCTTCCCCGACGAACCATTTCCCTTCTCGCCCGAGAAGCACGGGGTGGAGTGCGAGACGCTCTTCGGATCCGAGCGGGTGCGCCTCTTCGTGTCGGGAGACGATTTCTGCTGGCACGGAGCAAGGACCCTGGAGGGCCTCGGGCGCGTCCGGGCGCTCCGGGCCGGGTTCGGAGAGTAGACCTCAGAGAATCACGATCGAGTTGACCGCGGAGTCCCGCGGCCGTCTCGCTCCCGTTTGGTCGCTCGGCTCCTCGCTATCCCCGCCGGTTCAGCAGGTCGAGGAACTCCTCGCGGACGGGCCGGTTGTAGAAGATCCCGCGGATCGCGGAGGTCACGGTCAGCGCGCCCGGCTTCTTGATCCCGCGCATCTCGACGCAGAGGTGTCGCGCTTCGATGACGACCATCACCCCCTGGGGCATCAGCTTCTCGGCGAGAAATCCTGCGACCTGTTCCGTCAGCCGCTCCTGGAGCTGCGGCCGCTGGGCGTAGAAGTCGACGATGCGCGGCATCTTCGAGAGCCCGATGATCTTGTCGTTCGGGATGTACGCCATGTGGGCGTGGCCATAGAACGGCACCAGGTGGTGCGAGCACATGGAGTAGAACGGGATGTCCTTCTCGATGACCATCGCGCTGTAGCGCTCGTCGTTGGGGAAGAGCGTGACCTTCGGCTCGGCTCCCTCGTCGAGGCCTCGAAAGAGCTCGAGGTACATCTTGGCGACGCGCTCGGGCGTCTCGACCAGGTTCGGATCCGCCAGATCGAGGCCCAGCAGCCGAAGGATGCCTTCGACGTGCTTTGCGATCTCGGCGATCTTTTCCGGGCGGGCAATCGCGGCGAGCGCAGTCTCCTCGGTCATGAACGATCCGGCCGGGGCGTTGATTCGGGTGAGGCGGTCTTGCGCATCGCTTCTCCTCGCGGGGAAGCCGCATTCTAGATCAGCCTCCGCGGGGAAAGTGGCTCCTGCGGCCTAAGAAATGGTCTTCCTGAAGGCCCGCGTGCTGCCTGCCACGAGAACGAACGCAATGGCAAAGAGCGCCGCGACGCTGCGCCAGAGGTCCGTGAAGTTCGCCCCGCGAATGATGATTCCTCGCGCGATCGCGATGAAGTGCGTCGCGGGGAGGATCTGCGACACGTACCTCAGGGGGCCTGGAATCGACGAGAGCGGAAAGATGTACCCCGACAACATGATCGAGGGCAGCAGAAACATCTGCGCGAACTGGGTCGCCTCCATCTGCGTCTTCGAACGCGACGAGATCAGGAGGCCGAGGGAGAGCAGGGCGAAGAGATACACGATCGAGAGGGCGAGCAGCAGAGCGAGGTTCCCGTGGATCGGAACCCGAAAGACGAGCGTCATCAGAAGAAGGATCAGGATGAGCTGAAGGAACCCGAGCGCCAGGTACGGCAGGAGCTTTCCGAGAATCACGCCGACCGGCGAGGCCGGCGTCACCATCAGTTGCTCGAGGGTGCCCCGCTCGCGCTCGCGGACGATCGCGTAGGCGGCGAGAAGGGTCCCCGAGAAGGTCAGCAGGATCGCGACGAGACCGGGAATCAGAAGGTTCGCGCTGCGGGAATCCGGGTTGAAGAGGAAGAGGGGGTGCGCCCGCACGGGAAGCTCGCGCGACCCGGCCCGAGCGAGCAGCTCGCCGAGGGACTCCGAGAGGGTCAGCCCGTTGGCGGCCGCGAGGGCCTGCCCGGAGATCGAGGAGTCGGAGCCGTCGATCAAGACGAGAACGTCCGCCGCCTGCCGGTTCAAACGCCGGCGCGCGTAGTCGGGAGGGATCTCGACTCCGACGGAGGCGCGCCCGGCCACGATCCGCTCCCGCATCGCCGTCCGGGAAGGGACGTATTCGATGACGTCGAAGAAGCTCGTGTTAGTCAGATCGCGCACCAGCGTCCGGCTCTCCTCGCTCCGCGACAGGTCGAGGATCACGGTCCGAACGTGCTTCACGTTGGTGTCGATCAGCCCGAAGAGCACGAGCTGGAAGGCGGGAAGCAGAAGCGTGAATCGCAGAGTGCCCTTGTCGCGGAGCATCTGCTTGGCCTCTTTTTTCAGGACCGCGACGAAGCCCCTCACGCTCTCGCGGCTCCCGTGGCGGGCGCGGCGACCGGAACGTCGCCCCTCTTCTCGAGCTGCAACCTGGTCAGGCGGACGAAGACGTCTTCGAGCGAAGCGTCGATCGTCCGGATGTGGACCGGCTCCCCGGCGGCTTCTTCGAGATCCCGGGCGATGGCGGCATCGGAAACGTCGTCGCGGACCAGGATGTGCAGGGCGTTGCCGAAGATGGTCAGGTCGAGGACGTACGGGAGGGCGCGGGCCTGCCCCATGACCGCGGCGACCCCGCGCTCGCAAGCCGCCTCGACCCGGCGGGTCCCGGTCGGCGTGATCTCCGGCAGCTTCGTGAGCTCGTCGGGCGAGCCTTCGACGAGCATGCGCGATAGGTACAGGTAGGCCACGCGCCCGCACCTCTCAGCCTCGTCCATGTAATGGGTCGTGACGAAGAGCGTGACGCCCTCCGCCGCCAGGGCGAAGAGGAGGTTCCACAGCTCGCGCCTCGCGACGGGATCGATTCCCGCCGTCGGCTCGTCCAAGAAGACCACGCGCGGCCGGTGCATCAGCGCCGCGGCGAGCGCGAGCCGCTGCTTCCAGCCGCCCGACAGCTGGCCGGCCAATCGGGAACGATACGGCCCGATCGAGGTCAGCTCGATCGCCCACTCCCGGCGCTGATGGAGCTCCGCATTTTTCAAGCCGTAGACCGAGGCGAAAAAGTCGAGGTTCTCATTCACCGTCAGGTCTTCGTAGAGCGAGAACCGCTGAGAGACATATCCGATGCGCCCGCGGATCGCCTCGCTCTGCTTCGCGACGTCGAGGCCGTCGACCCACGCCCGGCCCTCCGTGGGCGCGAGCAGGCCGCAGAGGATCCGGATGAGCGTGGACTTGCCGGAGCCGTTCGGGCCGAGAAGTCCATAGATCTCGCCCCGCGGCACGGCGAGCGTCACGCGGTCGAGCGCCCGAACCCTGCCGAAGTCGCGCGACACCCCTTCGACGCGAATCCCGAAGTCGTCCGTCACCGCGCCTCCGAGATCACGACGGACGCCGCCATTCCGGGCTTCAGCTCCGGCGCCGGGTCGATGGCGATCTTGACGCCGAAGACCGTGTCCATCCGCTGATCCAGGGTCTGCACGTTGCGAGGCGTGTACTCGGCCGACGTCCGGATCTCGACCACGCGCCCGGAGAAGTCGCGCTTCGGGAACGTGTCCACGCGAACGGAGGCAGTCTGGCCGACCCGCACGCGGCCGAGCGACGGCTCGGGGACGTACACGCGGACCCAGATCTGCGACGGCTCGATCAATTTCGCCACGGGCTGGTTCGGAGCGACCAGGTCGCCGGGCCGCAGGTCGATCGACTCCAGGACGCCGTCCGCGGGGGCGGCCACGATCGATTCCTGCCTCTGCCGCTGCAGGTAGGCGAGCTGCGCCTCCTCGCGCTGCAGTCCCGCGCGCCCGGCGGCGACGTCTTCCGCGCGGCTGCCGCGTTCCTTTTCCCGAAGGGTCTCGAGCGACATCCGGGCGGAAGTCGCCACGGTGTCGTACTGCTGCTGCCCGATGACGCCCTGGTCGAGCAGCGCGCGCTGGCGGCGACGCTCTCGCTCGGCGTTGTCCGCCTCGGCGCGCGAGCGCGCCACATCCTCGGAGCGCGGTCCGCGCTCGATACGCGCCAGGTTCGCCCTGGCTTCCGCGACCCGGGCGTCCTGCTGGCGAAGCTGCAGTTCGATGAGATCGGTTTCGAAGACGACGAGGGGCTGTCCCCGGGAGACCCGGGCGCCCTCCGAGACCGGGACCCTCGAGACGCGTCCTCCGATAAGCGATCCGACCTCGACGTCGCGCGCCTCGATGGACCCGGAGAGAACGAGCGGCTTCTCGGCGCCCCGCGAGCGGAAGGCCCAGAACGCTCCTCCCGCGGCGAGGATCACGACCACGAGGAGGATGGAGCGCTTCTTCATGGTATTCTTCCTTTCGCGATCGCGCCTCGCTTCCAGACGTCGATCAGGGTGTCCAGGTACTCCTCCAGAGAAAGGGGATCCTCGAGCGCCTGCACGACCTCCTGGAGCATCACGAACGAGTGCAGGGAGGCGGCGAAGGCCACGGCCGCCGCGCGGGGGTTGCGGAGCCGGACGCGGCCGGCCCGGCGCGCCCGGCGCAGGTAATCCTCCAGCAGCTTCAGGTTGCGTTGAGGCGGCGTCGGATGCGCCTCAGGGTCGAAGGGGAGGGGCAGACGGCCGAGGCCCGGCACTCTTTTGAAATGCACCCAGCGGCCGAGGCTCTCGTGCAGCTTCGCCTGGATGAACGGCACAAAAGCGTTGGCGACCTGGCGGAGAACGGCCGCCGGGTCCGCGTTGCCCGGCACCTCCGCGAGGAAGGCGAGGGGAAGCATCTCGGGGCCGGGCGTCTCGCCCATCGCAGCCGTGAAGAGCGCCTGCTTCGTCGGGGCGTGCCGCAGGAGCGCCGCCGGAGACACCCCGAGCCGGCCGGAGATGTCCGCCAGGGTCGTGCCCTCGTAACCGCCTCGCACGAACGCGTCGCGCGCGGCGGCGAGGACCTCGTCGCGGCGGACCTTGGCGGGCCTTCCCATAGTAAATAACTATTTAGCAATTTAGTAATGCTGTCAATGGGAGAAAAGTTGAGAGTCGAGAGGGCCGGAGGGGAAAATTACCGCTCGTTTCCCGTTTCCCGTTTCCGGCTCCTCACGCCCCCCGGCGCCGGGCGAGCCACGCCGCGAACTCTTCCGCGCTCTTCGCGTTCAGGGTGGACTTCGCCGTAACCCAGCCTTTGCGGGCGATGTTGATCCCGTAGGGGACGAGTCCGATCTCGCCCACGGAGTGCGCGTCCGGGTCGATCGCCATCAGAATGCCTCGGCGGACGGCGCCCTGGCAGAACCGCCAGTCGAGATCGAGCCGATCGGGAGAGCAGTTGATCTCCACCGCGCATCCGGACTCCCCCGCGGCGTCGAGAACCGCCTCGATGTCGACATCGATCGGACTCCGCGAAAGGAGGAGGCGGCCCGTGGGATGCCCGAGCACGGTGACGCGGGGGTTGCGCACGGCGCGGATGAGCCTCCGGGTCTGCTCCTCCCTGGGGAGGCCGAAACGGGAATGCACGGACGCCACGACCACGTCGAACCCCTCCAGGAACTCGTCGCCGAAATCGATCGCGCCGTCCGCCAGGATGTCGGCCTCAGTGCCGTGAAAGAGAGTGAGCTCGGGAAAGGCCGGCCGGATCGCGCGGATTGCCGCGCGCTGGAGAAGCACGCGGTCGGGCGTGAGTCCTCCCGCGTACCCGGCGGTCTGGCTGTGGTCGGTGATCACGACCCATTCGTATCCCGCGTCCCGCACGCCGGCGAGCATGTCCTCCAGGGAATCCCGCCCGTCGGACTCCGTCGTGTGGACGTGAATGAGGCCGCGCAGGTCCTTCCTGGAGACCAGGGTGGGAAGACCGCCGTCGTCGGCCGCGGCCTCGATCTCCCCGCGGCCTTCGCGCAGCTCCGGCTCGACGTACGCGAGATTCAGAACGCGATAGATCTCCGCTTCGGTCGCGCAGGGGACTCTCCGTTTCGAAGTCCCGGCGAAGAGGCCGGAAGGGTCGAGCCGAAGACCTTTCTCTGTCGCCCGGGCACGGAGACCCGCGACGTGTTCGGCGCTTCCCGTCGCGTCGAGAAGCGCGGCCGCGAATTCCTCCCGATTAGCCGCCCGCAGGGTGATCAAGAGTCCATCGGCGAGGCGCACCCGGGCGAGATCGTTCTCCGGGGGCAGCGACTCGGCCGCGCCCGGGACCTCCTGGAACGCTTTCGCGAGAGCCCGCGGATCGTGCGCTTCGGCCACGAAATCGGCGCTCTGGACCACCTCCGACCGGCGGCGGAGAGCACCCGCGAGCTCAATTCTCCGCGCCGTTCCCTCGAGCGCGGGAAGCACCTCCTCCGCGCGGGCGCGCGCCCGGGAATACTTGTGAAGCCCCGCGCCGGCGCGCACGACCGCGATTCCTTTCAGGATCTTTTCGACGCTCTTCGGGCCGAAGCCCGACACCCCCGCGATCCGGCCGTCCCGGCACGCGTCTTCCAGGGCCGCCAGCGAATCGATCCCGAGCGCGTCGTGCACCTGCTTTGTCTTGCGGGCGCCGAATCCCGGGATCCTCAGGCACTCGCGCAAACCCGGCGGAAACGCGGCGCGCAGCTCGTCGTAGTAGGGAAGAGACCCCGTGTTCAAGAGCGTGTCGAGGTTGGCGAACAGACCCGGCCCGATCCCCTTGACCCGGCGGATCTCCCCGGAACGCACCGCCTCGGGGAGGTCGCCCTGGAATCCCAGAATGGCGCGGGCGCCGTTCTCGTAGGCGCGCACCTTGAAGGGGTTCTCTCCCTTCAGCTCGAGCATCCCGGCGATTTCCTCGAGCATCCGGGCCACCTGCCTGCGCTCCACGCCCGGATCTTATGGCGTCGAGCGTCTCCGGAACGCCGGAACGGTTGTTGCACCCGGCGCGTCGAGTCAGAAAGGAGCACCGAATGTCGAACATCGCCAAAGTCATCGAGGTCGTGGCGTCATCGCGGGACGGGTGGGAGGAGGCCGTGCGCACCGCGGTGCGTGAGGCGTCGAGGACCATCCGCGGGATCACCGGGGTGGACGTGCAGGACTGGACGGCGCGAGTCGAGGGCGGAGAGCTCGTCAACTATAAGGTCAACGTGAAGATCGCTTTCGGCATCGAAGGGGAGGCCGGCGAATACGGCGGCTCCGACGATCGCCAAGAGGATCGACGGGGTTCCTCCGGCAAGAAGGGGCGCAAGGGCCGCAAGAACAGGTGAGCCGGCGGGGCGGTCGCCGGCCGCGGACGCGAGCCGAAAACTGACGACGGAAAACCGATAACTGTTTAAGATCGGCGGATGCGCGTCGATCTGCACAGTCATTCGAATTGCTCCGACGGACTGGACCGTCCGGCGGAGCTTGTGCGCCACATGGCGTACGCGGGCATCGACGCGTTCGCGCTCACCGACCACGACACGCTCCAGGGCCTGCCCGAGGCGCGCGCGGAGGCGCAAAAGCTCGGGATAGAGCTCATCTCCGGCGCCGAGATCTCCGCGGACTTCCGAGGGCAGGACGACGTCCACATCCTGGCGCTGTTCGTGGATGAGGGAAACGCGACGTTCAACGCGCGGCTTCTGGAGCGCCAGGAGAACCGGCGCAAGCGCGGAGAACGGATGGCGGAAAAGCTCGTCCTCGCCGGATACCCCCTCGACCTGGACGCCCTGCGGGAGGAGATCGGAGAGGGCGTGTGGGCGCGTCCGCATCTGGCGCGCGCGCTGGTGCGGGCGGGACACGCGGCCTCCCATGACGACGCCTTCGACCGGTTCCTGGGCCGGGAGCATCCCTGGTACGTGCCGTCGGAGAAATGGGAGGCGTCCGACGTCGTCCGGACGGTCCGCGAGGCGGGCGGCGTCACCTCTGTCGCGCACGCGTGCTGGTACAAGGACGCCGACTCGCTGATCCGGGCGCTCGCCGCCGACGGGCTCGACGCCGTCGAGGTCTTTCACCCCGATCACGACCCCGCGGCGGAGGCGCGCTTCGGAAATCTCGCGCGAGACCTCGGGCTCGCCGCGACGGCGGGCAGCGATTTCCACGGGACTCCGGAGGGACGAAAGCATCCGGGCGGCGTGGTCGGATCGGCCGAGATGCTCGGGCTGCTGCGGGCCCGGTCGCGGCGGCTATGACGAGCCCGGGCGAGGACACGGTCTCGGTTCGCTCCGCCGGGCGCCCCTCGTGGGTCCTGCTTCTCCAGCGCGGTTCCGGAGACGTTCTCTACGAGGCGGCCGCCATGACGGCGGCGGCCGTATCCCTCGGTCTTCGGGTGACCATCGTCTGGTTCGACGGCGCGTTCAACGCCCTGACCGCCGGCGAGCTCGACTCGGAGGGCGGGGAGCCCGGCACCGCCGCCGCTGCGGGACGGCTGCTCGCCGAAGCCCGCTCCACGGGTCTCG
>JBDUBP010000063.1:0-5943 GCA_040004075.1 Acidobacteriota bacterium | reverse complement strand
TAGGCGGCCGCCAGGTTGCTCGACGAGCCGAAGCCGACGACGAGCGCGATCGTCGCGAGCATGAGCGCCCAGTTGACGGACGGGATGTAGATCTGTCCGATCTCGCGCGCGGACGTGTGTTCGATCTGCACTCGCGGGCTGTATCCCAGGAGCACCGCCTGACGCGTCAGCGAAAACGCGCCCGAGATGACGGCCTGCGAGGCGATGACGGTGGCGATCGTCGAGAGAACCACCATGGGATAGAGCGTCCACGCCGGGCCGAGCCGGTAGAACGGATTCGCCGCCGCGGCCGGCTGCGTGAGCAGCAGGGCGCCCTGGCCGAAATAGTTCAGGAGCAGAGCCGGGAGGACGAAGACGAACCAGGCGAGCCGGATCGGCTTCGCGCCGAAGTGTCCCATGTCCGCATAAAGCGCTTCGCCGCCGGTCACGACGAGAAAGACGGTGCCCAGCGCGAGAAAGCCGTGAACCGTGTTCTCCCGGAAAAAATGCACCGCGTAAAGCGGGTTGACGGAGGCGAGGACGCCGGGCTCACGGATGATCTGGTGAAAGCCGAGCGCCGCGATGCTGATGAACCACACGATCATCACCGGTCCGAATATCGCTCCGACGCCCTGCGTGCCGCGCTTCTGGATCAGGAAGAGTCCGATCAGAATCAGGATCGTGATCGGCTGGACCAGGTGCTCGAAGACCGGCGTCGCAATCCCCAGGCCTTCGACGGCCGAGAGCACGGAGATCGCGGGCGTGATGATGCCGTCCCCATAGAGGAGCGCCGCGCCGAAGAGGCCGAGCATCGTCAGGGCGAATCGAAAACCGCGGGATCCCTTGCGGTGCGGCCGGATCAAGGACATGAGGGCGAGGATCCCCCCTTCGCCCCGGTTGTCGGCTCTCATCACGAAGACCAGGTACTTGATCGAGATCACGACCAGGAGCGACCAGAAGACGAGCGAGAGGACCCCCATCACGTTGCCGGGCGTGGGCGGGATGGCGTGCGGCCCGTGGAAGCACTCGCGGAGGGCGTACAGCGGACTCGTCCCGATGTCGCCGTAAACAATGCCGAGGGCGCCGAGAGAGAGAGTGAAAAGGTACTTCCCCCCTCTCCCGCCGTGGCTCGCCGGCCCGTCCTCCAGAGATCCTCCTTCCCCTCGCGGGGACGGTTATCCTAATTCGTCGGCACACGTCGGCTCCGCTGTCGCTCCCGGATGGGGGCAGCTCGGCAGGCGATGAAGGATAGATCAGGTCCGAGAGGGCGACGGGGCGTCCGCTCCCTCGCCCGTGGGCGCGAGAGGGTAGGGTTGAGGAACGGACCTCGACCCGTCCGGGCGGTGCGGGGGGGTCGCTCCACCACGAAATGCCACTATTGTCTCGGGACGGCCTGAGGGTGGCGAGGCCGGCGATGAGGAGATGGCGATAAGACCGCTGTTGAGCTCCGACGAAAGAGTCCCCCCATCGAGTGAGATCCGCCGCGACGTCGTGCGGCGCGCCTGGGCTCTGTTCCTTGCGCGAGAAGTCCTCGGCCTGATCTTTCTGATGGCCGGGATCTGGAAGGTGTTCCAGCTCACGCCGGCAGGCCATGCCCACCGTTACTTCGTCGACCCATACGCCGGCACCTTTCTCCCCTCCTGGGCTCTCTGGGCCGTCGGGGTGACGGTCCCCGTCGTCGAGCTTCTCGGCGGCGCGCTCCTCGTGCTCGGTTGGCGGACGCGCGATGCCTGCATCGCGCTCGGACTGGTTCTCGTGATCGTGACCTTCGGGCACCTCGTGAAGGAGCCCCTGTACGCGTTCCACGAGCACGTCTTGCCTCGCCTGGCCCTGGTGCTGTTCGTCCTTACGACCCCTGCGAGCTGGGACCTCGCCTCGGTAGACGCCTGGCTCGCCTCGCGAGCGAGCGGCGGCTGAGACGGCCGCGCCCCCATCGCCCAATCACGGCATTGTCTCCTTTCAAGCGGCGTCCTTTCCGCGCTGCGCGGGGCGCCGCTAGGGATCGTAGGCGTCGATTTTCTCGCCCTTCAGATACTTCTCGAACCAGTTCACGATGTGCTGCAGCCGTTCGACCCGGTGCGACGGCTTTCCGGACCGGGAGAGCTCGTGCGACTCGCCGGGGAACCGGACCATGACCGCCGTCTTTTTCTGCGCCTTCAACGCGCGGAACATCGCCTCCCCTCCCTGGGCCGGAGGCGTTCTCAGGTCGTCGTCGCCTTCCACGAAGAGCATCGGCGTGACGATCTTGTCCGCGTAGCGCACGGGCGATCGCGTCCAGAACTCCTCCGCGTCCCGCATCGGGTTCCCCCTGAACCACGACGGCGTGAAGAGCGTGAAATCGGCGGTGTACCAGAAGCTCGCCCAGTCCGCGACCGAGCGCTGCGAGACGGCGGCCTTGAACCGGTCCGTCTGCGTCACGATCCAGTTGGTGAGCAGGCCGCCGCCGCTGCCTCCGGTCACGCCGAGCCGCGCCGGGTCGACGTATCCGCGCCTCATGACCTCGTCGACGCCGACCATCAAGTCCTTGAAGTCATCGCCCGGGTAGCGGTACTGGATGACGTTGGCGAAATCCTGGCCGTAGGTCGTGCTGCCGCGCGGGTTCGTGTAGAAGACGACGTACCCCTTCGCCGCCATCCACTGGAACTCGTGCGTGAAGGTGTTGCCGTACGCCGCGTGCGGCCCGCCATGGATCTCCAGGATCATCGGATATTTCTTCGAGGGGTCGAAGTCCGGCGGCTTCAGGATCCATCCGTGGATGCGCCGGCCGTCGAAGCTCGCGTACCAGATCTCCTCGGGAGCCGGCAGCTTCAGGCCCGACAGAAGGACGTCGTTGACGCGCGTGAGCTGACGAAGGCGCTTGCTCGTGGCATCGAGGAGGAAGAGATCGCCGATGTGGGTGTCGTCGCCGACCGTCAGCGCGATCCGGGACGCGTCCGGAGTGCAGGTCCACGCCATCACGTCGTGTTCACCCGAGGTCAGCGGCACGATCGTCCCGCTCGCGGCGTCAATGCGCACGAGGTTGGCACGCCCGTGCTCCGTGATCGCGGTCAGGATCGCCTTTCCGTCGGCGGTCCAGCGCAGCCCGCCGGGGCTGCCGCCGCGAGGCGCGTGCTGATCGCCGCCGACCCAGCTTCCGATCTCGAAGTCCTTTCCGGACGTGAGCGCCGTCGGCCGGCCGTCTCGAAACAGGAACAGATCCGACCGCGTGTGCGACTGCTCCGATGGCGGGTTGATGGATCCCACGAAGGCCCACCGGTTCCCATCCGGCGAGATCGCGGCCTCCCGGACCGGGCCGGCGATGTCGATGACGGTCTCGAGCGCGCCTCCGCCCGCGGGAACCGCGTACAGGTTGGAGTCCGACGGCTCGTAATACGGCTCGTCGACCCGGTCCGACGTGAAAAGGATGCTGCGCCCGTCGGCGCTCCAGGCGACCTCCCCTTCGTCATACCGGCCCGTCGTCACGGCGCGCGGGGTGGCGGGCGGGTCATTCTCGGTAACCGCGACCGTCCAGACGTGCTCGTGATGGGCGGGATCGATCCATCCGGAGCCGTTGCGTCGATAGACCGCGCGCGTGACCACCCGGACGTCGCTCTTCTTCGGGGGCGGCGATCCCGGATGGTCGCGGGCCGTCCGCTGCTCCTCGAGATCCTCCGGATTCGTCCCGCTCTTAAACGCGATCGTCTTGCCGTCCGGCGACCAGACGGGGTTCGCCGCCCCGCGCGGAAGGTCCGTCAGGCGCCGAGGCTCGCCGCCCGACATCGAGAGCAGGAAGAGATGGGGACGGTCCTTTTCGGCGGCGGCCCGGGCAAACGCGAGAGTGCGGGAGTCGGGCGACCAGCGGGGAGACGTATCGCGCGGTCCCGCCGTCAGCCGGCGCGGCTCCGCGCCCCCCGCGGCGGGCACGACCCAGACGCTGGTGTCGTAACGATCCTCCTTCTCGTTGACCGTGACGAGCACGTACGCGACAGACTGCCCGTCCGGCGAGATCCGAGGGTCCGCCACCCACCGAAACGCGAGAAAATCCTTCTCCGTGATCGTCCGCGGCTGTGCGGCGGCGGTGCCCGCGATCAGCAGCAGCAGCGAAGTCGCCAGGCCAGCCCTTCTCAGAAAGATCTTCATCCGTCCTCCTCGTCCCAGGCTATTCAACGTCCGTCTCGATTCCTGCCCCTCACTCCCAACCTCTCCCCGGCGGGGGCGGGGACGCCGTACGCAGGCTTTTCTCTCGGAGTCGCCCTCCGCATGAGTCCGCCCCTCTCCCCGCCCTCTCTCCGGCGCGCGGGGAGAGGGAGGGCCGTTCAACTCACTGGCGGATACGCTGCGGGAGCGAGAGCGAGCGGAAGCGACGTTTATGGCGCCAGTCCCGGTTCGTAGTTCGTCACGAACTCGAGAAACCGCGAGGCCTCGAGGATGTCGCGCGCCCGGAACCGGATCGCGTGCGCGTCGATCCGCTCGACGATGGACAGGTAGGCGAGGACTTCAGCCGGGCGGTAGTTCTTGAAACGAATCTCGACGTCCACTGGCGTCTTCACGGTCCAGGGGCGAATCTCCGCGCGACGGGCGATTGCGGAGCGCGCCTTCGTGCGGATCAGATCGCATGCCGCGGCCGGGGTCATGGTCTTCGCGGAATGGAATCCGTAGGACCACTTCACGACCGCCGTCTCGATTCCGGGAATCAGAGCGGAGGCCTCACGGCCGATCACGTCGTCGCCCGTGACTAGGACGATCGGAACGCGGAAGCTTCCGGCAATCGCGGCGTTGATCCCGGTCTCCGGAACGGACAGGCCATTCAAGCGGATGTCGGCGAGGTGCGCCGAGGACATGGTGTGCGCGCGGACCCCGCCCATGCTGGTCGTCGACGCGTGGTATCCGATGAACATCGCGGCCGCGAAGCTGTCGTCGATCCCCTGCATCATCGCCAGCGGTCTCGGCCAAGCCCGCACGATCTGCACGTCTTTTGGGAACTTCTCGATGAGCAGGCTCTCTCCGTTTCCGTGCGAATCGCTGACCACGAACTCGGTGGCGCCGGCCGCGCGGGCGCCGTCGATCGCCGCGAGGGTCTCTTCGGTCATGAACTCCCTGAACTTCGCGTACTCGAAGCCGGCCGGGCCGAGCTGGTCTTCTGTGACCACGCCCGCGATCCCTTCCATGTCGACGGAGATGTAGACGCGCACGGGTGCGGCGAGCGCGCCCGCGGAGAGAAGGACGACCGCGGCCACCGCCAGGAGCGAGACGCGGCAGACCGCCCGGATCATTTGACGCGAATCTGACGGCGGATTTCGGTGCGGCCGCCGTCCTTCGCGATCAACGTGATCGTGAGAGTGTGCAGGCCCGGATCGACCTTCGGAACGGGAAAGCCGAAGCCGGCTCGCTCCGTGTCCGGGAAACCGGGATACGTCTGCGCGACTCCCGGGAAAGTCTGGTTCATGGCCACCGGGCTCGTCAGGCCCGTTTCGGACTTGACGGTCACCTGCGCGATCCCCGAGTCGTCGAGGGCCCATCCGAACGCCCAGCTCGAAGCCGCGACGGTCGCGCCTTCCTTCGGCGTATCGAGAAATCCAAACGGCGGCTTCGACGTGTTGCCGGCGGGCGCGGCTGCAGTCGTCGCACCGGCCGCTCCGGTGGTGGTCGCGGCGGGCGCGGCCTCCGTCGCCGTCCCGGCGTTCTCCGCCTTCTGACATCCGGACAGAAGCAGAGCCGTCACTCCCACACCGACAGTCAGCGTCTTCCATTGCGAGATCACGTTCGTCTCCTTGTCGCTCGAAGTTCTGGGGCATTCTAGTGCCAGGCGGACGGAAGGCGGCAGGCGGACGGCGGGCCGGAGTGAAGAGGGAGAAGCATGTCGGACTACGGACTCACCGCGCGCGAGGCGGGGTTTCTCGGAAGGTTGTCCCCGCCCTGGCGGATCCAACGCTACCTCGACTCGATC
This sequence comes from Acidobacteriota bacterium, assembly GCA_040004075.1. Lineage (GTDB taxonomy): Bacteria > Acidobacteriota > Thermoanaerobaculia > UBA5066 > Gp7-AA6 > JALYUA01. Next base: position 38 of record JBDUBP010000063.1, on the reverse strand, counting down.
GACTACGACTCGGCCGCGGCCGGCTGCCGCTCCGCGCG